>NZ_LDOV01000016.1 GCF_001029435.1 Photobacterium aphoticum | reverse complement strand
CCCTTCGGTCTTTTGGGCGCGGCACTGGCAGTGCGCGTTGAGCCCCATCCGTTCCGCCAACACAACGAAGCCTCGACTGCGCGTCCCGGTCGAAATGACGGGGCTTTTTTGTATGCGTTGAATTTACGTTCGCCCTGCGGTCGAATGAGTCCCGCCGGAATGCCGGCCAGCGCTCCGCCAATACAACGAAGCCTCGACTGCGCGTCCCGGTCGAAATGACGGGCCTTTTTTGTATGCGTTGAATTTACTTCGCCCTGCGGTTGAATCAAAGCCCGCTCGACTGCAAACGGCGCAAGTCACGGTAGGGGTGTTTAAATCACTAGGCGGAGATTGGCATATTTGATGACGCATGTTAGATGGCGCATGCAAAATGACGCATGTTAGATGGCGCATGCAAAATGACGCATGTTAGATGGCGCATGCTAAATGACGCATGTTTAGCGCGCGTATCTTTAATGTTTACTCTTGCCGTGTAGAGGAAGAAGAAAGTGGCTATCAGTCACTTTCTTCTTTTTCAAATTGCAAGTGCCAATGAGAGATTATGCGGCGCGCTATCAAAGAATATCGGTGAATATTGTTGGTTCAATCAATAATTTAGAACTACTTTGTTTTTTAGGAATCAACGCGTTGCATAAAAAAGAGGAGCCGTAGATACTAACCACACTTTCAATATGTGTTTCTCAATCATTAAGCCAACGTGATAGTACTTATTGGGTATGGTGTTATTGCATCTTATCTTATTATGTATCGGTTCTGTTTTTTACTATGCTTAAAACAGAATGTGTAGATAAATATTTTCATTAATAACTATTTTCTGCATGGTCAAATTGACTTTTTGCTTCAAAGGATTTGAATATGCAAAAAACACTCGCTGTGTTTTTATTATTATGTACTTCATTCTCATCACAGGCTGTGATTAAAGAAGAAGGTGGGTGGGTGTCTAATAATTTGTCATTTTATGGCAATGAAATGCGTACTGTGCTTAACGCTAACTCTCAGGCTGGTTCTTCTTTACAGCTGGTGTTTGATAAAACGCCTGAGCAATGTCTCAGCACGCTGTCTATCGTGTTTGGCGGCTATGAGGGAGAAAGCTTTACCCGTAATGATTTGAATTGCTTCGTACAAGCAGGAGAAGGGCGCGAACAGTATTCGGAAACCTTTACCTGTTCCGGTATTGCCTCAGAAGACAGCGGGATATTTTTGTTTAACTTAGTCTTGAATGAGTTCAGTAAAGATCGTCTACTCAATGGTATTGTGAATAAAGACTCTCTCCAATTCAATGTATTGGATATTGAATTGAATGAACAGTTTGATATGACTGATCCGAATGGTTTTATTCAAGATGGCTTGGCATTTTGCCAGGAAGAACGAGCATAAAGACGAATTAAATAGTCATCATCAAAATTTGTTGAAAACGAAATAAGTTGCCATTGAACGATGGCAGCTTATTTTTTTATTCGTGATTCAGTATAATCAGAGGTGAGCAGCGAATACATTAGTGGGCAAGGGATAAACCGCAACGAGATGTCGGAGAGGAAAAGGAATGCAAATAGGATTATTGGCTGATCACCCAGATGCTGTCTCGACGATCACGCGTTGGTATTTTGATGAATGGTCCCATATTGCTCCAGAGGTGACCGAAGCCTGGCTCTTTCAGCGAATAAAAGAAAAAGCCGTGAACAGTCACGCCCTTCCTTTAGCTTTGGTCGCCTACGATGATGAACAGCTGGTGGGTGTTGTTGAGTTGAAAATATGTGAAAACACCCATTATCCAGAATATGAACATTGGTTGGGCGGAGTATATGTTGCGCGAGCACATCGTAAGAAAGGCATTGCGTCTGCATTACTCAACGCCGCGAAAGAGAAGGCGCAGCAGCTCGGGATCACCGTGCTTTATCTGCAATGTGAACAGCATAATATCGCGTTATACCGTCAGCATGGTTTTTGCGTCTTGCATACGGCCATGCACCATCGTATGACGACCACCATCATGGTATGGCAGGCTTGATCATCCGTCTCGCATGCGGGATGATCGTCGTTTCCCAACTTTCTTTTAACGAGGAGAGTTGATTTTACAGCGTGTTACATGGAGGCGACGTTGTACCAACTTTACTATTACCCCAATAATGCCAGCCTGGCGCCGCATTTTTTATTGCATCATATGCAGCAACCTTATCAGCTGTTGCTGGTGGATAAGAAAGCCAATGTACAAAAATCACCCGATTATCTGCGATTGAATCCTGCGGGGCGTATTCCCACGTTAGTGGTGAATGACCAACCTATTTTTGAAAGTGCGGCGATTTGTATTCATCTGTGTGAATCCCATCCTGAATTTGGGTTGATCCCGCCATTGGGGGATGCAAAGCGTCCGTTGTTTTTTCAATGGCTCGCGTATCTGAATAACACCTTACAAGCTGAGCTCATGGTGCGTTATTACCCGCACCGTCACACCGATGATGAAAGCACGATCCCCAATGTGATTGCGGCCCAAGATGAACGTATTGGTGATGCATTGGCAGTGATCAATGATCAACTAGCACAACATCCGTATCTGTTGGGTGAGGAACTCTCAGCCTGTGATTATTTCTTATTTATGCTGGCGGAATGGTGTTTGCCTGTGAAGCGCTCGCCATTGACCTTCCCGCATTTGGCAGCATACCTACAGCGTTTGTGTGGCTTACCGACGATTCAGGCCGTGTGCGAGATAGAAGGGATCGACCTTGCACCGTTACAGATCAGCGTGGCAAAAGCGTAGCTCGGTGCAACGGTTGCATAAATACCCTCAATAGAGTGATACGGGTGAGTCATCCCTTTACAACCGCTATCACTTTATTGCTTCATTGATGGGTGGGATATTCCTTTTAGGTTTATTGATGGCGTGATACACACCCTGTACGCCTATAAAACATTCATAAATTTAATTTTAAGCGCAAAATAAAAGTGTGATCGGTTAATAAATCGCCTGTAATTGTTAAAGGTATCATTCCGATTTTTGGTGTATTCACTTCCATTACGTTGCATGTTTTTGCTTGTTTCTTCTAAAAGAGTTCTCTGTGGCGGTCGACTGCTTTACCTTTATTTCAGTTTGTAAAATAAAGGGGAACGTAATGAAATGGAACACTTCAGCCCTTGCGCTCGCGGTTGGCGCATTGTGCTCATCACAGGCATTTGCCTTGCCACAACAGGCGCTTGATCAGTTCGGTAACGATGTTGCTGTGTCTTACACTGTGATTGATAACACTCAGGATGAGTGGCGTACCTTCCGCGCCGTTATCGCGCTGGATAACCAAGGTGCAACCGCACTGCCAGCAACGGGCTGGTCTATCTGGTTCAGTCATATCCGCCGCATTCCGACCGTATTAACCGACCAATTCACTATCACCCATGTTAACGGTGATATCTTTAAACTGGAACCTACAGCCGCGTTCAAAGGGCTGCCAGCAGGCCAACGTCTGGATATTCATTTTGACGGTTCAGACTGGCAGGCAGCCAAAACCGATATCATGCCAAACTGGTACTTTGTGTCTGAGCATGAAGGCCTCGCTGTCTCTGCATTGATCAAAAGCACCAGCAACATGATTGATGGCAAAGTGCCTGTGCTGCCACAAGACGAATTGCCATTTGTGGGGGATTTCACCACCGCCAAACAGTGGAAACGTTACGATTCAGCCAGCTTGTCGGATCTGTATGATCCGTTCACGGCTGAGCAGCGTTTTGAGCGCAATGCGAGTTTGTCAAAGATTGATGACGTGGTGGGCGTGGTGCCTGCACCGGCACAAATGACCGTCGGCACTGGTGATGTTGCGCTGGATGCAGACTGGATCGTGGTTTACGACGCCGGTTACGAGCAAGAAGCCACGTACCTGGCTGAGCAACTGGGTCTGACTGTCGCACCTTGGTCGCCGACAACGGCAAAAGTGATCAAAGTGGGCTGGGGACAGGTATCGCTGAACAGCCGCTCTGTATGGACGGAAGCTTATAACCTGACGGTGGATGCGGCACAAAATAGCATCAAGATCGCGGCTGCCGATGCGGCGGGTGCATTCTATGCGGCACAGTCACTGTTGCAGTTAGTGGATAACGGCAATGTGCCGGCGGTACAAATTACCGATGCCCCACGTTTTGAATACCGTGGTTTCTCTTTGGATGCTTCGCGTAACTTCCGTGATAAAACCACCGTATTGCGTCTGCTTGATCAAATGGCCCGCTTTAAGTTGAACAAACTGCACCTGCGTTTGGCGGATGATGAAGGCTGGCGTATTGAAATGCCATCACTGCCAGAGCTGACTGATATCGGCTCTCGTCGTTGTCATGATCCTGAAGAGCGCAGCTGTTTACTACCGTTCTTGGGCGCAGGTCCTGACGGTAGTGCGGATTCTAACGGTTTCTACACCGCACAAGAGTACCGTGAAATCCTGACTTACGCGGCAGAGCGTAACATTGAAGTAATCCCTGAGTTGGATATGCCTGGTCACGCACACGCCGCCGTGAAAGCGATGGAAGCGCGTTACCACCGTTTGATGGAAGAAGGTCAGCCTGAAGCAGCGAAAGAGTTCCTGATGACGGACTTTGACGATAAGTCGGAGTACCTCTCTGTACAGATGTTCACGGACAACGCGATGAACGTTTGTATGGAATCAACTTTCAACTTTGTTGATCAGGTTGTGGGTGAATTGGCTGCGCTTCACCAAGGCATTCAGCCACTGAAAACCTTCCACTTCGGTGGTGATGAAGTAGCAGGTGCATGGAAGAACTCACCGGTGTGTGACGCTTTCTTTGCGAACAATGACAAAGGCATCACTGACCCTGATCAGCTGAGCCAGTACTTTGTTGAGCGTGTCGCAGCTATAACCGCTAACCACGGTCTGAACTTGGGCGGCTGGGAAGATGGTCTGATGCACAGCGGTAAAGTGTACCCGCGTGCGAACATGGCGAACGCCGTCGTAACGGGTAATGCTTGGCAGAACATTTGGGAGTGGGGTGTGGGTGACCGCGCGTACAACCTGGCCAACAATGGCTTCAAGGTGATCTACAACCACGCAACTCACTTCTACTTCGACCACCCGTACGAGCCCGATCCAAACGAGCGTGGCTACTACTGGGCACCACGTTACACGGACACCCGTAAGACATTTGGTTACATGCCAGATGACGTGTTCGCGAATGCTGACTTTACCCGTGCCGGTGCGCCGATCTCTAAAGAGGATGTGGTGGCGTCTGCAGGCGTGAAGAAACTGGAGCGTCCTGAAAACGTGGCCGGTCTACAGAGTTCACTCTGGGCTGAAACCGTACGTACCAGCGAGCAGTTTGAAGGTATGGTCTTCCCGCGTATTATCGCAATGGCTGAGCGTGCATGGCACACCGCGCCATGGGAAGCGCATGATCTGCAGTCTAAACCTGCTGATGAAGCGGCACGTGATGCGGACTACAACCGCTTTGCAAACTTGCTAGGCCAGCACGTGTTTGCCGATTTGGAAGCTGAAGGCATTGATTTCAACCTTGCGGTACCGGGTGCCAAAGTGGTGGAGGGCGTATTGCATGCGAACTCACCATTCCCTGGCTTGACGATTCAATACTCGCAAGATAACGGCACAAGCTGGCAGGTATTTGATGCGGCTAACCCTCCTGCCGTTGCTGGCAAGGTATGGGTACGTACCGCGTCTGGCGAGCGTGCGGGCCGTGCAACGTCTGTGCAGTAAGCATGTTTGAGTCAAACCGGCTAAGAAAAAATGCCTGAAAAGATCTGCTCAGTCATTGCTGAGCAGATCGCCAAACAATAAAAACCACAGGTCACATTACCTGTTACAACGTCAGTAAAAAAACAGTAACAATGTCAGTCCTATCAGCGTTGCATCGTGGTGTCGTTTTTCAAACGTAAAGCACGCCTCAATGTGATGACACCTTACTGACAAATAACCAAAAACAGATGGTGCACAGCAGCCCTGTCGAGCTCTAGTTGCTGTGCGCTGTCACCTTCCTGTATCGACCCGACCGTTTTGGTTGGGTCTTTTTTTCGCCCGCGCCTTTGCATTCTATTCTTATTAATGGTTTACACACTCGGCATCACCATAATAGCCTCAGGGTGAATGGATAATGGTGGTTTTAATGGGAGCTAAGGAAGAGGATGCCTTTTACACCTTTGCATATGGGGCCCGCATTGTTGGTCAAAAGCGTGGCACAGACGGGGTTTTCACTTACCGTATTTGGTTGGTCACAAATTGTGATGGATATTCAGCCCTTGGTGGTGCTTTTGACGCAAGAAGGGGATTTACACGGTATATCTCACACGCTGCTGGGCGCGTTGGTATTAGGGTTGTTGGCTGCACTCACCGGGAAGTACCTCAGTGAATGGGGACTGATAGTGATTAAGTGGCGGCGTTATTTGCCGATTCGCTGGAAAACGGCTTTTATTAGCGCGTATATTGGCACATTCAGCCATGTGTTTTTTGATAGCATCATGCATGTGGATGTCTCGCCGTTTGCCCCATTCAGTGCGGTGAATCCGTTACATGGGTGGTGGTCGATCAGTACCCTGCATTGGGTGTGTGTGATCACCGGCGCGGTCGGCGCTGTGATGTGTGTGGGACGTGAATGGTGGGCGCAGCGTAAGCGCACATCGGCATCATGAATCTCAGATAATCATTCAAGAGGAAACCGTCATGACATCAATACAAAAGTGGGCATTGGCTGCTGTCGTTATAGGGATGGGGGTCGCGGGGTATTTGGGACTGCAGGGTAACAAGGCGGATCCTCAAGTTGCATTGATACAGCAACTGGAAGAGATTGCCCAAACCGTCAATGCAGCCTTGCCGATTACGCTGGATGCCGACACACAACTGACAGCGGTTAAGGTCGATAAACAGGCATTGATTTATCACTATGCCTTTCTTACCGCCGTCCATGATGGCACTGCCCCGAAGCAACTGATCGATCAACTACGGCCGGCATTGGTGGAAGCTGCCTGCACGACACCCCTTACCGCTGATTTAATTCAACAAGGTGCCCAATTGCGCCACGTCTACACTGACTCGGTCGGCGAGCATAAAGTGTCGATCACCATTGGGCAGTTTGATTGTCAGTAATCGAATGGCGGTGTCGTTGCGTACTCATTGCTAGGTAGCATTTTCAGTACAGGAGCAACGAGGCGGATGAACATTTTTGTATTGGATGAGGATATTCAAACCTGCGCGCAGGCCCATTGTGACCAACATGTCGTGAAGATGATTCTAGAAAGCGTACAGATGCTGTGTACGGCACTGAACAAGAAAGGTTTTGAAACCCCGTATAAATCGACCCATGTGAAGCACCCCTGCGTACTGTGGGTGGAGGCGTCATACGATAATTTCCTGTGGCTGCGTGATTTAGCACTGGCACTCAATGAAGAATACAAATACCGCTACGATAAAACGGTTGATCACAAATCCATTGCGGTGCTGGCTACAATTGAACCCTTAACCTTTCCTTCCCACGGGTTAACGCCTTTCGCCCAAGCCATGCCTGATGAATACAAAGTAGAGGGCGATCCGATAGAGGCTTATCGCCGTTTTTATCTGGGTGATAAAGCCGCGTTTGCTAAATGGACCAAACGCCAACCACCTGCGTGGTACCTATCCAGTGCACATGCGTTGAATACCCAACAAAAGTGATGTTTTGATATACCGCTATGCATCGCATTGACTATAATGTCCTTACCGATTTTGCTCTGCTTTTGAGAGTGACGTCTTACGACATAAAGGTTGATGGCCAAGGAGAGAGAGGATGTTTAAGGACACCACAGTACGTTATTGTCAACTCCTTGGGGCGGCAGTATGGATGGTGAGCATGCCTGCCATTGCGGCTGAAGAAGACACGCCGATGCATTGCTTAACCGCAGAAGAAGTGGAAGTTTTACTGCTGGAATCTTTTCCCTCCTTAGTGTTATCCGGCACAGAAGTGATCAGTGTGGATGACTTCACTCCTGCCGATGAGGACGTTGAGCCCTCGCGTGTCACCTTCTTTGATAAGTTGAGCGCGGCATTGCGTAATCATTCCGAAGTGAATCATACCTATTACACCGAAATTGGCGGGGCGGAATTAAACCTTTCTGTCAGCGGGTCGTTACCCCATTTAACCGTGCAGCGTCAGTATCAGGAATCCGGTCAGAACATTGAAGCGCAGGTATTCCGTAATGTCTGCTATCAAAATGGCATTATTCATTCTGACAGCCTGATTGGCTGGTATGTCTCAGAAGGTTTGCTGCTGCTCGAAAAGCAGACCAATGTGAGTGGGATCCCGCAGGATATGTGGGTGTTTTATCCTGCGGCGATGGAAGAGGGTGTGGAATAAGTTTATTTATCACTGTCTGGAGGTTGTGTCATGTGGTGGATAGCGTTTAAGTATTTAACAACCGCAGCCATTGTGGTCATTATTTCCGAAGTCGCAAAGCGCAGCGATAAACTGGGGGCGCTGGTGGCGGCATTACCGACAGTGACTATTCTGGCATTGATATGGATGTACATCGAAGGCCAAGGGCAGGAAAAGCTGTCTAACCACGCCTTTTACACCTTCTGGTATGTGGTGCCGACCTTACCAATGTTTCTGCTGTTTCCATACCTGCTAAATCGCTATTCCTTCTGGCTGACCCTGCTTATTTGCTGCTTCGTCTCTGTTGTGAGCTTTGGCCTGACGGCATACATTGCCAAAGTGTGGGGGATCCGTTTATTGTGAATATGCTTTGCCCTTAACGTGTACGTAAGGTGCCGTGTGTATGCGTAAGGTAAGGCGCGAAAATCATGTCTTTCATCATGCTTAAGGAGAAGCAACGATGACGAAAAAACAGTGGTTTTTCATTCTTGGGATCCCGTTTTGTATGTGGACCATTGCGCTGGCGCTGCAAAATGAATCATTGCATTACCTGTTGCTCAATACCCTGCTGGCGATTCCGGCAGCACCCATGATTTTCAGTGATATCTTGAATAACATCATGAAATTGTTTGATAAAGACATGGCGATGTCATTGGAAGACGCCATTGATGCTGACCGCCAAGCCGCAAAAAGTGAATTACTGAATCGCAAGATCTATGAGACCTCGCAGGTGATCTCGCCTCCGTCAGATGACAAGGCGAGTTTGGATGATAAATAAATATTCCGTGTTGTAACGGTGTCGTGACCCCTTGTTGTGATTTTGCAGCATGACGTCATGCGGTACAGTCTTATGCCGTAAAGTGCGCCGATTATTGATGCATCACGACATCTTGCTGCTGTTTGTTTTTCAAAATCGCATCAAAGCGTCGCCGTGCTGCTTTAACGGCCAGTGACGCGTCCAGTTTGCGTTGATAAGCAAAGCGCCATTGTTGCGAGTATTGCTGTAGTGTGGTTTGGCATTCGCAGTGTGTATGATCGGCTTTCGGATGTGCCGCATAACAGTGGCGAGAATGGTTTCGGGCTTCCCACAAGGCATCCAAGCTTTCCCGCTCAACTTTCGCTGAATCTATCGCCTCATTCTTCAGCCGCTCAAAATCAGCCAGTGCCTTGCCTTCAATCGACCACGGGTCAAATTCCGGTAATTGCTCGATATTTATGACATCCTCACAATAGCTTTCTTGCAGACACAAATCGGCGGTGGCAGCGCGAAACCCGGACAGCATCAACATGGCAGCAATGATCAGCAATGGCGTGCCGCCAATGATAGCGGCGGTTTGTAAGGTATTCAGATCGCCAATAAACAGCAGTACCGACGGCAGGAAGGAGAGCAAAAATGCCCAGAACAGGCGGTTCCAGCGCATTGGATCTTCCGATACATCATTTTGTACGACGGCAGCCAAAATAAAGGCAATGGAGTCAAATGTGGTGGCAGTGAAAATGATACAGAGCAGAATAAACACCACGGTCACCACTTGCCCCAGAGGTAGCTCCGCCAGAATGGCAAAAATGGCCTCGTTCGCACCCTTGAGGTTAATGGTGTTGATCACATCCAGTTGCCCGGACAATTGCAGTGACAAGCCATAGTTACCCATGATGATAAAATGCAGCGCACAGCCGAGTGAGCCATAAATGATGGAGCCCGCAATCATCTGCTTGATGGTACGGCCACGGGAAATACGGGCAATGAACAACCCCATGCTAGGCGCAAATACCAACCACCATGCCCAATAAAAAACGGTCCAGTTTTGCGGGAAACGGGAATCCTGAAAGGTATGCTGTCCGCCGACGGCATCTAACCATGTCGCCATATTGAAGAAATTCGATAACAGTGTACCGACCGCTTCAAAGCCGGTTTCAATAATAAACAGGGTCGGGCCAGCCAATAAAATAAACAGCAATAATGCCATTGCCATCCAGAAGTTAATATTACTGAGCACTTTGATCCCTTTATCCATCCCTTTATAAGAGGAATAAGAAAAGAGTAGGGTACAGACTATTAACACACCCACTTCACTGAAAGGGGTAATGGGTAAGTCAAACAAACGGTTCAAGCCAGTATTGATCATTGGCGCGGCTAATCCCAGCGTGGTGGCAGCCCCGCCTAATAGCCCAAAGATAAATAATATATCGAGGCATTTGCCTACGGTGCCGCCGGCTTTCGCTTCCCCTAATACCGGTTTGAGTGCCATTGAGACTTTTAATACCGGTTGTTTGCGGACATAAAAGAAATAGGCAATAGGAATACCCGGAATAAGATAAATCGACCAGGCGATCGGCCCCCAGTGAAACATGCCGTAAGCCGTCGCCCATTTAATGGCTTCCGCACTGCCCGGCTGCGCGCCAAAAGGCGGAGACTGATAATAAAATACCCATTCAATCATTCCCCAGTACAGAATGCTCGCTCCGATCCCACCACAAAAAAGCATAGAAGCCCAAGAGGTTGCAGAGTATTCCGGTTGGTCGCCAGGATCGCCGAGTTTGATTTGGCCGATGGCGTTAAAGTAGATGTAGAGCATGAACAAGATGGCGATAAGACCAAAGGCAAGATACAGCACACCGAGTTGGTTGGTCATGATGTCTTTGGCCGTGTTTATCCAGTACGCGCCTTCCGCAGGCCAGATCAGGATAGGGATGATGACGGCAAGAATAAGAAGGATGGCGCCAAAGAAGGTGGTTTTATCTATTTTTTCAAAGTGGAGATGCACATTCATAATTTAACCTGCATGTTTCCTACTGTTAATTTAACTATAGGGAGCAGGGCAAGAAGGTGTGATTTGCATTTCAAATGGTTAGCATTAACAAAATTAATCAAACGTAACAGTTACATACGCCTCAAATAATTTTGTGATGAATGTATCATTTTGCTTGTTTGTTTTTTGGTCGCCTATGGATAAGTGCTGTGTTATATCAAGTAAACGATTACTTAGCGCTTGATTTGCCGTCGTCACTCCGGTCTAATGCGCGCCGGCGCAATATCGCGTCAAAATTACTGATATTATGTTAGTTGACGATACGTAAATGAATAAAACACTTGCTGCTTTAACCCTGATGGGTCTTTTCTCTGTGCCTGCTTCTGCGGCATCACTCAATGTCTACAACTGGTCTGAATACCTGCCACAATCTTTGATTGAAGATTTCACCAAAGAAACCGGTATCAAGGTGAACTACGCGACCTTTGAAAGTAACGAAACCATGTACGCCAAGCTAAAGCTGCTTGACGGCAAAGGTTACGACATTGTGGTGCCATCCACTTATTATGTGTCCAAGTTGGCGAATGACGGCTTGCTGCACAAATTAGACAAAAGCAAGATTACCGCGTTTAACGATCTGGATACCACTATCCTGAATCAAGAGTTTGATCCACAAAACAACTACTCGCTGCCATACATGTGGGGCAGTACGGCAATGGGTTATAACTCTGATGTGATCGCGGCGGGTAAGCTGAAAAGCTGGGAAGATCTGTGGAAGCCGGAATTCGCCGGTCAGTTGCTCCTGACGGATGACGTTCGTGATGTGATGGGCATGGCGCTGATCATCAATGGCCACAGTGTGAACTCGCAAAATGAAGCCGAGTTGCAGCAAGCGTTTGATCGTCTGCTAACCTTGAAACCTGCGGTAACCGTATTCAACTCGGATGCACCGCATGTACCGCTTATTACGGGCGAAGTGAACGTGGGTATGCAGTGGAACGGTACCGCACACCGTGCGCAGCAAGAAAACCCGGCGATCCAATACGTGTACCCAACTGAAGGCGCGATCTTCTGGATGGATAACATCGTGATCCCAAGCCAGGCAGAAAACAAAGAAGCCGCGTACGCTTTCATCAACTTCTTGATGGAACCAGAAAACCAAGCCACCTTGGTGAAAGAAATCGGCTACGCTGCGCCGAACCTGCAAGCATTGCAGCACCTGCCTGCGAGCATTCGTGACAGCGAAATCATCTTTCCGCCAGCAGACGTGAAGCAAAAAGGCCAGTTCCTGGGCAGCGTCGGCGATGCAGTTGGCCTGTACGAGCGTTTCTGGATGGAGCTGAAGAAGTAAATGAAGGTTATTTACACCGACAAACAGCGCCTGCACCGCGTAAAGTACGAGTTCCTGTCCGGTGAACCGACACCGTGTTTTGAAAAACCAGAGCGTGCAGACATGGTATTGAATGCCATTCATCAGCACGGCGGTTTTACTGTAAGTGAGCCTGCGGTATTTGGTATTGAGCCAATGCACTGGGTACATACGCCAGATTACGTGGCATTCCTGCAGTCAGCATGGTCTGAATGGGAAGCACGTTACGGCGACGAGCATGATGCGTCACCGTACTGCTTCGTGAGCCCGCGTCACCTGCGCCATCGTATTCCAAAAGACATCGAAGGCAAGCTGGGTTACTACAGCTTTGATATGACAGCGGCGATCACCAAAACCAGTTTTGAAGCAATCCACGCCGCGATGGAATGTGCTCTGACTGGTGCTGATCTGCTGGTGAATGGTGAGAAAGCGGCGTTTGCCCTGTGTCGCCCACCGGGTCACCACGCTGCGCCAGATTTGATGGGCGGTTACTGCTACATCAACAATGCCGCGATTGCAGCAGAGTCACTGCGCCGTCAGGGTAAAGATAAAGTGGCGATTTTGGATATCGATTACCACCACGGTAACGGTACTCAGAGCATTTTCTACGAGCGTGACGACGTGTTGTTTGTCTCGATCCATGGTGATCCGGATTACGATTACCCGCATTACATCGGTTTTGATGATGAGATCGGTGAAGGCAAAGGTGAAGGCTTCAACCTGAACCTGCCATTGCCACAGGGTAAAACCGATTGGTCACTGTACGGCCCTGCACTGGCGACTGCATTGGAAAAAATCCGTGCATTCGGTGCCGATGCTTTGGTGATCTCGCTGGGTATGGACACGTACGAGCACGATCCAATCAGCTTCTTTAAGCTAAACCGCACCGACTACGCCGAGATTGGCCGTCAGTTGGGTACGCTGGATCTGCCGACCCTGTTCGTGTTTGAAGGCGGTTATGCCGTTGACGATCTGGGTTACAACACCGTCGCGGTACTGGACGGCTTTATGCGTGTGCAGAACGATAACGCGTAAGCACACCATCACACTCTGATGTAAACCGAAGGGCTTGTTCTTGGAACAAGCCCTTTTTTTATTGCATGACGATAATAAAAATAAATTATCATTTATATAATAATCGATAATTTCAACTAATAACCAGTGCTCCCTATACTCTCCTCATCGACACAGGGAATGCCCCTGACACGAAACCTTATAGAGCGAATCTGGAGCAGTATTATGAAAATGAGTCACATTGGTATTATGGTCAGCGATATGACTAAAGCCGTTGAATTTTATACTAAAGCACTTGGTCTACGCATTGTTATGGACAACACCCCTGTTGTCGAAGAGCGTGAAACCGCCATCGGCCGTATGTGTATCGAAGTGTTCGGAGAAGGCTTTAAAGGCTTCAATATTGCCCACCTTGTGACGAAGGATGGTGTCGGTTTTGAAATGTTTGAGATGGTTGATCACCAAGAGCGCCACCGTGTTGATTTCTCTCGTATTGGCTTGTTCCACTTTTCACTACAAAGTGATGACTTTGAAGCCACCATTGAGCGTGTAGAACAATACGGCGGTAAAGTCAGAATGGACATCATGCGTTATCACCCAGAAGATGACAGCAAGCCGGCGAAAATGGTGTACCTAGAAGACCCGTTCGGCACATTATTCGAGCTTTACTCGCACACTTACGAAGAAACGTACTCGTCTGATTACGAGTAAGTATCCCGCGAGTGTGGACAGCAAAACGGACTGCAAAGGCAGTCCGTTTTTGTATCTGTAATTTAGGCCGCTGGTGGAATCAATGCCCATTTCCCGAAAACAGATTAATGATTATCACACCCGCGATGATCAGCGCCATACCAATCACGGTTGCCACATCCAGTTTTTGTCCGTGCAGTAACCAGCCTGCAGAGGCGACTAGCACGATCCCCACGCCACACCAGATGGCATAAGCCACGCCAATCGAGAGAGTCTTTACCGTGACGGACAACAAAAAGAACGCCAAGCCGTAGCAACCCAGCACCGTGACTGTGTAAGGCAGTGAGGTAAAAGACTGGGTGCGGGGTAGCAAACTGGTGGCGATCACTTCAAACAGGATCGCGGCAGATAGGGAGACATAGGCTGGTAAAGCGGACAAATACGCGAGCATGCTCATGTACTCAAAAAGGGTATGAAAAGAAAGCCAAATGCTAATCGAATTGAGGGAGAAAGCCTATCACTTCACGAGCTCTGTGAGAGTGAGACAGGAATGACGTCATGATGCTCTCGTGCTTCTCCACCGTGTCAAACACACAGCGTACATATTCATACGACGCTGTGTGCTTGTGTGTCGTATTATTTCTCGTCAATACGACGGATCAGTTTGGCCGGCGTGCCGCCGTAGAGGCAATCAGGCGGAACATCCGCATTGACCACCGAGTTGGCCGCAATCACAGAACGTGCACCGATTGTCACCCCTTGGTTGATCACCACATTGCCACCAATCCACACATCGTCTTCCACCGTGATCGGCTGACAATAGGTTTCCCAGTTGCGGCGTTCTAAGTGATTGAGCGAGTGGCTGGCGGTGTAAAATTGCGTGTTCGGGCCAATTAACACATTATTGCCGATGCTGATTTTAGCGCCATCGAGCATGGTCACGTTCATGTTGATGAATGTGCCTTCACCAATAAAAATGGTTTTACCGAACTCACACAGGAACGGTGAACGGATAATGCTCGAAGCCGGGATGCTGCCCATTAACTCATGCAACAGCTCGCTGCGTTGGGTGTCATCAATGGTCTGGTTTAATGTCAGCAACAAGTGTGACGCCCTGTCGCGAATCGCATTAATACCCTGATCGCCACCATCGAAGTCATTGCCAGCCATCATCTTTTCAAATTCGGTCATTACCTTTCAATCCATGCATCATAGAGGGCAAATCAGCGCCCCAGTTAATCGACGGGGCGGAATGTAGCGCAATAGTGATATGATAAGAAGTGACTTCTTTTCACCCATGCGTTTACCTTCAGGAATATCATGATAGAGATTTCTCGCCTACTTAAATACGACATGAATTTGCTGATTTGCTTGTACGTACTGCTGCAAGAACGCAACGTAAAACGCACGGCCAGTAAGCTCTATTTATCCCAGTCTGCGGTCAGTAAACAGCTGACAAAATTGCGCCAAGTGTTTGATGACCCGCTGTTTGAACGCCAGTCGAAAGGCTTATTACCCACTCCCAAAGCTTTGGCGCTGGAACCCAAGTTAGAAGCGATTTTGCTGCATATTGATCAGCTGAGTGCGCCGGAACAATTTGACCCCGCCAACAGCAACCGCCTGTTTACCTTTGATTTGGTTGAAACTGCCTATTCCATGGTATTCGAGCATGTCTTCCCGACCATGTTGGAATCTGCCCCGCATATCACGATTGAAAACCGCGACTGGAATGAAGCGAGCATTCATCGCCTACAAAAAAGGGAAGTGGATTTTGGCATAGGTATTTTTGAATGGGACAAACGCGCCACTGCCCACATCGAAAGCCTGCCGGATTCCCTTCGCTATGCAGAATTGTTGCAAGACACCACCGCTTGCGTGATGCGAAAAGGCCACCCCGCACTGCAAGAAGCATGGAATCTGGAAACCTACTTGAAGTACCGCCACATTCAAGTGATGACAGGCGGGATCGCCCGCTGGTTGCTGCACGAAGTCTTGGATCAACAACGCCTCACGCTCGACTATGCGGTGAACATGTCAAACATTGCCAGTGCTGTGCGGTTGTGTGAAAACAGCGATCTGATTTTGAGTTACCCAAGCAAATGTCTGCAAGAATTTGCCGACAACCCAAATATCGAATTGAAGCCGTTGCCGCTGGATTTATCTGCCGGTGGTCTGTTCCTGATATGGAACAAGCAGCTGGATAACGACCCAAGCCATAAATGGCTGCGGGAGCTGATAGTGAAGCAGTCGTATGTGTGATAGGGGGCTGAATGTATTGATGCTCAATCTTACACATTGGTTGTAAGATTGAGTTCATGTTAGTAAGTAGGTGGGTAGTGCTTAAAGTTCCAGATTGTGATATTTCGAGTTAAAAATAACGCAATATAAATTCAATTTATTGCGAACATGTCAAAGGTTAATTTTATATCAAGAATCAATTTAACGAATCAAAATTAAAACTGACATTATAGATTAATTTTAAACGCTTCATAAAGTTTCTATATTTAATTAAATGTATTGAGTGTTCATTATGGCTTTCTTTTTGCTGTAATTCTACGAACCAATTCGTCTTCTATTACACGCCTTGCTGCCCCCTCTGAATTAATTAGAACCTTGGCCAAGTCATTTATTTCTTGTTCTGGTTGCTCTCTTTGAACAACACCATAAAACCTCAGTAATCTGCAAGTAATAATTGTAAACTCCCCCTTCTCCGTTAAAGGTCTATAAAACTCACCAGGAACAACAGCACTTATATGTTCACTATACTCATCAAAATGTGGATGTACTATCTTATAGTCCCTACTATTTTTAGGGAATCTAACCCTAGTTGGGTTGGTGAGTACTTCTTTTGAACTTTTTGCGGCATTACAATCTTTACATGCTACACAAAGATTTCTAGGTTCAAACATAAACTGAACTTTTTTATCTTTAGCTACAATATGTTCTATATCCCAAGCCATACCATGATTAACAGGATAAACGACGGTACAATAAGGACATTTATAACCTTGTTCTATTTTGTAATGATTCTTGATTACCCCTCTTATTTCATTGAATTCTTCGTTTCCCCAGTCATCTCCGCTAATATTCTCTCTTTCCAAGTACTGAGTTATTAGCTGAATTTGTTCCTCTGAATATTCAACTTCGTTATCGATCATTAACAACGACCTCAATTACTTTTTTAATTGTTGAGATTAGAGAATAAACAGGATCTATCTCATCTAACTTCTCCAGTAAGTTAATCAGTACTTCAGCTCGCTGCAGTACATCTTCATCGACATTCACCTCTTTAGATAAGGATGTGAGAATATCTAGACTTTCATTGACTAAATATTCATTTTTAAATCCGGGAGATTTAAAAAGAGTTGCCAATTGATAGTCAGAAGAATAACCTCTGTTATTAGATAATTCTATCTGTTCATTTCTATCAAGGTCTAAAACACTGCAATGATCACCAACAAGTTTTGAAATAATCAAAGGGGAGTGCGTAGCAATCACAAAGTGACATCCTTTGTAATTTGAGAACAAATTATCGATGAGTGGTACAAACTCTTCTTGCCACTCAGGGTGTAGGCTTATCTCTGGTTCATCGATACAGATCAATGAGCCATCTTCAATTTGACTAGCAATTCCCAACAACATTAAAGATAAGCACTGTTCACCAGAACTTGCATGTGTAAAGTCTACAAACTTTCGGTTATCTCCAGATATAGATAACTTTAAGCTCTTAATTGAAAACAATTCATACATCGATAAAACTTGGATCGATTTAATATAATCATCTTCTAAAAAATTCCCTTTTGATAAATTTATCGGGATACTAAATGATGACTTCCACTTCCAACCATTAGCAGAAATTAAAGTCTGAATGCTCCGATAGACTTCTTCTACAGCCTGATCCCATTGATAAGAACCAATTCTTCTTTCATTAAATACTGGGCCGTCAACACTTGATAGAATATCTGACACTACCTGTCTTGATAGTTCAGTTTCGTTTAACTTAAAGTTGGAACGATAAGATACTAATATACGATTCCCATATCCTAAATATGAAAGGGTTTTTTTTATAACTTCGAGATTAGTTTCAATCTTCTCTGGTTCCTTGAACATACTATCAATGACATTAGAAACTAGGGATACTAAAGAACTACTACGCTTACTGTTTTTCATTCCTATATATGAATATATACTTTGTTTGGATGCTTTTTTGGTATTTAAAGGAAAGCGATCGAATGGGCTTGTAGATAAACATATCAATCGACTAGGAAAAAGATCATATCGGTTTTCAATAAACTTTGATGTTTTAAATATACTCGCGAGTTTACTGTTTATCCTCTGCATTTCGCACACTTCAGTACCAGCACGGTACATAACTTGATTGTGACTATAGTCAGAGTTAGGATTGTTGAAATGAAAACTCCAGTTCTCTGGGTACTCTAGTAGAAAGTCATCACTAACATAAAAACTATTAGTGATAAATTCTAGTATGCGGCTCTTTCCTGCGCCGTTTTTTCCTGTCATAACGCTAATAAGATTATTTTTGCTTTCTTTGAACTTTGAAATCTCATATTCAGTGTTATCGAGCGTTACCTTCAATATTTGGAATCTCATTTCATCCCTGTTCTTATAATTGATATGGCAAGTTGTGCGTATGCAAAACATTTAGGTGCATTATACATTTAAACAAAAAAAGTCAAACTGCCAATAATCACAGTTATTAAAAATATCAGCCTGGCTAGTGACTAAATATATGTGTCAAAGAAAAACTTGAGAGTGTGAATACACTGAGGGAATGCGAGACTAATTAGCCAGTACGTTTCTTACGCACATTACTGAAATTGCAGAAAGTGAATGAAATCGTGTTTGCGTTAAATTTCCCTATTAATGGGGAAAGGAAACCTATCAACCTAGATATCCCCCCAACAAAAAACACCGCGCAAATTCTCGTCTGCGCGGTGTCTTTTTGCTTTCTTTGTCGCTTATCGAGGAAGTATCGCGAGCCTTACAGCATTTCTACCAAGCCAGCGCCGTCTTTGGCCTGACACACGTAGATGGATTCTTTCAGGCCAGTCGCTGCTTCGTATTGTGCTTCAACTGCCGCTTTTACGTCATCAACCAATGTTGGTGGAACCAGTGCCACGATACAGCCGCCGAAGCCGCCGCCGGTCATGCGCACGCCGCCTTGCTCGCCAATCACGTTCTTCACAATTTCAACCAGTGTGTCGACTTCAAACACAGTGATTTCAAAGTCATCACGCATTGACGCGTGAGATTCAGCCATTAGCTCACCCATGCGTTTCAGATCGTTCGCACGTAGTGCGTCAGCGGCTGCCAGTGTACGGTCGTTTTCAGTGATCACGTGGCGTGCACGCTTAGCTACTTGTGGATCCAGTGTGTCGACTTTCTCATTGAACATCTCAATGGTCACATCACGCAGGGCTTTTACGCCAAAGATGCTCGCCGCTTCTTCACACTGTGTACGACGGGTGTTGTACTCACTGTCGACCAGGCCACGTTTTTTGTTGGAGTTGATGATCACAATCGCCATGTCTTCCGGCATAGAAACCGCTTGGGTTTCCAGACTGCGACAATCCAACAGTAGCGCGTGGTTTTCACGGCCTTCGGCAGAGATCATCTGATCCATGATGCCGCAGTTACAGCCGACAAATTCGTTCTCTGCTTGCTGACCGTTCAGTGCCACTTCGGCTTGGCTGATCTCTAGGTTGTACAGGGTTTTGAAGGTTTGACCAATCACCACTTCCAGTGCTGCCGAAGAGCTCAGGCCCGCACCTTGTGGGACGTTGCCGCTCACAGAGATGTCTGCACCGGTAAACTGGTAACCACGCGCCAACAGGCACTTCACCACGCCACGAATGTAGTTCGCCCACATCTTGTTTTCTTGGAAAGTAATGGCTTGAGTCAGGTCGAACTCATCCACTGCGTTGCCGTAATCTACCGACACCACGCGCACGATGTTGTCTTCACGCTTGCTCGCTGCCACAACCGTTTGGTAGTTGATGGCGCAAGGCAGTACGAAACCGTCGTTGTAGTCGGTGTGCTCACCGATCAGGTTCACGCGGCCCGGTGCCTGAATGATGTGGCTTGGGGCGTAACCCAGAACTTGCTCAAAAGCGGTTTTTACGTTTTGGATAAGTGCATTCGTCATGGTTGTTTCTCGTCTTCAAATTGGGGTCTGTCGCAAGCGAGAAGGGGGAGTACCCGCTCGCGACGGAAAAATAAGCCGGTTTAGTTATCTGCTTTACGTACCGTTATGCTTCGGTCTTGTAGTGCACATCGCTCACATCACGCAGGCGTTGTGCTGCTTGTTCGGCGGTTAAATCACGCTGAGATTCAGCCAGCATTTCGTAGCCCACCATAAATTTGCGGACAGATGCGCTGCGTAGCAGTGGCGGGTAGAACAGGGCGTGTAGTTGCCAGTGTTCAATGTCGGTGCCCGCTTCAAAGAACGGTGCATAATGCCAGCCCATGGAGTACGGGAACGCACACTGGAACAGGTTGTCGTAACGGCTGGTCAGCTTCTTGATTGCCAGTGCCAAGTCATCACGCTGTGCGTCAGTCAGTTCGTTCATGCGGCGTACATGGGTTTTTGGCAGTAGCATGGTTTCAAATGGCCATGCTGCCCAGTAAGGCACGACCGCAATCCAATGCTCGGTTTCCACTATGGTGCGCGAGCCGTCTTCTAACTCAGCGTTCACGTAATCCACCAACAGGTTGCGACCATGCTCTTGGTAGTACGCTTTCAGGTTGTGTTCTTTGCGCTCAATCTCGTTTGGCAGGAAGCTGTTAGCCCAGATCTGACCGTGTGGGTGCGGCTGTGAACAGCCCATGGCTTCGCCTTTGTTCTCGAACGCCTGTACCCAGATGTAGTCTTTACCCAACTCTTCGATTTGCTCGTTCCAGGTGTCGACCACACCACGGATCTGCGGCACAGACAGTTCTGGCAGCGTTTTACTGTGATCCGGAGAGAAACAAATCACACGGCTCAGGCCACGTACGCCCTGCGTTTTGAACAGAGGATTGCTTGACTGCGGCGCTTCTGGCGAGTCCACCATCAGGGCGGCAAAGTCGTTGCTGAATACGTAAGTGCCCTGATAATCTGGGTTTTCGTCACCGGAAATACGTTTGTTGGTTGGGCACAGGAAGCACTGCTCATCGTAGCTTGGCAGTTGCTCGGTAGACGGTTTTTCATCCTGACCGCTCCAAGGACGCTTGGCGCGGTGTGGGGAAACTAAGATCCACTGACCGGTCAGTGGGTTGTAACGGCGGTGCGGATGATCAACGGGATTAAATTCAATGTTTGCCATTATCGTGTTCTCAATGTGCGCAAAATAAAAAGTCTTCTGTTGCCGTTTTGGCGTGGCTGCTTTTGTGTTTTACGAATCAGTAGCCGTTCGGGTTGGTGGATTGCCAGCGCCATGTATCGGCGGTCATCTCCGCCACTGTGCGGGTGGCTTTCCAGCCCAAATCGCGCTCGGCTTTGTCGGTGCTGGCCCAACATTCTGCGATGTCACCCGGACGGCGAGGGCACAGTTCATACGGTACTGGGGTGCCACAGGCCTGATCAAAGGCGTCGACCATTTCTAATACGCTGGAACCTTTACCGGTGCCCAGGTTGTAAATGTGCAGGCCGGCTTTTTCACCCACCGCTTTAAGCGCCGCAATGTGGCCGTCAGCCAAGTCCATCACGTGGATGTAATCACGCACGCCAGTGCCATCCGGCGTAGGGTAATCGTTTCCATAAACCGACAGTTTTTCACGACGACCAACCGCTACTTGCGCGATAAATGGCATCAGGTTATTGGGGATCCCTTGCGGATCTTCACCCATAGTGCCAGACGGGTGTGCGCCGACCGGGTTGAAGTAACGCAGCAGGGTAATGCTCCAGTCATTTTCGGCATTGAACAGATCAGACAGGCACTCTTCCACCATGTATTTGCTGCGGCCGTAAGGGTTCGTGGTTGCGCCAGTCGGAGAATCTTCCGTGATTGGCACGATCTCAGGATCGCCGTATACCGTGGCCGATGAGCTGAAAATCAGGCTTTTCACGCCCGCTTTACGCATTGAACGGGCCAATACCAAAGAGCCGTTCACGTTGTTGTCGTAGTATTCCAGCGGTTTTTCGACCGATTCACCGACCGCTTTCAGGCCCGCAAAGTGGATAACGGCTTTGATGTCATGCTCGGCAAATACTTGATCGAGAAAGGCTTCATCACGAATATCGCCGTGATAAAACACCGGCGTGCGATCCGTCAGGGCGTGGATACGCGAGAGGACTTCTGCCTTAGCGTTGCACAGGTTATCAACGATGATCGGCTCCATGCCTGCTTCCAGCATCTGTACGCAAGTGTGACTGCCGATGTAACCCATACCGCCTGTAACTAATACTTTCACTGTTCGCTCACCTTATCTGGGTAACGGAAACGAGATAACAAAGATCGTGATGGCAGAGTCGACATCGATTTCACGCTCTGCGGATCCTTAACTTGCAGGCAGTGTAACAAGGTCGATTTCCGCTGACTGTGATTGTAGTCACATTGGTGTAAACGTTTACACTAAAATCATCAAAGTGAGGGGGAGGGGCGAGTTTGCGAGGGACGCGTTTCTAGGAAAATCAAAGAAGAAAAAGCAGAGAAAAAAGAAGAGAGAACAGAGAAGGAAAGGCATAAAAAGAAGCAAGGCACAAAAGGAAGCACAGACAAAGGGACACAAAGAATGTGTAAGAAATCACGACCGTCAGTGTGCGAGACGCAGTTTGTCTGTGAGTCTTTGTTTGTAACGTTAGTGAAGTTCCACGTCATTTATATGCCAACGCATAATGTAGGTAGTGATGGATATATTAATGATGGAATAAATCGAATGGCGTAAATAGGGTTATTATCCCGTCGGAGATAACTTGTTTTTGTGTGTGTCCCATCACAATTATGCACATTATATGCGGTCGCGAAATAATGCTAAATGAAAACGCTATCGGCTGTGATGAGATGGCGTAGATATTTGTATTGAAATGAAAAGTGTGCGCCAGTGCACATTATGGTACATGCATCACTGAGCGAAATAATGCGATGAAAAGCAAGGGAATTGTTAAATGGAGAGAATGAGTCAAGTGAAGTGTTATGGATGCATTATTTATTCATCCTCATGTTTTTAAAGTTATTTGTTGCTGTTCTGTTCTGGGTTTTCAAAGGGTTGTCCGTAACATGGTGGTTACCATGTGTATCTGGAATGCAGCCAGACTGAGTATCAATGCATTTTTGTCATACAAAAAATGCAAAGGATTCATTTTACTCATGCGATCAAATCATTAGTATTTTTAGGGTTATTTACTCAGCGTGTTTTTCTCTTCAGCGATATTTTAAAACACACGCAAGGATAACCCTGTTTTCATTTTTTATTTCACGCGGATGTATTTTACATCCTATGGCGTTGTCACGCGTAATCGACGGAATGTGTATTTGTTCTTATAGCAAAGGCATGGGTGTTTATTGCCAATGATTTTTCTATGAGAATTAATCTGTAAGAAGGAAAGTTTGATGGCTCAGTTAGTCGATGAAATCGTATTTCAATCAGGGGTCACGTTAAAGAACCGCATCGTAATGGCACCCATGACTATTCAATCTGCGTTTTTTGACGGTGGTGTGACGCAAGAAATGGTCAACTACTACGCGGCGCGTTCCGGTGATGCCGGTGCCATTATCGTAGAAAGTGCGTTCGTTGAAAATTACGGCCGTGCTTTCCCTGGCGCATTAGGTATTGATACCGACAGCAAAGTGGCCGGCTTGAAGCAACTGGCTGGGGCGATCAAAGCCAACGGCTCAAAAGCCATTTTGCAGATCTACCACGCGGGCCGTATGGCGAACCCGGAATTTAACGGTGGTCATCAACCGATTTCAGCCAGCCCTGTCGCGGCATTGCGTGATAACGCTGAAACCCCACTGGAAATGACCAAAGATCAGATCGAAGCGATGATCGACCACTTCGGTCAGGCTGTACGCCGTGCCATTGAAGCCGGTTTTGATGGCGTTGAAATTCACGGTGCCAACACCTACCTGATCCAGCAATTCTTCTCTCCACACTCTAACCGTCGCCATGATAAATGGGGCGGAAACATTGAACGCCGCACCCGTTTCCCATTGGCGATTCTTGCCAAAACCAAAGATGTTGCTCGCGAGCACGGCAAAACCGATTTCATCGTCGGTTACCGTTTCTCTCCGGAAGAAATTGAACAGCCGGGTATCCGTTTTGACGAGACCATGTTCCTGCTGGATAAACTGGCTGCGCACGGTCTGGATTACTTCCACTTCTCAATGGGTAGCTGGGCGCGTAACTCGATTGTCACGCCAGAAGATGCCGAACTGTTGATCAACAAATACCGCACGCTGCAATCTGAAAACGTGGCAAAAGTCCCGGTGATCGGGGTGGGTGGCATTGCCCAACGTGCAGACGCAGAAAACGCGCTGGCACAGGGTTACGACATGGTGAGTGTCGGTAAAGGGTACTTGGTTGAGCCAACGTGGGCGACCAAAGCACTGAACGATGAAACCTGCGCAGAATTTGCCGATATTGCCCAGCAGCACGCGTTGCACATCCCAACCCCATTGTGGGAAATCATGGATTACATGATTGTCGACAGTGCGGCGGAAGCCTTGAAGCACCAGCGCATTAAAGAACTGCAAAACGTGCCAATCAAGTTCAATGCTGGCGAGTACACGGCGTATGGTCGTGGTCACAATGGTGATTTACCGGTGACGGTGACGTTCTCTGACGATCAAATCCTGGAGATTTTTGTTGATTCGTCGAAAGAGTCTGACGGTATCGCCAACCCTGCGTTTGAGCGTATTCCCCAGCAGATCCTTGAAGGGCAAACCCTGAACATTGACGTGATTTCAGGTGCAACCGTGAGTAGCCAAGCAGTGATTGATGGCGTGTCGAACGCGGTGGATCTCGCGGGTGGTAACTCTGAAGCCTTGCGCTGCAAAGCCAAAGAAGCGGTGGAATGGTCATCGAAAACCATTGAAGAAACCGTAGACATTGTTGTAGTGGGCGGCGGCGGTGCCGGTTTGAGTGCGGCACTGACTGCGCTGGACAAAGGCAAGTCAGTCATCCTGCTAGAAAAATTCCCAGCCATTGGCGGTAACACCGTGCGCACTGGCGGTTGGGTGAACGCGGCGGAGCCGGAATGGCAAAACGACTTCCCAGCGTTGGCGGGCGAAAAAGAAACCCTGATGCAATTGGCGAAAACGCCGGTATCTGAATTTGTGGGTGAATATCTGAAGGATTTCAACGTACTGAAATCTCAGTTAGACAATTACTTCACCGATATGGCGGCAGGTAAACCGTACCTGTTTGATTCTGTCGAGCTGCACCGCATTCAAACCTATTTGGGCGGTAAGCGTACCGATCTGAATGGTGAGTCAATTTACGGTCAGTATGACTTGGTGGAAACACTGACATCCCGTGCAATGGAATCGGTTGATTGGTTGAGCGAAAAAGGTATCGACTTTGATCGCAGTGTGGTGGAAATTCCGGTCGGTGCCCTGTGGCGTCGTGCGCATAAACCAAAACGTCCGAAAGGCGTGGAGTTTGTCGACAAACTGCAACAGCGCATTAAAGAGCAGAATGGCCGCATTATTACCGATACCCGTGCGACCGATCTGATCGTGGAAGACGGCAAAGTGGTCGGCATCAACGCGGTACAAGCGAACGGCACCAAGCTAGTGTTGCGCGTGAATCACGGTGTGGTGATGGCCTCTGGCGGCTTCGGTGCCAATACCCAGATGATCAAGAAGTACAACACGTACTGGAAAGAAATCGCGGACGACATCAAAACCACGAACTCGCCAGCCTTGGTGGGTGACGGTATTGAAATCGGTGAAAAAGCCGGTGCGGAACTGGTGGGGATGGGCTTTGTGCAGTTAATGCCAGTGGGCGATCCGAAATCGGGCGCATTGCTGACCGGCTTGATTGTGCCGCCAGAGAACTTTGTGTTCGTGAATCAGCAAGGTAAACGCTTTGTGGATGAATGCGGTAGCCGCGATGTGTTGTCTGACGCGTTCTTTGATAACGGCGGCCTGATCTACATGATTGCCGATGAGAAGATCCGCCAAACGGCGGCGAATACTTCCGATGAAACCATCGAGCGAGAAATCAAAGAAGGCATCATCATTCAGGCAGACACGCTGGAAGCATTGGCAGAGAAAATTGGCGTGCCGGCAGACGTACTGACGCATACTATCGAGCAGTACAACGGTTATGTTGACCAAGGCCACGATCCGGAATTCCGTAAGAGCGCATTTGGTTTGAAAGTGGATCAAGCACCGTTCTACGCGACACCGCGTCAGCCTTCGGTTCACCACACCATGGGTGGCTTGAAGATTGATACCCAAGCACGTGTGATCGGCAAAGATGGCAACATCATTCAAGGTCTGTACGCAGCGGGTGAAGTGACAGGCGGCATCCACGCCGGTAACCGTCTGGGCGGTAATGCCTTGATTGATATCTTCACTTACGGCCGTATCGCTGGTAACAGTGCCGCTGAGCGTCATTGATGTCGGTGATAGATCCTGTCATGAACAAGGGTCATGAACTAACGTTCTGAATAGAAAAAAATGAGAGAGGGGAGCCATGCTTCCCTCTTTTTTCGTATTGAAAACCGGACAATCAACAGCATGAACATGACCAATTATCGCGCGCGGTTTGAAATGATGGGCACTTTCATTGATCTGGTGGTGTATCACCCGGATGGTGAGCGCCTGATCAAACAGGCTTATCAGCAATTGGCCCAGTATGCGCAGCGCTTTACCGTCAATCAGCCGGACTCGGAATTGATGCGGGTGAATCAGCAAGCGGGGATCGCCCCGGTAAAGGTGCAGCCGGATCTGTTTAATCTGATCCAGCTTGCCCAACAGCACAGCGCCGATCAGCGCAATCCGTTCAATATCGCCATTGGCCCGTTGGTGAAAGCGTGGCGCATTGGTTTTAAAGATGCTCACGTGCCAAGTGCCGCGACGATCACGGAAAAGCTCACACAGGTTGATCCGCAAAACATCATTCTTGATGCGCAGCATCACACGGTCTATCTCACTCAAGCGGGGATGGAGATTGATTTGGGCGCGATTGCCAAAGGCTATTTTGCGGATCAAGTGAAACAGCGCCTGGTAGCGGCCGGTGTCGAAAACGGTTTCATCAGTTTAGGCGGCAATGTGTTGACCATTGGCCACTCTCCGAAGAACGACAATCAGGCATGGAATGTCGGCATTCAGGATCCTTTCGGGACGCGCGGTGAAATCCTGCGCGTGGTGCCATTAACAGGCATGTCGATGGTGACTTCCGGTATTAATGAGCGGTTCTTTCACGCTAACGGACAGTGCTATCATCACCTGCTGGATGCGCAAACCGGCATGCCGATTGACACTGACATGGCGAGTTTGACGATCATCTCTCAGCATTCCGTGGACGGGGAAATTTGGAGTACGGCAGGCTTCTTACCTTCCATCACACAAGCAATTGAGTATATCAATCAGCAACCGGGCATCGAGGCGGTAGCTGTGTCGAAACAAAAAGAAGTGCATGTTACCCACGGGCTGGTGGATCACGGCGGGGCGGTTGTCTTGGTGTGATGATGCCATCGGTTCTGTTCATGGTGAGGTGTTTTGATTACAGTACCCAATGCGCCCTATATGGGAAGGGTTGAGTATTGTATATCGCACTAAGGATGGTGAATGAAGACAAGAATTGCAACAGTGGCATGGCTAAGTGCCGTGGTAGGGATGAGTCACGCCGGTGATGTTTTCGCCTTAACGGAGGCCGAACAACGACTCTGTCAGGCCTACCAGCGTGGCGACAGTGTGGTTGTTTTGGGTGAGGCTCCGGTGGATGACTCTGAATGGTATGCTGATTGGTCTGCATATCTGAATGAAGCCATCGCGACTTATGGTGAATCGGTGCAGGTTGTTTCTGCTCAATCAGCCCCGCATTTTCCCGTTGCCCAATACAGTGTGTTGATGGGGCAGCGTGCCAAACCCAGTTACGTATTAGAAGAAGTGGTTGAGCCTCAAGTTTATACATACGTGCATGCTGTTTATACCGGAGAAGATATACCTGAAGAGGTGAAAGCCTTCAAACCTCAACACGTTGATAATTTGTTTGATAAAGTGTGTTTGCCGCAGTGATAAAAAACGGCCTCACCGAAAGGCGAGGCCGTGAAATGAGCCAACTGAAAGGACTGATTAGTCTATTGCGTATAAATTACCGCGTATGGCTTATCGCCTATGACTTACTGCGCGTTGGCCGTTGCCAGCGCTTGGGTGCCTTTCTTCTTTTTGTATTGGTGAAGGATACCCACAAGCATCACCAAGCCACACAGACCGTATACCTGCATGAAGGTAGGGTCGTCAGACACAAAGCCCACATTACTGAACATCACGTAAGCGCCCAGAACCATGTACAGGATCACGGCAGAGGCTTCAAAGCGGAATTCCCACGGTGTCACGTCCATGCTTTCATTCACTGGCATCACGTAATCAGACTCACGTGGCGCAAAGTGACCAATGATGAACATCAGCGTGGTACATACCACAAACAGAATCGCCAGTTGGTGCAGGAAGTGAATAGGGGTGTCGAAAATCAACTGCATTGACGCATAAGAGCTCACGAACACCACCAGAGCGACTTTGGCGGCAATGGCCGGTACACGCTTAGAAATGTAACCCACAAACACGATAGTGAAGATAGGCACACTGAAGAAGCCCGCGACCATCTGTAGGTATTGGAATAAGCCTTCAGGGGCATACATGATGAAGGGAGCAATACAAATCGCGATAATCGCAATCACCACACCAAACACCTGACCTTTTGCTACTAAGGCTTGGTCACTCAAGCCTTCTTTGGCAAAAATCGGTTTGTAGACGTTCAGAGCAAACAGCGTGGTAGAGCTGTTCAGTACGCCGTTAAACGTAGACAGAATCGCACCAAACATGACCGCCACGAAGAAGCCCACCAACGGCTTTGGTAGCACTTCATTTACTAAGCGGGTGTACATCACATCTGGGTTACCGGCATTGGCACCGAACATGTGGAAGGCAATGATGCCCGGGATGATCAGGAACAGCGGTGAAATTACTTTAATTGCGCCCGCCCAAATCACGCCTTTCTGGCCTTCTTTCAGGTTTTTCGCACCCAGTGCACGCTGGATGATCGACTGATCCGTGCCCCAGTAGTACAGGTTCACCAGTAGCAGACCGGTAAACAGGGTCGAGAACGGCAGGGGATCGCTGTTAGTACCGACCGATTGCAGTTTCTCTGGCGCAGCGTATAGCAGGGTATCCAGACCCGCCATGAAGCTGCCGTTACCCAGTGCAAACAGGCCAAATACCGGGATCATCATCCCGCCGATGATCAAGCCTACACCGTTAATGGTATCGGCAATCACCACCGCTTTCAGGCCGCCGTAAATGGCATAGAAGAAGCCCAGCAGACCAATCGTGGCGCTGATCAGGGCGATAGCTTGGAATTCCGTGATACCCAGAATACCTTGAATATCAAAGATACCGGTCAGTACGACCGCGCCCGCATAAAGGGTGGTTGGCAAAATGTTGATGATGTACTGGCACAGGAACAGCAGGGTCACGAACTTCTTCACGCCCAAATCGTAGCGGCTTTCCAGAAAGTCCGGAACGGTGGTGATCCCTTGCTTAAGGTAGCGAGGCACCAAGAACAGGGCGATCATCACCAGTGTGACACCACTGGCCACTTCCCAGCCCATCACCGACATGTTGTAGGTGTAAGACTGTGCTGACATGCCAACAAAGCTGGTGGCACTGAGGTTGGTTAAGATCAGGGATGAGGCAATCATCGGGCCAGTCAGCGAGCGACCGCCTAAGAAGAAACCATCGTGTGAATCGTTATTCGAATTTTTGACTTTGTTGTAGGTAAACCAGATGACAAATCCGGTGAACAGCAAGAATGTAATTATTGTCATTTCCATCTTTCGTTCCTTGTAGTCGGTGGCACCGAGCGGTACCACCGGGTTATGGATCACTTACTATGGCGCTGTTTTTGTTTCTTTTTCTTGTGTCGTTTACCTCGCCGTAGGGTGTTATACGGCGAGGTAATATGGTGCAATCATTGTTTTTTCAGGTGCAGGATCAGGGCGCTTTCCGGGTCGAGGATCGGCAGGGTCAGGCCGATTTCGCGCAGGTTATCGCCGGTAAGCACAATGGTTTTATCCAACCATGCCGGGCGTTGTTTCATCAGCTGGAACGACGTTTGCGGCATTTCCAGAATGCGCACAGAGTAGGTTGCATCGGGTTCCACACAGCTGATGCGCACAGGGGCTGGCAAAGCGTGTGATGGCATCGCTAACTGACATACGGTGATCAGCATTTCATCGTGGTTTTCCACCCCGTAGATAAACTGACGTTCGTCGGCGGCATCCAGACGGAAGCTGCGACCGCTGTGGATCAAGTCACGGTGTGCTTTGTGCAGGGTGATGTATTTGGCAAACGCTTGTTTTTCTTCATCCGACTCTTTCACCGGATCCAGCTCTACCCCCATGTGACCTTGTAGGGCGGTTACACCACGCATGTTGATGTGGTGCTTACGGTTGGTGGAATGGCACTCTGCCGGACCAATGTGCGCGCCCATCACTTCCGGCGGGAAGAAGTAGCTCATGCCGCGCTGAATGGTCTGACGCTCAAGGGCATCGTTACAGTCAGACGCCCAGAAGCGGTGGGTACGCTTGAGGATTTCAAAGTCGATGCGGCCACCACCGGAAGAACATGATTCGATTTCCACGTCAGGGTGTTTGGCGCGCAGGGTATCCAGCAGACGGTAAAGCGCCTCGGTTTGACCGTGCACGGCGGCTTTGTCTTGGTGGGCTGGCTGCACGAGTTCGCGGTTCATGTCCCATTTTAGGTAGCCGATGTCGTAGCGGCTTAGCAGATCATCCAAACGCTCAAACAGGTAGTTGAAGCAGTCTTCATGTTGCAGGTTCAACACGTACTGCCAGCGACCAGAAGGCTGCTGATAGCCGTCCACACCCAATACCCAATCCGGGTGCTGACGGAACAGACGAGAATCTTGGCTGACCATTTCAGGCTCAACCCACAGGCCAAATTCCATGCCTTGCGCGTTCACGTGGGCAATGACTGGCTCGAGGCCGTTCGGGTATTTGTTTTCGTCCAAGTACCAGTCACCCAGCGCAGTGCGTTCGCCATCGCGGCCGATAAACCAACCGTCATCGATAATGAAGCGTTCTACACCAATCTTGGCGGCTTCTGTCGCCATCTGCATGATGTACTTAGGGTTATGATCAAAGTAGATCCCTTCCCAGGTATTCAAATGCACCGGACGCACTTTGTTGTTCGGGAACGAGACAATCTGCTGGCGGACAAACTGGTGGAAGCGGGTCGAAATACCGTTCAAGCCTTCTGCGCTGAAGGTGCTGTACAGCACTGGTGTGGTGTAGGTGGCGTTTGGCTCAAGCAGCATTTCGCCGGACAGCAACAATTCGCTGGCCTGAATGAAACGGCGACCGTCACTGCGCACATCGGCACGCAAGCGGTGGTTACCACTCCAACCTAAATGGAAACCCCATACCTGACCGCTTTGCTCACTAAAGCCTTTCGCGCCGGCAAACAAGCCCGGGAAGTTTTCGTGAGAGGTACGGCCACGACGGTTTTCCTGCACGAAGCCACCGTGTTCAAAGCCCAAACGCTGGGTTTGAAACTCCTGACACCAGCGGCCGTGGAACGTCATTAACTCTTTTGCGTGGTAAGGCAGCGGAATGGTGCACGCCAGTTTGTCTAACTGGTAAGGCGTGTCGCCGATGTTTTCGATATGCAATTGCTGTTGCAGTACGTCGCTGTCGTGATCCAAGGTGAAGGTGACCGTCAGTGCCAATTGGGCGATGCGGTCGGCCAACTCAAAGGTCACGCTGTTGTCGGTAACGGTGTGCTTTTCTAGCTGGAAGACCGGCGCAAAATCTTTGCCATTACGGTGACCCTCTAACCCAGGGGCGTTGAAGTGACCCGCGCCCAATTCAGGACAAATGCTCAGTGGGACATCCACATCCAAACGTGCCTGACTGATAGGACGTTCGGTTGCCAGCAGTAAGTCTTCGTCGATATGGGTGATCTTATTGCCCCAATGGATGATCTCTGGGATCCGACCCAACTTGAACACAACGCTCAGGTTTTTGCTGTGTAGGTGCAGTAATGAAGTAGCCATGATGATCCTAAATTGTTTTCGATAACATTTGTTCATTACGGTATCGGAAATATTCGCGTATTAAATAGCGAAATCTGTACTAAATGTGATCTAATGCAGCGTTTAGATGGGGTTTTGTGCGTGCGATCACCAAATGTTTTCAAAAACATTTATGTCGACCGAAAACAATTTTCATGTCGTGCTACACTGCGCGACAAGAATGTGAAGCATACCAGCGGGTACAACGTGAAAAGTGCGTGGGGTATGTAGCAAGGTAGACAGTGCATGGTGGAGAGTGCATGACTGTAACGTTTAAAGATGTTGCTGATTTGGCGGGTGTATCGACACAAACCGTGTCGCGCGTGACCAATGGTTCAGATAATGTGTCCGAAAAGACAAAAATCAGAGTGTTGGCGGCCATTGAGCAGTTGGGGTATGTACCCAACAAGGCGGCGCAATCGTTGAAAGCCAATCAAAACCTGATTGGGGTGGTGTCGTTGAATATGTCATTCCACGGTGCGGGGATGATCAATAACGGTATCCGGTTACGTGCCCATGAATTGGGCTATGCCACAGCCATTGCTGCGGTTGATAATGTGTGCGAGCAGGAAATTGAATCTGCCGTCAGGGAATTGATTGGCCAGAAAGTGTCGTCAATTGTATTGAACATACCGGTATCTGCCGCGTTTGCGGAGCTACTGACACAAAAATACAGTCAGTATGATTTGTTATTTATTGACGTACCTAAACAAGCCAACGTACACCGTGTGTGCAGTGCGAACCGTGCAGGGGCAACGTTAGGAGCGGAGCATTTACTGGCACAAGGCCGTCAGCGTTTTCTGCTGATCACCGGCCCGGCTGAGTCTTATGCCTCCAGTGCGCGTTGCGAAACCTGGCAAGCGGTACTGACGGCGGCGAAGGCGACCATTGTGGGCATTCAGCAAGGGAATTGGTTGGCGGCAGGCGGCTATCAAGCCATGTGTGCAGCATTGGCGCAAACCTGCTTTTTTGATGCGGTGCTGGTGGCGAACGATCAGATGGCGTTGGGCGTTTTGCGCGCGTTGCATGAACACGGCATTGATGTGCCCAATACGGTGGCTGTGGTCGGGTTCGATGGCACCGAAGACAGCGAGTTTTTCTTGCCGCCATTGACGACGGTGAAACAAAATTTCACTGAACATGGCCGTATCGCGGTCGATCAGGTATTGCACTTGGTCGATGATGGTCAGCCGTTGGATGTGGAATTGGATGTGGCGTTGATAGCCCGTGTGAGTTCGATGAACAGCGCTGCACCTTCTGTGAATGCCGCTAATAACGATAACGTGGCACAAGCCAAGCAATTGCTCGAACAGGCGATGCGGTTGTTGTAGGCACTCCGTGGTATGGCAATAAAATAAAGGCCAATGTGCATGTCCACATTGGCCTATCTATTATTTACTTATCTATTTAGCAATTTACTTATTTAGCAATTTACTTATCTATTTAGCAATTTACTTATTTAGCAATTTACTTCTTTTATAGCGGTGAGCTGAAGGGGATCACATCCCGTTAGACGGTACCGCTTCTAACGTTTCTTCGTGTTTATCTAGTCGACCACTGAATCGGGTCAAACCCAATGCAACCAGCACAATAACCGCTCCAGCCCAAGGCGTATTCATCAACCCGGCTTTGGCGACAATCATACCGCCTCCCCAAGATCCCAGTGCGATACCGACGTTAAAGGCGGCAATGTTCAAACCGGAAGCGACATCGACAGCATCTGGTGTATATTTTTCTGCCAGTTTCACCACATAGACCTGTAGCCCCGGAACGTTGCCGAATGCAAAGGCGCCCCATACCAGAATGGTTGCTACCGCAGCGACAGGGTGAACGGCTGTCACGTTAAACACCAGCAACACCGCCGCGAGACCGGAAAAGATAATGGTGAGTGCTTTAATTGGCCCCATTTTATCGGCCATTTTACCGCCCCAGATATTACCGATCGTCACTGACACACCGTACACCAACATGATCAGGCTGATGGCATTGGCATTAAAGCCAGCCACTTGTTCCAAGATGGGGGCTAAAAAAGTAAATGCGGTAAAGGTGCCGCCGTAACCCAGTGCAGTTATGGCATAAACCAGTAATAAACGGGGTTGTGTTAATACTTTTAGCTGGGCAGACAGTTTCGCTGCGGGTGGCTGTTTAAGGTTATTGGGCACCAAAAATGCGCTGCCAATTAAGGCTATCAAACCCAAAATCGCAACGGTTAAGAAGGTGGCTTCCCAACCAAAAGATTGGCCGATGTAGGTCCCTAGCGGCACACCGGTCACCAGTGCAACGGTTAAGCCGGTAAACATGATCGCAATCGCGCTGGCGGCTTTTTCTTTGGACACCAAGCCTGTGGCAATGGTGGAACCAATCGAGAAAAACACGCCGTGTGCGAGGCCCGTTAAAATGCGGGCCACAATCAAGGTGTTGTACCCCGGCGCTTGCCACGCTAATACGTTGCCGATGACAAATAATGACATCACGGCAAGCAAGACATGTTTACGATTCCATTGACCGGTTAGCGCTGTTAAAACGGGGGCGCCAATGGCAACGCCAAGCGCATAAAGGCTCACTAACAAGCCTGCAGAAGGTAAAGATACGTGTAAATCGGCCGCCATTGTGGGGATTAATCCCACGATGACAAACTCTGTGGTTCCGATAGCAAAGGCGCTGAGCGTCAATGCAAGAAGGGCGACAGGCATACGATGACTCACTGTTGTCAGGTTAGGGTTGCATCACGGTAGCGTTGTGTGCGTCATACCGTGCTGCGTTTCGTTGGGAGGCATTATGCGGAGTTCATTTGTTGTGAAAAACGGGCTATTTAACAAATGATATTTGTTATAAATGCAATAATGGCAGTGGCGGTATCATTAGCCCATTTGAATGACGTTGCGTGAGGAGCATGACATGTTGACACGGTCGGACGATTTAGAAATGTTACTGGCGGTGGTGGATAGCGGTGGGTTTTCTGCGGCGGCAGAGTTGTTAGATGTGCAAGTGGCTCGTGTTTCTCGTGCGGTAAGCAAAGTCGAAAAGCAGTTAGGTGTCTCGATATTGAATCGCACCACGCGCCGAATAGAACTGACGGATGAAGGGCGTCAGTTTATTGAATCGGTGCGAGAAGGTTTGCAGCACATTCAACGGGCTGAAGAAGACATCATCGCTCGGGGAGAATTACCGAAGGGACGGCTACGGGTGGATGCGGCGAGTCCATTTGTGTTTCATCAGCTCATTCCGTTAGTGAAAGCGTTCAAGCAGGCATACCCTGACATTGAATTGGAACTGACGTCGAATGAAGGGTTCGTGGATTTGCTGGAAAAGAAGACCGATTTGGCGATTCGCATTGGTCAATTGAGTGATTCTACGTTGCATGCAAGACCTCTCGGGAGCAGCCTGTTGTATATCGTTGCCTCGCCGAATTACCTGACAAAACGGGGTGTCCCGGAAAAAGTGACAGACTTAACGCAGCATGAAACTATCGGCTTTTCAGGCCCCAAAGTGCTTAACCATTGGCCATTGAAAGGGTTTCAAGCGCTACAACCTGTGCTGACGTCCAGTAACGGTGAGACAGTCAGGCAGTTAGCGTTAGCAGGGAATGGCATTGCGTGTCTCTCCGGTTTCATGGTGAAAAAAGATATCGAAGAAGGGCGGCTAATCCCGTTGTTTGAGCATGACAAGCTGACGAACACGGGTCGAGAGCAAGTCAATGCGGTGTATTACAAATCCTCCAATGTGGCGAAACGCATTTCCGCGTTTATTGATTTTATCCAACCGCAATTAACGTTGTAGTCAACATCCGATGACGCGTCATGTGTTCGTCCATTGAAATCCCTTACTCTCCCGTATTCCTTCCGCTACTATCGCGCCATAAAAACACAGACCGGATGGTCGGTTTGTGTTTTGTGGTGGGAAATCATTGGAGCAGTCAGGCTGTTGAAGCGTGTGAGATCTGGGCTGAGCCATGTGCTGGTTGAGTGACGGTGAGGGTAAAGATGAAAGCAGATAAAAAACAACAAACCATTCAAGCGGCGATTGAGCTGTTCGCGACACAAGGCTATGAGAACACGTCGATTGCGCAAATTTGTCAGCATGCACATGTGTCGAAAGGATTGGTGTTTCACCACTTCAAAAATAAGGAAGATTTACTCAGGGCCGTTTTCCTGCGTATGGCGGAGATCATCACCGAAGTCGGTGAGTGTGCCGCGCCACTGAGTGATGATGCATCAGCGAAAGCCCGATTCATTCAATTGGTCGATCAGATCTTTTTGTCGATGGCCGATGAAGAGCAGAAATTGTTTTATCAGTTGGATTACCAGGTGAAATGCCAACCAACCACGCGTCTGATGTTAAAAGATCTGTTGGATGCGCGTTATGACCTGATGCTGGCCTCGTTCAATACCATTTTATGCGATGTTCCAGTGGCAAATTGTGAGATTGATACGCCCTTGCTGATTGCTGAAATCGACGGCATTGCATTGAACTACTTGTTTGCCGACGAGTCTGCCAGCGATGCCTACCCGCTTGAAGCGATGAAAGAACGCTTCATCAACAAGTATCTGTTATTACTTAATTTATAAGTTGGATAAACGAACAATGAAAACCCCATATCAAATCCAGTACGAAGCGTTTTTAGCGGAGGGCGGTATTTATGATGAGCGTCATGCCAAGCTGTATGCTGAACTGGCTGAGGATCTGATCGCTGAAGGCAGTTATTCCATCGTGTTTGAGGGTGTTGCGCATGCGTGTTATACCCCAATGACGTTAGTCAACGCGCCGCATTTGAAATGCTATATCATGGCACCGCTAGCGGTATTGCCTGACTTTCAGGGCCAACGTTATGCAACGCGACTGATGGAGGAAGCCGAGAAACACCTCAATGCCGATGCGATTTTTGTACTGGGCGACCCGATGCATTACGCCACGCGTTACAACACACCGCATCAGGTCGCCTTCCCGGTAGAAACCCAAGCGCCGGTGGAATGCTGGTTCGCGAAAGAATTAACGCCAGGTGTGTTGGCACAAGTCGGTGAAACGGCATCAAGTATCACAGGGGCGTTTGCCAACCCCATTATGTGGAAAGAGCCAAGCGAGCAGGTGTAATTGCACGTAGGTGAGTCAACATTATTCAGCCATTGCTCTTAGGAGTGATGGCTTTTTCGTTTTATGTGGCGTTCATACTCAATGATGAAACCGATATGGCCACTTTATTGAAAATCGCTAATGAGCGTTGGTTTTTCGGAAAAGAAGATTTTGCTGAACAGCGATTTGTATTGCCATCCGCGATGTAACAGGCGATGGGCGAGGTGCTTATTTTCAATGATCGCCACTTCGAGGCCTTGGTAGTGGTGCGGATGGCTTCTGACGTAATCAAGGAACTGGGTGAAGACCCCTTGTCCTCTTACCGAGGGATCAAAGTGAACAGATACAATGGAAAAACGCTGACTGCCAACCGGGCAACGTACAAAGCAGCTCCCTAACGGGTGATGGATGGTTTCAGAAAACTCAGGAAAGGGGCGCGTGTCGAGATCTTCTGATATCTGATCATATTGCGCACACAGGTAATGAAAAAGATGTTTCGCTTTGTCATTCATCACGGCCTCGTTGGGGGCTATCTGGGTTAATGGCGTTTGTTTTCTTTTCCATTGTAACCACAGAATATCGCCAAAATGGCGGTAGACTTTTAATGTGACGCTTTCCTCTTTTGACATCACAGGTCTCTTGGGTGGTATGCAATGTTAATTAGCAAAGCCCCGACAACTGTACGGATGGAAGACGTATGAATGTTGATGATTTTTCTTATTGGCGAAGTTTGCGTCGAAAGCGTTGGTATATATGTTATTGTTTTTATTCGAAAGAAAAATAAAAGATAGAAATAACTATCTATTCTGGATACAAAGTGTATAGTGGCCGTAGCTCAAAAATTTGAGCTACAAATGAAAAATTATTTCAAGATCTTCTCAGTTTCCTTTCGATTAAATTCGTCATATTTATCCTGCGATAGCTTTTTATTCATGTTTGATATGATCACATTTATTGTGATTGTTAATATTGCAGGGGGATATATGTCAAATTCAAGCACCGTTTTTTCAACGTCATTGAATGATGAAAACGGCCTTCGTTTTATCACTTAATTATTGATTAATAACGCATGATGCTTATAAATTCATGTGTTTATATTATTTGTTATTCTAACAATTGTGTAATAACGCCGCTCCTCTCATTTTAATGTCAGTTTCTATGGCGTAATTTAACTTTGTGAGTTGAAGGTGGTTGTTAATATTTAACCTGTTGGATGATGAAATTAAAATTGTTTAATGCTTCATCATAAATGGAAAGATCACTGTGAAAAAGAAATCGCCCAACTCTTCTCTGGCTCACTACACAAGTCAAGTTCGCAAAGATAAAAACGATGCTAGAGAAAGTAAGCCTAATAATATTCATCAAGTATGACGTAAAATCGAAGATATTCTGTTGGAACGGGAATAGAAAAAAGAGTTAGATCTTTGAGAGTAAGAGGAAATTATGAAAAAGCCAGTTAAAAGCAATAGCAAAAAAATGCGTAAAGGTGAGTTTGAAGAGCGATTTACGCAAATGGTCGGTGCGTATAATAAAGAGAAAGAAACGCTAGACTCTTTGACGGAAGGGACACCTGAGTATACAAAACAAAAGAAACTGTGTGATAGCCTTTTCGAAAAAGCTGAACGTTTCATCAACATGCATCAGTAGTCATGATGATTTCCCCCTAATTCAAAATAACGCATTCATCTTCAAGGTAAAATGGGTTTTGAGTTAGGGTGAAGATTTCACCGTCGTGCCATAGGGTATGTTGGTGAATGGCCTTGTTTTTTGAGTGTGACGATCCTCTTGCGATAGACGCACCATGAATATCAGTGTGCCGATACCTCCTCCTGCCCCTACCCGCAATATACCTCATTTCTGCATCAGATAATGCGCCATTAGACCAAGAACGCCGCATACGGATATCTGTTCTCATTCCTCTTTCTCATCGATGATGAATACTTCTAGTTATAAAACTATCAACAAAAGCATTGATTTTATAAAATTTTTACAGACAATAGCCTCCCTCGATTTATCCTGCTTGTTAAGGACTACAACATGCAACACGACAACTCACCTGTCGTACAACGCTATATTGAGCTTATTCAAACCCGTAAGAGTCACTATGATCAGCGTCTTGAAGATTTTCGCGATGTGAAAGCACAAGCGGATCTTGTCGACTTACCTCGTGTGCAAAAAAACGAAACCAATATCAAGCGCACTAAGTTAGTGGGCGGTTTGATTATTGCGGCTTTCATTGGCTACGCCATGTTTGGATAAGGATCTGGCTATGGAAAATTACATCAATATGCTGGTGAGCAATGCAGATCTGTTCGCTAGCATTCACTCCAAGAAACCGAATTTTGCGACGGATTGGTATAACAGTTTTGGTCTCAGCCTGTGTCTGTTTAACAATGAAAGTAAAGACTGCAAAAAAGCGCTGAAAATTAAAGAAAAAACGCGTAAAAAAATCATTGCGCGTGAGCCTCACGTTAAAACGCTTGAAGAAGCGCGCGAGGCATTTGCTGCTACGAAGCGTTTTGAATCTTATGAAAACACCGTAGACGCGTATAAATTCCCGTGTGCCGATGCAAAATGGCGTGTTCATCACCTTTCCGAAGTGTTGGAATTATTAGCCGCTGATCGCACAGAAGAGGCCCTAGCCGCGATTGAGCGCTTGCCGGTTGATTTCCAATTACATCAATCACTGTGGGGACAGATCATCCTGTTCATTCTGACGGCGCAATCGGGTGATCAAGCTGAAGCGAAGCAGTTAGCACAAGGCTTGTTTGAGTTATCGCAAGGTGAGTTTTATCACATCATGCTTGGCGTGGTGATGCCTGCATTGTGTAAGCGATTCCTGGCAGAAGAATTCTACCCATGGCAGATGAAAATGGTGGAAGTGAACTGGGAAGGTCAAACTTATTATTGTGTCCCTGTGACTATCCATAACTCACAAACCGACGGGGGCAATGAATTTATGCAGATCCCTTGGTTCGAGCGTGAAAAAGTCGAAAACGTGTATTACCGAGATGAGAGAGGTCGTCGTTATCATACCGTGGAAACGGTTGCGACAAATACGGTGACCACAGCTGTATCAGTGGCGGCGAACTTGGCGGTGAACATTACCGCGCAATCTATTTCAGCGGCAGCTCGATACTATTCGAAAGGGAAGTTCCAAGCGTATAGCGGTATTAACCCGCTTAACACCATGATGTTATCTAAAAGCGTGCACCTGCCTATCGATTCGCGTGGGTATATTGTTTCAACGGATAAGGCGGTTATTGCGCCTTGGTTGGCGTATGGCGAGTCGGCCAAAGTGAACAATCACGACGCATTCTTAAATTTGGTCGATGGTCAGGTCTATAAGGGCCCGAAAGGTAAAGACATTCCAAATGCCGAAGGTTTGCTGGCCCTGCTTGCGAAACAAATTAACGAATAAAGCGATGAATTTCAGCGGGCCTGTATTGGCCCGTTATTTTGCTCGTTCTGTTGAATTTACCGGTATGGTAATTAAGCTTTTTCCATGGTTTTACGGGAAATGGCCAATACCCATTTACGCGGTAATAAAGGCACGACCCAGTTCAGCAAAAATTGTAATGGACGTTCATTAAAGGCCACCAATGTGCCTTTTTCCATCGCCTGATAGCCACAGGCTGCGACGGATTCCGCAGACTTTGCCAGCTTCCAGATATCCACCCCCTCTAAATTTCCCGCTTCCACAAAACCTGTTGCCACGGTACCCGGACATAACACTGTGACGGTAATGCCTTGGTCTTTTACCTCTTCGGCAATGGCTTGGCTGAAAGAGGTCACATACGCTTTGGTTGCGTAGTACACCGCTTGCAGCGGTCCCGGCAGGAAAGACGCAGTGGAAGAAACATTTAAGATGCGTCCGTGTTGACGTGCCACCATCTCTTTGAGGTAAAGGTGGGTCAGGTTCGTTAATGTCACCATGTTCACTTGCATCATGGCTTGTTCCTCACGCAGTGCGCGTTCGTGGAATTTCCCGTGTCCACCAAAGCCTGCATTGTTGATCAGCGTGTCGATATGAATGCCTAAATCCAATGTCGTCTTGTAGACGGTGTGAGCGGCATCAGGTTGAGACAGATCGGCGGGGATAAGCGTCGCCGTAATGCCGTACTGGGCTTTCAGTTCCGATTTCAAGGCATTGAGCTTGTCTTCAGAGCGGGCGACCAAAACGACATCACCCCCTTTGCTGGCATGGATTTTTGCCAATTCCATACCAATACCGCTTGATGCACCGGTGATTAACGCGGTGCTGTTTATAGTTGCTGCCATGATAACGGTCCTTAATTTTTATTTGTTCTTGTTTTTTCCGCGTTGGAATACCGCGTTGTTTTGCTGACAGGGACAGTATATGCCTACTGATGGCGGCATGAGATACCCAATGATGACAGGTGGTATGCAAATCGCGCCAATGTGCATATTTTCGCTTTTGGAAGGGAATGCGAGGCACTGCAAACTAATCTGACGTTCATGCCTTTTTTCTCAGCAGTGTCTTTAATACGCTATTTATTAATGCAAAAGAATGCAGCAAATACCAAGGATTGGGCATGAAACGAGGTCGAGGGAAATCCGGCGCGAATCAATCTAAGCGCGCACAGCAAGGTCAAATTAAACCAGAACTGGAAAAGTTAAACCCTGAAAAACAAAGTTCTACAAGACATAACTCCAAAAGACAGGGCTCGAAAGCAAATAGCACGAAAACGAATAGTTCGGAAACAGCACAAGGGAGCCATAAACCCATCATCTTGATGCAAATGCCGATTAAAGGACGTTTGGGTCTGCTCACAAAGGCAATAAATCGCAGTATTTTTGCTTTATTTCCATGGGGATATATTGTCCTGAGTGTGTGCTTGGTGCTGTTTGGTACACAGGTCATCGCGTTCGATTTCGCTTGGGGGATGGCACTGTTATTTTCTCCTGTGTTGTTAGTGCTGCTGTGGGCACTCATCGGGGGCTTTCTCGTCATGCTATTGGGGGAGGATGTCGGGGATCGTGCCTTATGTCTCGTGCTTTTTGTACTTATGCCACTGCCGTTTATGGTCATGATGGCGGTATTGAACACCGTCTATTTTGATGTCTTCATGGATGTGATGAAGATGATTTATATCGTGATCTTGGGATCCTTCGTGTATGGCGTTATTAAACAAACCAACGATATTCAGTGTTTTCTTTATGCCTGGATCCGGCCATTAAGTGTATCGGCGGCGGTCTTGTTTGTATTGGCATTGATTGAAGCCACGTATCCGTACCCGGAGACGGAAATTTGGGGAGCCAATTTTGCGCCGTGCGAGACAGAGGAATACGTGTTTAAAGGCGCGGTGAAAAGCAGGCAAACGTGTGTGGCCCTGTTTAGGCATAAGGGGGAACGTGTGGTCATGGCGTTTCCCGATACTTACCCGGTGATTACCGTCAGGCAGGGATTATTGGATCACTTTACCAATGAAAGAAAGGCGCACTAGCGGTTGCTGTTGAACCATGCATTAAGGAATCGGTGATGTATAGAAAAGTGATGCTTGTGTGTCTGTTGCTGTGTTCGCCCCAGGTGCTGGCCAGTAAGCTGTCTTTAGAATGTTATTTACACCCGGGTAATGATGTTAATCAGCCCGTGCAGAGCCAATTGAGGGATGTTGAGTTAGTGGGAAACAAAGCGCAGCCGCTTGGAGCCGCCAACGTGTTTTCCCTTGCACCCTATGAGTTTTGGGTGATGAACGGGGCGATCATGACCATGAATGATGTTTCGGATGTTTTATGGTTTCAGGTGGCGATTAAAAACACGGATACGGGCGAGTTCTATCATGCAATGAGTAATGAGCGCATGTTTCTCAGTAAGGATGCACTGAAGGCGCGGTTAAGCCTTGTGAAATATCATGAGGGAACGATGCAGGAAAAAGCGGAAATACTGTATGAGTGCAACACACCGTTAGAGTGAGTGTTGAATCATGTGAGTAATCGAGATGCAAAGAGCCAGATCATCTGGCTCTTTCTGTTTTACTATCAGCTTGTTTACGTCTATCCGTGCTTATTGCCGCTGACAAACCGAGGCACGACGCACCAGTGTTGGCATAAACAGTTTTTGCTCGCCGCGCTCGACTGGCACATTGTTCGCCAGCATCAATGAGAGTTTCACTGCTTCACTGGCCATCACTTGGATGGGGTAGCGAATGGTGGTGAGACGCGGGTAGATATAGCGGGCAATATGGCCATCATCAAACCCGATCACCGACATTTCTTCCGGTATGCGAATGCCATTTTCCTGTAGCAGCGCCAAACAGCCGGCGGCCATGTCATCGTTGTAGGTAGCGACTGCGGTGATAGGGGTGTTTTTGGCAATCAGGTTCACCATGGCTTGTTCGCCGCCGCATTCATCCGGCTCCCCGTATTCAATGAAGTGATCTTTGGGTTCAATGCCGTTATCGCGCAGTGCGTCAAGGTAACCGGCCAGGCGGTCGTGCGCATCTTCAATGTCATGGCTTGAGCATATATACCCAATGTCACGGTGGCCGTTTCGGATCAGATAATCGGTCGCCAGATACGCGCCGCGATGGTTGTCGAGTGCAATACAGCGATCAGCAATGGCCGGCACTGTGCGGTTGATGATCACCATGCCGGGGATCTCTTGCGCCAGCGTGGTGAGCTCGTCATCACTCAAGCCTTTACTGTGTACCACCAGGGATTCACAACGGCTGTTGATCAGCAGGTTAATGGCGTTACGCTCTTTGTTGGCATCGTGGTAGCCGCTGCCGATTAGAAGTTGTTTTTCCTGCTCACTGGCGATGGTATCAATGGCTTTGACCATGGTACCGAAGAAAGGGGCGGACACATCATTGACCAGCACACCAATGGTGTTGGAGGACTTGCTCACCAGCGCACGGGCGTTGGCATTCGGACGATAGCCCAGCTTTTTCATCGCGGCTTGTACGGCGGCAATGGCTGTCTGGCTGGTGTTCGGGGCATTGTTGATCACCCGGGAAGTCGTGGCGATGGAGACCCCTGCTTCTTTCGCAACGTCTTTAATGGTAGCCATAGGGCCCTCGTGGTTGATGTGTTTTTGGTAACAGCCTGCATCTAACAATAGTTAGCGTGATAACTCAAACGGAAAACGGGCGTTAAGTGTACGGTTTCAAGGTTTTAAGTGATTTTTGATGGTTTTTAATGCATTTGATAAAGGCGTGAAGCGCAAGCGATGAAAAAATCCCCAAGTCTTCGCGAAGGAAGCTTGGGGATGTTTATCGGTCAGCTAACTGTATGTCTAGCGCCTAGCGAATTACTGGGCTGCGGGTGCCAAGGTGATGCGGTATTGATAGGCTTTGTCCGTCAATTGGTATTCAGCATGCACGCTTGGGCTCCAAGAGTCATCGCCGCCTACACCCATGTGCTGGTGGTCAAGGCGCAGATACACCACGTCTTCCGCTGTCAGTTCATTGGTGTGCTTGGCCTCGGCCAGTTGCTGCTGGCTGTAGCGACTCACGTTAAACATAAACTGGCCGAAGGCTTCAAGGTTGCCCAGTTGCAGCCATTGCGTACCACAACGTAGCCCACTGTCGGTCGGGAAAATGTATGGCGTATGCATGGCGCTCAGCGGTTGGGTGTAACGGCCAACACGCGCTGCGGCCAGACGGTCAGGGTAGTTCTCAAACGGGCCTAGACCTTGCCAGGTGATCAGGCAGTCTTCATGTTCCGGCTGCTGTGTTTCTGATTGGGCATGCACATTCGCTGTTAGCGGCAGCACCATTTCCATCCCGATGCGTGGCATTGGCGGCAGGTGATCTGCCAGTTTCACATCCACATCGATATCCATCTTGCCGTCATTATGCAGCGTGTACGTCCATGTGGTGATGGCTTGGATCTCGCCACCAAAATGGTAAGCGAACATGGCGGTGACCAATACGGCCTGACGTTGGGTTTGGCTGTCACACTGTACGCATTGACGTTCCCAGCGACCGATCCCGGCCATGTCCCAACGGCACACCCAAGCATTCGGGTCGACGTTATCTACTTCGCTCACACCAATGTCATTATCCAGCGGGGCGCGGAAGAAGTTATCTTCTGGTGCGCGAATACATTGTGCGCTGCCGTCCACCGTCCATTGCGTCAGCAGGCCTGTGGTGGTGTTCCACTGCCATTGATGACGCGTATCGTCACTGGTGACGGTCAGGGTGTCGTTCTCAACCTGCAATTGCGGTGCTGCTTGTGTGTTCAGTGTCGGTAACACCAAGCCACAGTGGTTACGCAGCGCAAACTGTTCGCTGGCACAGCAGTGTTCGGCGTCTGCCCATGCGGTCGCAGTGATCAGGCGAATGTCAGTGTTCAGGTGGTACTGCGTATCGGTCTTCGGTGTGAAGTCCAAGGCGACTGTCAGAGTTTGTACACTGTCAGCGGCAATATTCAGCGGGCACTGACCGGTTTGGATCACCACGCCATTTTCCAATAGCGACCAATGCAGCATTTCATTATCGGTCGCGCGGAACAGATACTCGTTTCGCACGGTTAACTCGCAGGTGGCTTGTGATGGCGATACCTGAATGTGCTCAGCAAGTGCGACCGTGATCATACGCTGGCAGAACTTGGCCTCTTCCAGTGTCGGGTGCGGGGTGCGATCCGGGAAGACCAGGCCGTTAATACAGAACTGACGGTCATTGATTTCATCGCCGAAGTCGCCACCGTAGGCCCAGAAATGCGTGCCGTTAGCATCCTTCTGGCTCAAGCCTTGGTCAACCCAGTCCCAAATAAAGCCACCTTGCAGGCGTGGGAACTCACGGAACGCGTTCCAGTACTGATCAAAACTGCCCAGACTGTTACCCATGGCGTGGGCGTATTCACACAAAATCAGCGGACGGTGCTCGTTAGGCAGTGAAATCCATTTTTTGATCGGCCATTTGGGCACGGCTTCATCGTCAATGGTACTGTTCACGCGCGCGTACATCGGTGCAATGATGTCGGTGGCTGTACTGTTAGCGCCGCCGCCTTCGTACTGGACCGGACGGGATGGGTCGAATTGTTTTGACCACGCATACATCGCGTTATGGTTGCTGCCGTGGCCGGATTCGTTACCCAGTGACCAAATGATGATCGACGGGTGGTTCTTATCACGCAGTACCATTTGGGTGTAGCGACTCATGTAAGCGTGTGCCCACTGCGGATCCGCCGACAGACGGTTCATCGGTTGCATGCCGTGGGTTTCAATATTGGCTTCATCGCATACATACAAGCCGTATTGGTCACACAGTTCATACCAACGTGGGTGGTTCGGGTAGTGGGCGGTACGCACGGCATTGAAGTTGTACTGCTTCATCAGGCAGATATCGCGGATCATATCGGCGTCGGTCATCACATGACCCAATTCAGGGTGATGCTCGTGACGGTTCACCCCACGGATCAGCAGCGGTTTGCCATTCAGCATCAGCTGACCGTCTTTGATTTCCACTTTACGGAAACCGACCGGGTAGGCTTCGCTTTCGATGTGGTTACCATCGGCATCCAGCAGCGACACGACCAAGCGATACAGGTTCGGGGTTTCGGCACTCCATTGTTTCGGCTCACGAATGTGTAGCGTCTGGAACACCACGTCGTCATACGTGCCTCGCTCGTCAATGCGACGGTTGTGTGGACGGTCGATACGTGGCTCGCTGACCGCGTTTTCCCCGTCAAACAACTGCACTTGTACTTGGTACGAATCTGGCGCGTTCAGGTGCGTCACAACCGACAGGGATCCGTCACGGTAACAGGCGTCTAAATCTGGCGTGATGAACACATCTTCAATGCAGTGCTGCGGTTTGCTCAGTAGGGTGACATCACGGAAAATGCCGCTCATCCACCACATGTCCTGATCTTCTAAGTAACTGCCGTCACACCAGCGGATCACCATCACGGTCAAGCTGTTGGTGCCGACGTTCAGATGTGGTGTCAGATCAAACTCTGCCGGTAAGCGGCTGTCTTGGCTGTAACCGATCCACTGGCCGTTACACCACAAGTGAAACGCTGAGTTCACGCCATCAAAAATGATGCGCTGTGTCTGAGTCAGATCGGCGTCGGTTAACGTGATTTCTGTGCGGTAACAACCGGTTGGGTTGTCTGCCGGCACAAATGGCGGATTCACGTCAAACGGGTATTTCACGTTGGCGTAAATCGGTTTGTCGTAACCCTGTAACTGCCAGTTAGCCGGTACAGTAATGCGATCCCACGCGCTGTCATCAAACTGCGGGTCGATGAAGGCACCGTCGACCTGCTCTGGTGCATCAAACAATTTGAACGCCCATTGCCCGTTAAGAGAGCGGCACTGGGCATGACGGCCATCGCGGGCGTGTTCCGGTTGGCGGTAACTCGCCAGTGGGCTGTGTGCTTTTAAGCAGTGAATATTCACTGATTGTGGGTTTTCCCAGTCGCGTCGCTGAATAATGCTTAGAAATGCCGTCATGGTTTCCTACTTCTGTTCTCTTTGTTGTGAGGGGCAGTGTGGGTGCAATCTTTCTGCTGGGCGTGGCGTCGACAGTGATTGTCGTGTTTGCCCGCCGACCTTTTTCTGGAGTGTAAAATAAAACTGGAAACGTTTTCATGATGAGGGTGGCATTTTTACTAATTTGATGTGAAATTTAACGCGTTATTCGGATGTTTCTGGCCTCAATAAAGCATTATTCATTCTCTGTAGGTATACATGGGGTGCTTAATGTGCGTTTGCGTGGTGATTCTGTTGGTTTTTACGCCAATGCTGTATTTAAAATACGCATTTGGATTATTCGGAGTGAAAACGTTCCCATTTGTGTGGTGTGAATCACAGTAATTGCCGTTTTTTAAATTATGATACGCATCAATTAACGGCCCATCGGGTGGCTCTCTGTTATGCAAGGAAAAGCAAAATGACGGTAAAATCTCTGATTGAATTAGTGGGAACGCACACCCAATTGATGGTTGAAATGGGGGATTTCGCCGAGATTTTGCACTGGGGGCTACCCGTAAAAGGCAATATAGACAACAGCCGTTTAGCGTTGCAACGTCCGGTACCGTATGGCCGTTTAGATAACGACGTGGCAATGACGTTAAGCCCTGAACTGGGGCGTGGCGTATTCAGCAGCCCGGGTTTAGAAGGGCACCGAAACGGACAAGACTGGGCGCCGGTGTTTGTGATCACCCAGATCACCCCGCAGGAAGAAGGCACCGTGATTGTCAGCGAAGATGCGAAAGCGGGTCTGCGTTTAACCACCGAACTGTTTTTGGATACGTTTGATGTGGTGAAAACCCGGCACACGCTGACTAACCTCAAAGCCGGAGCTTATCAGGTGAATCGTTTGGCGAACACCTTGCCGTTGCCTGCCCGTGCGAACGAGTTGATGACCTTTTACGGTCGTTGGGTCAAAGAATTTCAAACCGAACGTCAAGCGCTGCCGCAAGGGGGTTACCAGCAGGAAAACCGCCGTGGCCGTACCTCGCATGAACATTACCCTGCTTTAGTGGCTGGTACAGCGCATTTCAATGAAATGCAGGGTGATGTGTGGGGCTTTCATTTTGCGTGGAGTGGCAACCACCGTTTGCGCGTAGACGTTAAAGCGGACGGTCGCCGTGTGATGCAGGCAGAAGTGATTTACCTGCCGGGCGAAGTGAGCCTTCAGCAGGGTGAAAGCCTGACGACGCCGTGGTTGTACGCCAGCTACAGCCATCAGGGCCTTAATGGCATGAGCCACCAATTCCACTCACACGTGCGTCGTTCTATTTTGCCGTGTGAGTTTGCTCAGAAGCCGCGTCCTATTCATCTGAATACGTGGGAAGGGATCTATTTTGACCATCATCCAGACTACATCATGGCGATGGCGACCCAAGCGGCCGACATGGGTGTCGAGCGTTTCATCATTGATGACGGCTGGTTCAAAGGCCGTAACGGCGACAAAGCCGGGCTGGGTGATTGGTTCTTGGACCGTGAAAAATACCCACAAGGTTTAGCGCCAGTGGTGGCACACGTGAATGCGCTGGGAATGGAGTTTGGCTTGTGGTTTGAGCCCGAGATGATCAATAAAGATTCGGATTTATTCCGTACCCATCCCGATTGGTTATTGGCCGTTGACGGTTATGATCAGCCGACGGGCCGAAATCAGTATGTGATTGATCTGCAAAATAACGCAGCGTTTAATTTTCTGTTTGAACGCCTGGATCATTTCCTGAGCCAGTACAACATTGCCTATATCAAGTGGGATATGAACCGCGAAGTGGTGCAGCCGGGACACCTCGGCCAAGCGGCTGCGCATCAGCAAACCCAACGCTATTATCAATTGGTCGATAAAGTACGCGCCAAGCACCCGACGGTGGAGATTGAATCGTGCGCGGCAGGCGGTGGTCGTATTGATTTTGAAGTGCTGAAACGGACTCATCGTTTCTGGGCGTCAGACAACAATGATGCGTTGGAACGCCAGACTATTCAACGTGGCATGAGCTACTTTTTCCCGCCGGAAGTGATGGGCAGCCACATTGGGGCCAGCCATTGTCACAGCACGCGTCGTCGTCACAGCATTGCCTTCCGTGGTTTAACGGCACTGTGCGGGCACATGGGCATTGAACTGGATCCGGTTAAAGAATCGGCGGATGAAAAACAAGGGTTTGAGCATTACATCAAGCTGCACAAAATGCTGCGTCCACTGCTGCACGGTGGCCGTACCTGGCGAGTGCCGACCGATGATCAGGCCCATCAGGTGCATGCTGTGGTTGCCAACGACCTCAGTGAAGCCGTGGTATTGGTGGCGCAATTAGCCATGCCAACCCATGCATTAAGCGGTCACTTACGTATTCCGGGGTTAGATCCACAAGCCACTTACCGCATTACGGTGCTGGATAAGCCAAGCAATTACGATGATATCGTGAACTATCAGCCGCCGTGGACAGAATCCGGCTGTGAGTTGACCGGTGATTGGTGTGAATCGGTAGGCTTAACCATGCCGATTCTGGATGCGGAAACCGCGATGTTGATCAAATGCGAAAAGATTGACTGATAGCCCCCTCATTATTTACGTGCTTATTGCGATAAACACGCCCATTTTTCTCTTTTATCCTAAGTTTGCATTTTGCAGCCGCATTGGTGTTAAGCCCATGCGGTTTTTTTTATGTGCTTCTATGGGGATAACGTTCTATGAGGAGAGGGGCGACGTGATACGCGGCAATGGAATGTGAGTTGTGAAACCGTTTTCAACTTGTTTTACGTCTCAATAGTCGTCAAAATCAGATAATACGCGTATTTAATGCGTAAGAAGTATAAAAATAGCGCTCTGGATCTCACTTTTCTGAACTGGCTGTAAACGTTTCCATAAAGAGGCAGTGGATCACAGATTCCAAGTGGCAGAGTGGGTACATTTGTCATCAGACTGAAGGGGCAGTGACGGCAATGCGCGATCGTTAGGTGAACGCAGCAGCACTGGACATAACCATTAAAAACACAAGGTCAGTGTTGCAAGCCCGTGCGAGGGAAAAGCAGGAACGGACCGGAAGGATAGAATATGTCTGATCAAATTACGCTACAAACCAAGTTATCGTACGGGTTAGGTGCGCTGGGCAAAGACTTCGCCTGTGCGCCTATCTACATTTTTTTAATGTTCTATTTCACGGATGTGGCGGGTTTGTCGGCGGCGTTCGTCGGCACCATTTTCCTTGCCGCTCGTATTATTGATGCTATTACTGACCCGATGATGGGCGTGGTGGTGGACAATACCCGTTCTACATTCGGTAAGTTCCGCCCTTGGATTGTGATTGGCACGCTACTCAATGCCATCGTGCTGGTGGGCTTGTTCAGTACGCACATGTTTGAAGGCACCGCGCTGTACATTTACGCGGCGGCGGCGTACATCTTGTGGGGCTTAACCTACACCATTATGGATATCCCTTACTGGTCGATGATCCCTGCGCTGTCGAGCTCACGTCAGGAGCGTGAAAAATTGGTGGTGTGGCCGCGTTTGTTTGCGAGCTTGGCATGGTTCATTACCGGTACTTACGGCCTGCACATTGTCGGCAAACTAGGTAACGGTGACCAAGGTGACGGCTTCTTTAATGTCGCGATGCTGATTGCGGTACTGTTCGTGATGAGTGCCTTCCTGATGGCCCGTAACGTGAAAGAAAAAGCGGCACCTGCCGATGCGAAACCGGCGGAAAAATTCAGCTTTAAAGATGTATTGGTGATTATCGGTCAGAACGACCAGCTAAAAGCACTGATCGGTACCGTACTGTCATTCCAGATTGCGAACCTGTTGGTCGGTGGCTTTGCGATTTACTACTTCTCTTACGCATTGGGCAATGCCGATTTGTTCCCGGTGTACATGATGGTGGCAGGTATTGCAGAAGTGGCGGGGGTGTTCCTGTTTCCTCGTATCGCGGCGCTGCTTCCTCGCAAGTACCTTTGGTTGATGGCAAGTGGTTTCCCGGTACTGTCTTGTGTGATCCTGCTGGTGATGAGTGTGATTGCACCGGGTAATGCACTATTGATTGGTGTTGCAGGTGCCGCGATTAAGTTCGGTGTCGGTATCGCGAACGCCCTGCAAACCGTCATGTTGGCAGACGTGGTGGACTACGGTGAGTACAAAACCGGTCATCGCAGTGAGAGTGTGATTTTCTCTGTACAAACTATGCTGGTGAAATTTGCTGGCGCAGCCGGTGGTTTCATCGTGGGTGTGGGTCTGTCAGTGGTGGGTTATGTGCCAAACGTTGAACAGTCTGCCAGCACCATTATGGGTCTGCAGTTCATGATGGTCGGTCTGCCAGCCATTCTGATGACAGTGAGTGCTCTGGTTTACCGCCGCTACTACCGCCTGCATGATGGCTTTGATAAAGCCGCTGCTGAGCGTAGCGAAAACGCGCAAGGCACACCGGTTGAAGCGTAATCTCTTAGAATATTGAAATAGGTAAAAAACCGTGCGGTGTTCTCTGGCCGCACGGCACATTCCATATCTAAACAGTCAGTATCTCAACACCTCAAAAATACAAATAACATTCTCTCAAGTCATTTGGAGTCAGATCATGCGGTCTGGCTCTTTTTTTCATCCCGCTTTTCCAACAAAAAATCCACCAAGGCGCGCACGCGTTTGGCTTTTTGGCTGTGCTGGTGGAAATACACATGCACGCCGGAGATAGACGTCCAGTAGTCGGGTAATACCGGGATCAGTTCGCCCGATGTAAAGTAAGGCTCAAACACCGGCCCCATCAACTGCCCAATGCCCAGCCCGTTTAAGGCGGCATCCACCACCAAATAGGTGTCATTCACCACCAAGGCGCGGGGCATTTCAACGGTAATGCGGTGATTGTCTTGCAGTAATTCAAACGGCGCTAATTGATTAGACGTGATGTAACGGTATTGAACGGCTTTGTGGTGTTTCAGCTCATCGGGCGTTTGCGGCAGGCCAAACTGGGCCACATACGCCGGAGAGGCTGCCAGCGCTCTGTCCATAGGAGGTGTCAGCGGGTGTGCCACCATGCCGGCTTCCACTTTCTCACCAAAGCGGATCCCCATATCAAAGCCTTCACGCATGATGTCGACGGTCGCGTCTGACAACGAAATCTCTAACTCAATGGCCGGATAGCGCTGACAAAATTCCACATAGACCGGTTTGATCAGCATGTGATAAACAAAGTGCGGCATGGTAATACGCACTTTGCCTGACGGCTGGTGGCCGAGATCGCTGATGCTTTCCACCGCCAGATTCAGTGCTGACATGGAGGTGAGGGTGCGTTCATGCAGCAATTGCCCCGCTTCAGTCAGCTCGATATGGCGGGTAGATCGAGTAAACAGCGGCAAGCCGAGTTGCTTTTCAAGCGCTTTGAGGGCCTGGCTAACCGATGCCGGCGCCACTTCTAAATGACGGGCGGCTTGCGTCAGGCTGCCCGCCTGCACAATGGCATGGAAAATCTGTAATTGGTTGTAGGTAGCACCATTCATGGGGCGGTCTCCGTCAATAATGAAGGCACGTGTACGCCGTGATTCAGGGCAGTATAGGATGATTGTTAGGCATTTCCTAATAATGATTTAAGCGTAACAAGGCTAAAAGTAAATAATGGTAAGGCGTATGCTAGCGGCATCAATTTGAAATAACGTATTGAGAATGAATAAGGGAAACAGGATGAGTGATTGCGTAGAGCGTTTGGATGATGAGCAGGAACGTCGTATTCGCCAGTTTGTGTCGCACTGGTTTGGCTCGTTTGATCGCCTGACCGAAGAAAGCGGTTATTTCACGCCGTACTTGGCCGACGATGTGGTGATCACCATGCCGGAAGGGACGTTCCATGGTCATGATGGTTTCCGCGATTGGTATGCTATCGCACTTAGCCTTTTTAAATCGGATTGCCACCATCAGCTTGAGCAGGTGGAAGTACAGCCAGCAGCCACGGCACCTTCAGCGGGGCGCACAGCGTATGAAGTGACCATGCGTATTCGTCTGCAAGCGCAAACCCATTCAACGTCCCCGATGGGTGGCGAGCCGGCAGATTTTTCATTGAATGAAACCTGGCGTGTGAGCGTGAATGAGGCAGGGAATGTGCTTATCCATGAATATCACGTCGTGCCAGTTAACGGGGATGCTGAATAAGCACGCTACGCCATCAGCCCAGGTATACCGGGCTGATGGCCGTTTAATAGAGAGGAGGAAGCGGTTATCGTTATCCCAGCGCCTTTTGCATCGGCGGTCGCTTTTTCCTGAATGTCATTTCAATGATGCACAGCAGCAAACCCAGCCAAATTAATCCAAAGCTCATCACTTTCACCTGCAGCAAGGCTTCCCCAAACACAATGACGGCCAGCAAAAACTGGATGCTGGGTTCGATGTATTGGATAAAGCCAATCATGATCAAATTGGTGCGCTCCACCGCCATGGAAAACAACACTAACGGAATTAAGGTGACAGGGGCGGAAAGTAAGTAAAGCAGGATTTTAGGGGTGTCGCCCGATTGGAAGACGGACGTTTGTTGCCATAGATCATGAAATAAAAAGCCCAGTGCCAATGGCAGGATCGTGATTAATTCGATCATCATGATGCTGAGGGCATCGAGGCGAATAAACTTTTTCATTAATCCGTATAACGCAAACGCGCCGCCCATGATCAGGGAAAGCCAAGGTAACTCACCGTAGTAATAGACCTGACACCCAATCCCCGCAATAGACAGGGCCACCGCGACAGATTGAAAGGTTGAGAGCCTGTCTTTGAGGAACAACACGCCAAAAACGATCGAAAAAATGGGGTTTATAAAGTAACCCAGACTGGCTGCCAGCACTTGTTCATGGGTGACGGCCCACGTAAAACTGTACAGTGACATGAAGTTAAACATGCCTGCCAGAAAGCATAAAAAGACGGTCTTTTTATTGTGCATGGCCGCCCAGATTTTCCCCATGGGGATACGCAGGGCTTTAAGTAATAAATAAATACATGGGATCGAAAATAACACCCGAATCGAGAGAATTTCGAGCACATTGGCGTTGGGGATATATTGAAAATAGAGCGGCAGTAATCCCCATACTAAGAAGGCACAAACCGCTATCCCATTGCCTGATAACAACATACTACGTACCTCAATATAGCAGCATGCAGATCACGGTGGTGATCTGCATGCGATAGAATGAAAAAGAGAAGAAAAGCGGTAATTAGCGCGCTAACTGGTCGTGAACTAACGCCACCCAGAAATCGACGCCGATCATCAGCAGGTCATCATTAAAGTCGTAATGCGGGAGGTGTAGGGGAACACCGCCTTTCTCGCCCGTTGCGCCGTTACCCACCAAAATGTAGCTGCTTGGAATTTCACGCTGCATGAACGAGAAATCTTCTGAAATACAGAACGGCTTACACTTGTCGTTAACTTTGGCTGCGCCGACAATTTTCTTTGCCACGCGCACCGCAACGTCTGATTTATCAGGGTTGTTGATGGTTGAGAGCACGCAGTTTTCAAACGTGAAGCGGTAATCCAATCCGGCAGCGGCGGTAACCCCAGCGACTACGCGCTCCATGGCCTGCTTGATGTAGGCTTGTGTTTCATCTGTGAAACAGCGCGTATCGCCTGAGAGTGTCACCACCGTTGGGATCACATTGGCGCCCCCGTTGGTTTTGATATCGGTGACCGATAACACGGCGGGTTCATGGATGGCATCCAAGTTGCGGGTGATGATGCCTTGCAAGGTGGACACCACATTACAGGCCACCAGTACCGGATCACTGCCCAGATGTGGCATCGCGGCGTGACCACCGGCGGCATGGATTTCAATGCTGAAATGGTTTTCACTGGCCATCACGGAGTCCGGGCTGATCAAAAAGCTCCCGACCTCCAACCCTGGCAAATTGTGCATGGCGTAGATGGCGTCCATCTTCCAGCGGGTGAACAAGCCATCTTCAATCATGGCTTTGGCGCCGGTACCTTGCTCTTCAGCCGGCTGGAACACAAAATACACGGTGCCGTCAAAGTTGGTGTCTTGTGACAACTGGTACGCCGCACCCAGCAGCATCGCCACATGCCCATCGTGGCCACAGCCGTGCATCATGCCTGCACGTTGAGAGGCATAACCAAAGGTGTTTTGTTCTTGTACGGGAATGGCATCAAAGTCAGCACGCAGGGCAATACTGCGATCGGAGGTACCACGTTTAAGGATGCCGACCATGCCGGTTTTGCCGATATGGCGGTGTACGTCAATGCCAAAACTTTCCAGCTTATGGGCGATAAAATCGGCAGTAACGGTTTCTTCAAAGCCAATTTCTGGTGTGGTGTGCAGGTATTGGCGCCATTCAATAATCGCTTTCGCGAGACACATGTCATTTTGGTTCATAGCATTCACTTCAATATGGGAGAGCAAGATCAGGGGGTGATCTTGCTCAGTGAGGAAAGGGGGAGTCGTTAGTGCCTTCTGTCGTCATGGCTGCGTGAGTAACATGTCCCTCGAAACCGATGAATAGGGCAGAGGCCTAACCTTTTTGTGTCTTTATGACGGATCCGTCCTGTCAGTTAGATTAAATTACTGTGCCTGAAAGGAGTTTTCCGTAACCCGGGCAAACCGCTGTTTTGCCGCACAGGTGCATGGCATGCCAGAACAACGCGGAGTTGCTTGATACAATCGGCACACCGAATTTGTCTTCAAGGTACTGAATTTTCTCGACCGCACGTAAGCTGGTGCATGACATGAAAATGACATCGACATCGTTGTCTTTCAGCAGGATCTCAATGCCTTCTTCAAACGATTGCAGTGGGACTTTGTGGATGATGTTGTCATCTAAAATACCGAATGCGGCCAGGGCAACCACATCAAAACCGGCGTCAATCAGTTGCTGGCGTAGTGGGAAGTTCACATCCGTTGGGTAAGGCGATAATACGGCCACTCTTTTTGCGCCAAGGTGCTTAAAGGCGACTTGTGCGGCTGTCCAAGGGTTTGTGGCTGGAATGTCACCACGGCCTTGGGTCATCAGTTTCGCCACTTTATCTTCACCGATCACAATCGATGCTGACGTACAGGCAAACGCCATCACATCCATTGGCAGGCCATCACCCACCAATACCGCACCGTCGCTGATGCTGGCGGCAACGGCGTCAAGCGCTTCCGGCGTCATGCCGTTTTCTTTGAAAATGCGGGTGCTGAACAGGGCCGCTTGTTCGCGCAATAGGTGAGACCAATCGGTTTCTAGCGTGTGATCATTGGCCAGTTGCACTAATCCAATGTGGACACGCTCAGGACGTGGTGCCGGCTCAAACTGAAGTTTTATTTCAAAGGCATCAAATTGGTCAAAGTTCATCTTTCTTTCCTTGTTCTTATTATTTTTTAGCTGTGAGAGAAATTGCGCAGCGGCACGTTTCCTCGTTAATTAATAAACTGTTTTATAGAGAGGGGTAATAGTGATTAACAGGGTGTGTGCTACGTTAATATTTATGATGGCGGCTTAGTACGTTGCATAATAAGCCGCCTTATTTTCTGCGTTATTGCTATTACTCTCAGGTTGCAGTTAGAGAGTAAGGATATTTGTTATTAAGCATTAACCGGCTTTTCTTGCGTGGTTGGTTGGGTTTCTTTTTTGTCAAAAGCATTGAAGACATACAGTGCAACGACAATCGTGGTAACAATGGCCGTTTTAAAGAATGACATGTCTTCACCCAGTGCCACAACCGCGACAACATAACCCACCAATGGCATGAGATTCAGTGATAGGGATGATTTTTCAACACCAATTTTCTTGAATGAATACAGCTGAATGACATAGCTGACTCCTGAAATCCCTGTACCCAGGAAGATAAGCAAGAAGATCAATAGCGGGTCAGACAAAATGATGGTGATTTGTGAAAGGTCTAGCCCCATGGAAAGCACCATACAAAGACCGAAGATCGCGACGGAAATGTATTGCATCAGCATAGAGACAACGGAGCCGTATTTTTCGGCAAGGCTGGCACGTAAATGCGCGGTACATGCAATGGAAAGCACAGAGCAGGTAACGAAAAGGTAGCCTAGCCATGGTTGACCCCCTTCCACTTTGTTAGATGGGCCGACACTCATGACGTAGATGCAGAGCGCGGAGACAAGGAACGCCCCCCATTGCACTTTATTCATGCGAAAGTTCATGAACATCATGCCAAAGAACACGGTCACGAAAGGGTTCATACCTTGCACAACCCCGTTCTCTGTTGCGCCAATATGACCCAGAGACAGGAAGTTAAAAAGTGAGAATAAACCTTGTCCGACAATACCGCACATGGCGATTTTGAAAATGTCTGATTTCTCAATTTTTAATGAATGGCCAAGTTCCTTATTTATTTTGGTATTTTTGTACGTCAGCATGAAAATAACGGATAAACCGATAACCGCAGTGACATAACGGAAGAAAACCAAGGTCATCGGGTCAACAGCCATCGATAAGGGCTTAGACACAACCCCTGTCACGCCCCAAATTACCGCCACTGAAATCGCGGCACACCATCCTAAAACCACATCTTTATTAGTATTACTCATCACAGTATTCCTTTGTAATGACTTGCCTCCATGGTCATGAAGGCAAGTGAATCGAAAAATTACTCGATAATGATCAGCTCGGGTGCAGCACGCTCAGTCAGCCATTCCGCGCCATCTTCTGTGATCACAATGTTTTCTTCGTGCAACATGGTTTTACCCGGGGCGTAAACCATGCCCGGCTCAAGGGTCATCACCATGCCTGGCTTCAATACGGTGTTGTCAGTGGCGGTATTGGATGGGCGTTCTGTCAGCTCCATACCTAGTCCGTGGCCGACACGGCCGATGTCGTTACCCAGTGCGCCATTGGCTTCCAGCACTTTCCACATCGCGTTGTAGATGTCGGTGGTAGTGGCACCCGGACGGGCGGCTTCAAAGCCTTTGGTGGTCGCTTCGTAGGTGGCGCGGTAGGCGGCTTTGGTCTCTTCGCTCGCGGTGCCGAACGCCCAGTTACGGTCAAAGTCAGAGAAGTAGCCATCCCATACCGCACCGGTGTCGATCAGCAGTACGTCACCGTGTTCAATCACGCGATCTGTCGGGCCCATCAGGATGTCGTCATACGCGTCAGGGCCAGAGCCTGCGATGATGAACGGACATTCATCGGCACCGGCTTGTAGCATGTCCATACCGAACTGCTTACAGATCTCACGTTCTGTCATGCCGACACGGGCATATTCAGGAATGCGTTTGAAGCCGACGTTGGTGATACGGCAAATTTCACGGGTTTTGGCAATTTCAGCCGGCGACTTAATTTGGCGAAGTTCGTGCATGGCAAGTGCCACATCAACAAACTCTTTTTTCACCATGGTGGTGAGTTTCAGGTAGTTGTTCACTGGCATACGCAGGTGAGACTCGATACCCAAGGTGGCACCGACACGGCCGTAGCGGCTCGGCAGGGTATTCAGTACGTTAGCGACCAGGCTGATGCCGTCATCTTCCGGGCGCGGGGCTGGCCAGGTGATGATGTCGTCAATCCATGTTTTGCCCATGCCTTTGGCACCGATCTCTGGAATAACCGCAATCGGCTTGCCTTCGGCCGGGACAATCACAAACCAAGGACGGGTTGGGCTGTGCCAGAATTGAGAGTGGAAACCGGTGAAGTAACGCACGTTCGGTTCGGTGGTGAACATCATGGCGTCGAGCTTCATCTCATGCATTACTTTCTGTGCACGCTCGGTACGCTGTTCAAATTCTTGTTGGGTAAAACCACGAGTAGGCATCGTCATTTTTTCTACCTTTTATCACGTCAAATGTTGTTGTTATGTAGGGTGCTTTCGCCACAAGGAAGATGCCGAATGAGGGGGCGGCATCGACCTTGACGCGAAAGGATCTGGGCTTGCAAAAACGAATGAATTAACGGGTGATCGCGGTCAGGGCACGGTCCAGATCGGCAATCAGCTCTTCGGTGTATTCAAGGCCGATATTCAGACGCACAAGGCGACCCGCGTAATCTTTCCCTGGACGTTCAATATTCGGGTAAACCAGTGCTAGGCTGGTGACGCCGCCCCAGCTCATGCCGATCTTGAACATCTCAAGGGTGTTGATGAAGGCTTCCACCTGCTCTGCGCTGTAGTCTTCCGTGAACATGAATGAGAAGACGCTGCTGGAGCCTGTGAAATCACGTTTCCAAATCTCATGCCCCGGGCAAGACGGGAACGCTGGGTGGAAAATCTCGGCGACCGCAGGGTGATTTGATAACCACTCCGCCACGGTCAGGGTGGATTTTTCAAGGTGCGCCAGACGCAAACCCAGCGTTTGCAGGCCGCGTAATGCCAGGCTGCAATCGTCAGGGGAAACAGCCAGGCCAAGTTGCTTGTAGGTCGCGCCGACTTTTTGTTTCAGGGCTTCGGAATTGACAGACACCGTGCCAAGCAGCAGATCACTGTGGCCGCCGACGTATTTGGTCAACGCTTGCATGTTGATATCGACGCCATGGGCAAACGCATCGAACAGCACGCCCGCTGCGTAGGTGTTATCAATCGCCACTAAGGCGCCTTTTTCATGCGCTGCCGCACAGATAGCCGGTACGTCCTGAATTTCCATGGTCACTGAGCCCGGGCTTTCTACCCAGATCAAGGCCGTGTTGTCACGGATAAGGTCAGCAATGCCAGCGCCAATCAGCGGATCATAAGGTTCAACATCAATGCCCAATCCTTTTAACAGGCCTTGTGCCATCTCTTTGTTCGGACCGTAAGCACTGTGTGGTACCAACGCGTGGCTGCCCGCTTGGCAAAGCGCGAAATACACCAGTGCAATCGCTGCTTGGCCGCCTGGCACCACAAAACTGTGAAGTGCGCCTTCTAATTGTGCAATACGTCCCGATAATTCCAACGTAGTTGGTGTACCGTACAGGCCATAGCTGTAACCACCTTTTGCTTGGTCCCAGGCATCAACCACATCCGCTTGTTTATCAAACAATACCGTTGAACCACGATGGGTTGGGGTTGCTAAAGATTTAAACCCCGGCGCCGCCAAAGTCTGTGGTTGTACAAGTTTGCTATGCCAATGCATATGTGTGCTCCAAATCGGTAATGGACTGAATATGCTGGCCATAATATTTCGTTGACCTTGATAATTGCGCTCGAAAAAGCGGGTGCTTTTGAGAAAATTTTTCACATGAACCAGTTAGTTGATAACTTTGATCGCGCCATCCTTTCTATTTTGCAAAAAGACAACACCACCCCCTTGCGCATTGTTGCCGAGCAAGTTCACTTGTCGACGGCATCGGTACAGCGCCGAATCAAACGCTTGGAAGAAAACGGCGTGATTCAGGCGAATACGGCTGTGATCGCGCCGGAAAAGGTGGGACAAATCATCACTATCATGGTCGAAGTGCATGCGGTGCGAACGCAAGCCTCTGATATGGAAGACCTTAAGCGTTCATTTTCAGGGCCGGAGATCCAGCAATGTTATTACGTGACGGGAGAGGCGGATTTTATGCTGATATTAACCGTGGCCAACATGGCGGAATATGAAGCAATAAGTGGACGTTTGTTCTATAACAACCCGAACGTGAAATGGTTTCGTACCATCGTGGTGATGGACCGTGTCAAAGCTACTCTGGATACACCTATCCCGCAGTGTGAACCCGCGTATTAAGCGCATTCGGCATAGGCACAAAAGCATCGTTGAAGGGCGTGTCGTGAGCGATATCCCGTTTATGTGGTGAGAAAATTTCTCATGGGTAACGGCTTTTGAGGGCGGATTATTTTATTCGCCGTTCACTTTTTTGATCGCACGACAAATCTGAGTCACATTTTGTTGACGGTTTTTTTGGGGATCTGAAGAGAAGCGACACTGTGAATAAGCATCGGCGCTAAATATTTCGATAAAAATCGAAAAGTTTTTCGTCTTTTTCTCGTCTTTTTGCATCGACCAACGTCTTATTCAGTAAATGCTGTCAGCCTTCCCCTATGATTTCAATGAGGGTCTGACAGCGATACCGAATAGAGTTGTAGTGATGAGTAGCACGATGATGCGTAAAGAACAGACGAATAATGAACTGATGCCTTTCCCTTCTCCCTCCATGATTGAAGATGCCTGCGAATGGGCCATCATGCATGGGGTGGCGTTTCGCCAAGCCGACAATACCGCACGTCATTGCCCGTTTAGCCTGGCGCCGATGACGATGGAGCGCGAGGTGTATCAGCATTTACGTCGTGTGACGCCACTTATCACCAAGCTGATCAGCGGGGTGTCTGAAGATCACGACTTCCTGCAAGCGACCTTGGGTAACATGGCCAATGCGGATCCGTTTTTTGGTCGCTTAATGCAATTGCACCAGCAGGCGCACGGTACGTCTGACGCCCGTTTAACACCGGCGCGTCAGCCGTTGTTATTGATGCGTACCGACTTTATGGATGATCGCCAGCACGGTGCCAAAGTGATCGAATTTAACGGCATTGCCGCAGGCATGGGGCCGTTTGGTCAGCGTGCGACGGAGTTTCATGCTTACCTGCAAGAGCAGTGGCCGCAGGTATACCAAAACTGGCTGGAAGATAACAACGCCACCCCTGCCGACAACCAAGGGTTGAACCAACTGGCATACGCCATTGCGACCACGGCCCGCCGTATTCAGGCTGACTTTCACGGTGAAGGGAAACCGACCTTCCTGATGGTGGTGCAGAAAAACGAAGACAATGTGTATGATCAGCATTTGCTGGAAGTGGCGTTGCAGCAATTGGGTGTGCGCACGGTGCGCCGTACCTTTGAACAATTGAGCAATCAACTGAGCACCGGTGCTGATCAACGTTTGTTGTTGGCGGATATTGGCCCGATTGACGTGGTGTATTTACGTGCCGGTTATCAGTATAGCGACTACTGTGCCCCAGAGCTCAATGAGGCGATTTGCTGCCACACATTAAGCCAGACACGCTTGTTCATTGAGCAACACCAAGTTGCCGTGAACGCGACATTCAGCCAGCAACTGGCGACCAGTAAAGCCATGCAGATGCACCTGACCATGATGCCAGCGGCAGACTACGCCCGTTGGGGGCTGACGTTAGCGGAAGCCGAACTCGTGCAAAGCGTGTTGGCAGACATGAAACCCGTGAATGCCCAGAACATTGCGTGGTTTACGCACGAAGCGCGTCAGGAAGAGTGGGTGTTGAAAAACCAAGGCGAAGGCGGCGGTCACTGTGTGTTTGGCGCCGAGATTGCCGAGAAACTGGCACAACTGCCAGAAGAAGATTACGACGCCTGGGCATTGATGCAGCGTTTATACCCGCACGAACGTGAAGTACCGACCGTGGCCGTGCGTGACAGCCAGCCAAGCTTGGTGACAGATTTGGTCAGCGAAATTGGCTTGTTCACGGCGTACTTTAACGGAGAGCCGGTGACAGAGCTGGACGGCTACGCCGGCTATTTGATCCGCAGTAAACCGGCCAGTGAAAACGAAGGCGGGATCCACAGCGGCAAAGGTATTTTGGACTCACTTACCTTGATTGATTAATACCGCCGAATAGGACGTATTGGCCCCTTAAGTACATAAGGTACATGAAGCCACATAACTGCAAGCAGCGTGTTGAGGAGACTCGACACGCTGTTTTTTTATCGCTTTTTAATCTTTCTGTTTTTATGACGCGGTTGAAAACTGTGAGGCCAGTCAGTGAATGTCAGACTGGCTATTGAGTTGTCGAAGAAGAGTGTGGTATCGCTGGCAAATAATGGCTGAATATCAGGAAGATCAACAATGTACGTAGAATGTTTGGATGTGGAATCCCTGTTTATTGAATACAAGCGGGATGACGACGTCGACGAAATCTTAGATAAAAAGCTGCGTACGTTACTCAGTACCTGTTTTACCGGCGAAGGGGACGCCATCTTTCGTACGCAACGTTATGCCAAGGATAAGCCGCAACATCGCTATTTATTGTGGAACACCGACAATGAGTTAGTGGGCCAAGTGGCCGTGCATGAAAAAACCGTGGTCAGCGAAGGCGTTCCGTTCGCCATCAGTGGAATGGCCGAAGTGTGTGTGCTACCGGCGTATCGCCAGCAAGGCTGGGTAAAACAAATGCTGGCGCGCGTGCATCATGACCGCCAAGCGGCTGGTGATGCCTTTGCGCTGCTGTTTGGTGAAACGCAATTCTACCAAGGCAGCGGCTACAAAGAGGCGAATAACCTGCAACTGCTTAACCGTGAAGGGGAGTGGGTGACCATCAGCCACGGTATGTATCTACCGTTAACCTCCCCATGGCCGAGCGGTGACGTGCAGTTAGTGGGCATACCGTTTTAGTGCGGGGCTTTCTTATAAATCCAACACGTCCACACACCAACATGGCTTCGCAAGCAAGCGCCAAGTGCCAATAGAAAGGGGCTGATATAGCACGTAATCATGCGTGTACTTGAACGCGTATCAAAGAAGAGTTTGAGGTTGCTCCATAATTATTCATCAACTGCTCACTAACCGGGCGTGGGTGGGGTTCAATATTCCATTATTCACTCACCGTCTCTTTTCCTTATGCTCAAGGTATTCAATGTTGTCCTTTCACTGATTCAGGTGTTGTTATTACTCGGCATGGCGTTTGTCATGATTTCGCGAGAGCAATATGCGTCAATCAGTGAATCTCTCTATCCCCACTCTCCCTTGTTCATGGATTCCTGGCTGCTTGATCACCTGATGACCCCTTATGGGTTGGTTATCCCGCTCGCGCTTTTGATGGTTGTCGTCATGGTATGGCGTAAAAAAATCGCGCCTGCCAAAAAATGCATGCTGCAATTGGGCTTATGTGCCCTGACAGGGGCAGGTCTGAGTGTGTTGATGTATTTGTTGTCGCCGATGTCGCACGGATTTGTGTAAGCCGACGGGCGGTGAAATGAAAGGCTCCGTGATGAAAAAGCTGCGTTGAGAAAGCAGCGATAAGAAAGTTGAGTACAGGAAGGATAGCGGGAGGAAAAGAGACTCACATGAAGACACAAAGAAAAGTAAACATGAAAGCAAACACACTACTGCTGCTCACCCTCATGGGGTGGAGTGGCGTCACTTTTGCGGGCGGTAACAGCGATGCCTCGGATGTCATGGTGGTAAAGAGTGCAATGAATGACATCAGCTTCGAGACGGGGCGTTGGTTGTTTCCCGCCAATGCCCAGTTTGATGAGCATGCGGGCACGCTGACATTAACGGGGCAAAAAGGGCAGTACCACCGAGCGACGATCAAAATTCCAGTCGATCGCACCCAGCGTGAAGTGTTTTTCTCCGGTGACTTGTACCTTGAAGATATTGTTTTAGGTGACAAGTTGTGGGACGCCCCAAAGTTACGGATTGCGGATGGAAACGGCAAAAGCCTGAAGGCGTGTAATCTGCGCAATTCACTTGAAAACCAATGGCATATTGATTCCTGCTCGGTGGATCAATTCCATACGCTTGGGCTGGATGAGCTGACCTTAGAAATCGGTTTCCAAAACAGTGAAGGGCGTTTTAGTATGCGCTTGCCGGCCTTCTCTTAATCAGCGTCCAGAAGCGTCGCCGTATGTGTTCCCGTACCCGGTGCCGGAAGATATGTCAGTGACGTTAACGCTCAGCAGCGAAGCGGTTGTCGCGTTTGAAAACGACTTGTTGTCATCCAACAGCCATTTCTCTTGGGCCGATTATTCTTGGTCTGATGCGGTGGTGCGCGATGCTATTAAAACCCATTTCCCTATGACTAATATGCGTTTTCCGGGCGGAACCGTCGGCAATTATTATGACCACCGTACTGATGGTTATCATGATGATCCATCAACCTTCCAATCGCCAAGCCGTGAAAAGGCATTCTTGGCCGGTTGGCGTTTTGGGTATCCGGGCTATCAGAGCTTGGTGAAGGAGCAAAACGCGACCGCAACGCTGATGTTTAACGTGATGCATGATGACGTCACCGCAACGGAAAATCGCCTGAAGAAACGTTTGAATGATCAACTGCCTATCAAGTGGATTGAACTGGGGAATGAAAACTACTTCCCTGCTCAGGCGTACGGGTATTCCTCGAATGGGCCGAATAATCCGGATGTGAATCAATACATCAAACATACTCAATCTCTGACGCAGGCGATCCGCAAGATCGCGCCAGACATCAAGATCGCCGCGAACATTAACCATTTGAGTTATGACGTGGGCAGCTGGTCAGAAACCCTGTCCCGTGAAACGTATTATGACGCGACCATCATGCATAACTATATCTCTGTCTGGAACAGTGATTTGACGTTAAGCAGCGGAAAAACGCTGATTGATGCCTACAAGAAGACCCGTCATAACATTGCCGAATACCGTGAAACGTTTGGTAATACGCCAGTGTTGATCTCGGAATGGGGGGTGCAGGAAGCGCCGGAATCTTTCCTGAGTGTGTTGGCTTATGCGGATGTTTTCATGGCCTTGTTGGAAGGCAATATCCACGATGGCGTGGTGCAACAAGCCGGGATCCACATGCTCTACCATAGCGATAGCAATCAGGCGCAATCGCTGATGTATACCCAGGGGAAACAGACGTATATCACGCCGACCGGGATCATGTATGCCAAGCTCTTTGAGGTGTTTAAAGACGCTGATGTGTTTACGACCTCCAGTGTGGCCGCTGAGTTAGCCCCGAATTTGCCGGGTGTGATTGCCAAGGCCGTGAACGGAAAAGACACCGTGAAGGTGTTTGTGGTGAACAAACTGCCTGTCGAAAGTGCCGTGAATATTACGTTGGATGATTTGCCATTGGCCGATGAGTACACCATCGACACGTATTCGCAAGACATTCACAGTGGCTGGCCGACAGCCGTGACCGATCCGGATCAGGCTTGGCAGCGTACGACGGCACATCAAACGGATGGCGTACGTGTCCCTGCGTATTCATTGTCCGTCATCACCCTGCAAAAAGAAGACACCGATGCAGTGAAAGCGCCTGTGATTGTCGGCGTAGCAGACAGTGAAATTGCACTGAACAGTGTGTTTGATCCATTGGCGGGTATCAGCGCACAAGATGGTCATGGGCAGGATATCACCGAGAAATTACGCGTCGTGGGTGACGTGAACACGCAAGTGGCGGGGCGTTATACATTGCGGTATGTGGTGGAAAATAAAGGTTTAACGAGCGAAAAAGTACGTATCGTGACGGTAAAAGCGGCCAGTGGTGAGTACCCGCTATATGTCGCGGGTACGCTGTATCAAGCGGGTGATAAGGTGCTGGCAAGCGACGGGCATGTTTACCAGTGTAAACCGTGGCCTGTGACCAGCTGGTGTGCGCTGAGCCAGTATGCGCCGGGCAGTAGCGCGTATTGGTCTGATGCCTGGGATGATCTGGGGCTAGCGGATGGCCAAGAGCCGCCGGTGAATCCGGATCCTCCGGGTGAGGGAGCTTGTCCCGTTTATGATGTGAATGGCAATTATGCCGCAGGGGACGTGGTCAGCCATCAAGGTGACAACTACACCTGCAACGTAGCGGGTTGGTGTTCATTGGGTGGGGCGTATATTCCAGGAACCGGTTGGGCGTGGGAACATGCTTGGCAAGCCGGTGGAGCATGTTCCCGCTAAAGGGAGTGAATGTGCCTGCTAGCAGGCGAGCGCCGTGATCGAGAAAGGCACCAGAATGAAGGGTTGTTCCGTTAGGGCTGCTCTTTTTGTTTGCCTATGATTTTGTCTTTTATTGCGGTTTATTTCATTGCTGTATATTTCATTAAAAGCATGATGTAAATCACGTTTGATTGTTTTTAAATCAAATATAAGTTTATGATTTAAAAAATATTTAATGTTTTCTCTGTGGTTTTCAAATAGTCGTGAGAATAGTCACGTTTTGTTTTGGGTTTTCCCACTACATTAGCGCCAGTTTTATGTAATGGAAAAACAAGAATGACAAATCCTATCAACGAATATCTGGATAGTATTCAAGGTGATTTAATCGACTTCACCAGCCGCCTTATTCAATGTAAGAGCCTGACCGGTGATGAGCGCGAAGCAGCAGAATGTGTGAAACGCGAAATGGAAAAACTGGGCTTTGATGAAATCCTGGTGGACTCTTTTGGTAGCGTGCTGGGCCGTGTTGGCCATGGCGAATCCGTATTCCTGTACGATGCGCATATTGATATCGTTGATGCGAAGGACGAAGCGGATTGGACACACCCACCATTCAGCGGCCACATTGAAGATGGCGTGCTGTGGGGACGTGGCAGTGTCGATACCAAATCTTCAGTGTGTGCGATGGTGTACGGCGCACATGCGATGAAGCAGTGTGGTCTGTTGGAAGGGAAAACCATTCTTGTATCGGCTTCTGTGATGGAAGAAGATTTCGATGGTGAGTTGCTTTACCAGGCACTGAAAGAAAACGACTTGAACCCGAACTACTGCATTATCGGTGAGCCAAGCAGCTTGCGCTTAGCCGTTGGCCACCGTGGCCGTGCGATGTACAAAGTGACGACGACGGGTAAATCGGCGCACGGTTCTCAGCCGCAAAACGGTGTGAATGCCATCTACAAGATGAACCAAATCATCGCCAACGTAGAACGTCAGCAGCAGGAATTTGATCAGCTGGTGGATGTGGCAGAAAAAGGCTCTGTGGTGCTGTCGAACATTGAATGTCGTACCGCTTCTCTGAATGCTGTACCTGACCGTTGTACGGTGTATCTGGATCGCCGTTTGGCGCTGGGTGAAACCGAAGAGATGGTCGCCAAAGAGATGGACCGTATCGTGGAAGGCACGGATGCAACATGGGAAATCTATGATGCGGTAGGTCAGGCTTACACCGGAAAAGAAGTGGTATTGCACACCTTCCTGCCTGCATGGGAAACCGATCGTGCTCACCCATTGGTGGAAGCGGGTCAGGTGGCAATGAAAGAAACGTTGCAGCGTGATGGTGAAGTCTTCAAGTGGGAATTTAGCACCAACGGTTTTGCGACCAACGATAAGTACCAGGTGCCAACTATCGGTATTGGCCCGGGCGATCTTCGCTTGGCGCACCAGAAAGATGAGCGTTGTGACACAGCAGAAATCGTGGCAGCGGCAAAAATTTACGCCCACATTGCCTGCAATATCTAAGCGTCATTAATACCCGCATCCTGCTAGTAGACAGGATGCCAGCAAAGCCCCAGTTTACCTGTCACAAGGTCACTGGGGCTTTTTCGTTATGCGCGTTATTACGTCGTATGCGAGTTAAGAGGGCTGTGATTCGGCCGGTTGTAGCCATGAATCGAAATCTTGGGAGCAGCCAAAAATAATCAGCACCGTTAAGAAGGCGGGAACCAGTAAACACAGATAAAGGAACGGCAGAGAGACCCAGCATCCCCCCAGTCCGGCCAGTACAGCCAGCCAGATGGCATTTCTTTTCTTTTTACTCTGGGCGGTTTTTTCCAGCATCGCGTGTTTAAGGGTATTGGCACGCTGATTGAGTCCCTGTAAGTCATCAGCATGGTAAGTGCCTCGGGAATGGCGCTTGGCGACCGTCATGACGCGCCCCCGATAATTGTGAATGGTGTAATAGTAGATCCCTTTGCCTTGCCCCGGTCTGGACCCCGTTGTTTTGTAATATTCCAGCTCCACAATAGCGTTCGCGCCGATCAACTCTGCACTGTGGATCATGTCTTTTTTGGCCTCATCCGGTGAATCAGAGGAGGTGCCATGCACAACCCACTCGCCGGGCTCGATCACTTCCCAGCCATGCACCGCTGGGGTACGAGAGGTCAGACAATAATGAGGTTGCACATACGTGGCAATATGGTTGGGATTGAGCAGGTGGCAGCGTTTCGCCTTGTAGCCCTTAGGGGTGGCTTGTTGGTCGAATTCAATCAACGCGCCTTCACATAATTTGTCGATATGATCGCTCGGGATCAATTCATTGGCATGAAAGAAGTAATCTTTATCGTCATCCCCTTTAATGAAACCGTACATTTTTTCGGGTAGATAGGTCGTAATGCTTCCTCTCATGGCCAGATCCTTTTCCACAAAACAAAAGATAGGGATATGCCCAGTCGGCGTATTGCGGGCAACCCTCTGCAGTATCCTTTTTAGGGATACCGCAAGCAATGTGGAACACGAAAAATCCCGCAGCGGTCGAATTTATTTGTAACGGTTGCAGGGCAGCACTTCCGCCAATTCGTCGTCATGCACGCGGTCTAACTAGCTCACACCGGAAATGATGAAGCGACGAAACCCTGGCAGAGGTTTTTCAATAGCGCAGGCATGAGCTAAAGCCACATCCCGCGCATCAATGCCGCGTGGAGGCGATACAGTGCCATTTAGTTCACCGACTCTGGAAAACAGCGCGATCAGTGGTGCCTGTGACTAAAATGTTCGTAGGAGCCTACTGATAGAGATTAAAAATCGCCTGACCAATCGTCACAATGGCTTGGTTACGGGCATCAAAAGACGCCTCTGTCTGCATCACATAGATAGCGATGATCACTGGGGCGCGATCTTCCGGCCATACCACAGCTGTGATACTTCTTGCGCCGTGGCCGCCCGCGCCGGAACGGTCTGCGATGGTCCAGCCTTGAGGTAAGACAGAACGTAACAGGTTGCCGGTGACTTGGTTACCCACCATCCAATCAATAAGCTGCTGTTGGTTTTGTTTAGATAAACCGTTTTTAAACAGCAGCGTATTCAAGGTTTGAGTCATCGCATTGGGGGTTGTCGTGTCTCGGACATCACCCAGCGTCGCTTCATTGAGTGCCGGTTCGAAGCGATCTAATTGTGTCACCGCATCGCCAGACTGGCGCAGGAATGCCGTGATCTTGTCAGGGCCACCCACCGCATGAATCACGATATTCGCCGCCGTGTTATCACTGGTGAACATAGTGGCTTCACACGCTTGCACGACAGGTATGGCTTTTCCTACCCACTTTTCCGTGACTGGCGAGTAGGTCACTAATTCACTGGCTTTGATGGTAACGGTATCGATTAACGCAAGGGTGTTGTTCTCTGCATCGTGCAGTAACTTGGCGCATGCCAGTGTTTTAAACGTGCTGGTTAACGGAGTGCGTTCATCCCCTTTATAGCTCCAGCGCGTATTGTTTTGGGTATCCAATACAGCGACACCGATATGGGCAGAGAGTGTCTGTTCTATGGCTTGGATTTGAGTTTGGACGGGCGCAAACTCCACCTGTGTTGCGGCGGTTGCATTGGGTATGTAAAGCCCAGTGTAAATCGGTGCGGAAAGCGAAAGTAGCGTCACGGCAGTGCCGAGAAACGTAGAAAATTTCATTGGGGAAACATCAGTGATAATGAAAAGCGCAGTGTAGCAGAACCATGATGTAGAGAAGAGGGTAGAAATGGTAACAAAACCCACAGCGAGGTGGGTTGTGTTAAGATGAGTTGGGCACTGACTGCACTCTATTTTCAGAACGGTCACCTAATCGGCATTCTAAATACCAATAATACGGTCACTGAAGCCATCGTTTGGTTGGGCTGAACTTGCGAACAAGCCTGTACAAATCACAGTTTGGATTGAGAAGTCGAGTTGGCTCTTCTTTGCTTTTAAAGTTTTTTGGAAGTGAGCACTCAAGTCGCATTCTCCGTCTGTAACCATTAACACATCGGCTTTATTGAATTGTTTTTTACTCTCAATGATCTCTATAGCACGTTTCAGTGGTGTTTCGAAATCAGTGCCACCAGAGAATTCTTTACATAGGAATGCTAAGAGCCCCGTAGAAGATGTTTCGTCAAGAAGTAGTTCTTTGATTTGCCCATTGGAGCCGAAGAGTAATACGTAAAGATCTCGTTTCTCTTTAGTGATGATGGTGTGTATGGCCAGCAATAGTGCTCTTGCTTTCAGAATAGGTTGCCCAGACATGCTTCCTGATGTATCTAGACATACGACTATTGGACCCTTCATCTTTTCATCTTCACTGTCGTCTTCTAGATCTATGTGATGACCAAGCATTTTGTATGTGGATAGATTAGATTCGAGTAGCTTCGCATAGAAAAGATGTTCAAGCTCTTCGTTCTCTAATAATGAAAGCTCCGAGGGTAGAACTCGTGATATATCGGCACTTTTGTGAGTGCCATATACTTCATTGGTATTGGCTCTTTTGATCTGTTTTTGTTTCATTTTCTCCGATACATAGCTTCGCCCAAGTGTTTCGAGAATATCAGCAATGGATTGATTACTTTCTAGCTCTTTTGATAGTGATGAAAAATCAATATCTTTAGCCGCTTTCAGGTCATTGTAAGTGAAACTGTATCCTAAGCTTTGACTTAATGAAGATGCTTTTGTACCCGCCTCATTCAGTTTTCCTAGTTGCTGATGGTATTTGTTGACGGTAATTAGGGCATGAGAAGGTAGATTTTCATCCTGAATTTCTTCGAGGTAACGTTCAATCTCACGTTGAGATTGCTGAAGAGCTTCAATTGTTTGTTGATCGAGAGGAGTGTTATTTAGCTGATCATAAATCTGTTGAAGATCGTTTTCAGATAAAGAGCTCCCTGACGTTTGATCCCACAAACGCCATTTTGTTGCCCCAATATGCTTTTTAGCCGATGTTTTTAATGATCCAATTGTATGCTCCCAAGTATCTTCTAACTCGAACATGCTCTCAAGACGACTGATATTTGTTTTTCTAGGTGCTATTTCTACGCATTTTCGGCTGAACTCATGGCAGTTTTTGATAACAAGACCATAGAAAGCCCGTTCGCCTATTTTAGATTTTGCTTCATCAGAGACAATAGTGTCACCCACTGCACCATGAGAATCACAGGAAACGTAAATTTGTCTATGCAGTTTACCGCTATCAACAAAGCTGCTTGGTGAATCAAGTTTAACTTCTGATTCAAATGATCCGGTGACGACGATATTAGATATTTCCCCATTACCGACGTATATACCGGAGTGTTCAACGCCGAGAAAAAGATCACTATAGATAACACTTCCCTCAGTAGGTGTTACCTTTGAGCGAAATGTATCGTCAATAAAGTACTTGGTCGCTTTGGTGGCTAGCTTGGCTATACTAAGCCCTTTTAAAGCACAAAGAGCTGCCTTGCCCATTGATGTAATTAATGGAATCATAGCCAAATATTTGCCTTTAGCTGTTGTTCTATTAGCTCTCTACAATTCGCTGTATCCGAGTCGGCTTGCTTTTTATCTTCGCTTTGTGGCATGTCAAATACACTGCGATTTGGTAAGATAAATAAGTCAAGTCTTTCATCCGCCCACTTAACGTTAGCGTTAAAACTGGTAATATCTTTGTTTACTTCATAGAAGAATTGACTTCCTGCAATCATAAAACCATCGCTTTTATTAACGTCAAAGTATTTAGATACTTCAGTCAAATAGTGTGAGATGTGCTTTTTTTGTAATGACTTTTTTACGAGTTCTACATGAGTGTCAGTTAATTTATTACAGCTAACACGAGCTTGGTAGTATTTTGCATCAGATCCTAATGCTTGACCTATTTTATCCATGAATATTTCATTAGCACTACGGGTTGCTAAGTGCGCGAATTGGGAATGATTTAAAAAAGACATGATTTATTCCTATATGGCAGTATTTATAATATTGTTGACTTTCTGTATGTTTTGGTCGTTGCACCACAGTATGTGTCGAAATAAAGTAACGTCGGAAAGATCCAAGTAATTTCTCCCATTGGTATATGCGGAAACTTTCATCAATTTTATCGATTTAACCAGCTTCCGATCTGAAAGCACTTCATCAGTATTTTCTGAAAACTGAGATTCATATTCTTTCTTGATATTAATAATCGTATTTTCGATGTCCGTCGGAATTGTAACGTCTTGAGACAGTGTTGAGATTGAATGAATTTCTTCTTTTGTAAGCATCAACTCATTTGGTATCGAGAAAGGTTTAGCTTTGAAGTTGATGAGTTTTGACAAATTATGCTCGCTTACATGAGATACGAATTTCTTTAGCAAAAAACGGTCATACAAGGCTTCAAGTTCATTTTGACCAATAGGTAACTCATTGGAGGCCGCAATCATTGAAAGTAATGGAGTCTGATCTTTTACAATCCCATTATGGTATGTACGTTCGTTCATGATGGTGAGTAACGAGTTCAAAATGGCGGAGTTAGCCTTAAATACTTCATCAAGGAATACAACGTTTGACGTTGGCATATACCCTTGTGTATTACGGCTGTATTCGTCATTTTTAAGCTTAGATATGGAAAGTGGACCGAAGACTTCTTCAGGTGTGGTGAATTTTGTAAGTAGATACTCGAAGTAGGAACCATCTTTTATGACCATAGACAGTCTTCTTGAAATCTCACTTTTTGCCGTGCCAGGAGGTCCAACTAAAAGCACGTTTTCCTGAGCAAGCAAGCCAAGAACAGCCAATTTTATTTCAGTATCGCGTTCAATCAGTCCTTCGGAAAGGGCTGTTGTCAGTTTTGATAATTTTTCACGTAATTGCATGTTTACTTATTATCCAAATGATTTTTGTTTGAAGAGCAGGATCATATCGTATTGGTAAGCATTAAAGTGTTACGCGTTTAACGCTATAGAGAATAATGTTCTTTAAAGTGAATGGGCATTGCTGCATTAAGTTTACATTGTCATAAAACTCAGCAGTAATGCTTTAAAGGTATTTTTTCGAGGTTTGATAAATAACAAAACACGCAGGCTGTGGGTTTAGAGTGTAGAGCCTGCGTATTTGAATAATTGGCTTAATAGCTTATCGCCAAACGATGCTTCATCGAGATATGCGCTAATCAATCAGATTGCGGTTGCGCTTGAACACGGTGCGCAATCGACGAAACACAGCGCTGCGCGGTAGGGCTCACGCCAGAGAGCTGATAAAACCCGTGAATCACGCCCAAGTAGCGCTCACAGTAAGCCTCAACGCCATGTGCAAGCAGGGTGCGGTAAAGCTGCTCCCCTTCATCGCGCAGTGGGTCAAATTCTGCCGTGATGATGGTCGTCATCGGCAAACCGGTAAAGTCAGCATGTAATACATCCAGTTCAGGATGGCCTTCAATCTCCATGCCTTCTGGCATATACATCTCAAAGCCCGACAACAGCATGTTAGCGGTGATGATGTAGTCCGTGCCGTTTTGCTGATAACTCTCAGACGCTCCGCGTGGATCCAGCATCGGATAAATCAAAATCTGCTGCTGTGGTAACCAGGATTGATGCTGTTTTAAGCGCAGTGTGGTTGTCAGCGCGAGTTGACCGCCGGCACTGTCACCCACAAAGGCGATGTGTTCGGTATTGCCACCGTATTTGTGCGCTTGTGCTTTAATGCTCAACACCGCCTGATACACATCATCATGAGCAGCCGGATAGACATGCTCCGGTGCCAATCGGTATTGGATGCAAATCACCAGCGTGTTGGATTGGTGCGCAAGGCTGCGAAGTTGGGCATCGTGCGTCGCAAAGCCACCACTGATAAAGCAGCCACCATGGAAATAAACCGTAATAGGTAATGGGGCGTCCGAGCTGGGCTTGTACACCTTCATAGTGATGCCATTCAGCTCATCGACAAATTCTTCCGCCATGTTCGGGCTGTCGCCGGCCAGTACGGTACTGCCAAGATACCCGGCACGTCGATCCGCAATGCTCTGGTTTGATGGACAAGGCTTGCCATCGGCAATGAACCCTTCGACCAATGGTCGAATACCCGCTTCTAAGTGATTGATCATTCTGTTGCTCTAAGGACTATTTTTCGCCGCGTAGGGTATAGCAACGGTAATGCTTGTATATAAACACAGTAAAAAAGTGTGATGTCTGTGAGCAGAAAACAGAGTCAGGAGGTGCGAGTCGCTAGTGCGCCGGATTTGATGGTCGGTGACGGAGGGGACGACGTGGTTTTTGCTCCGTTGTTACGATAGCAGCTGGGTGCTGGTACGATCTAGTTGTGACTTACCTGTAAATATGATCGATTACAGATAAAAAAATCATTTCCGTGCTCATATCACCAAAACTATAACGATGTTTATGATTCCATCATTCAGTAAATTCATCTTCTCACAAATTTTAGTGCTTTCATTTTATTATGAAGTAGATTCAAAAAATTCAAAATCACGGAGGGCGTATAAGATGGCTGGATATATCATCTTTTTTTGTAGAGATTAAACGTGAGTAGTAATACTATGAGTAAATACAACGACCAATATTATCTGGCCTTTAACCAATGTAATGAAGATGGCAATATATTATTCCTTCAAATGACAGATGAAAGTTTTAACCGAGATCCATGCTGGGTAAAATTAAACGATGGCGAACAACCTCTGTTTCTCGAAGATTCCTGTCAAGAAATCGACATTCAGCCTACAAAAGCGCATATGAATTTGCAAAGTTTAGTAGTGAGCAATGATATCTATTTAGATCTGGTTGATTTTGATATCAAAAATTTCCAACTATATCCTACTGTTATTATTGATCGTAATGAGAAATACCATGAGGGTTACTGGTTTTTTAACACATACGCAGATTTACCTGCACTTGATCTAGATAAATCCGATATTCACGATTTAGACCTAACATCTGAATTGCATTATTTGCAGAGGATTTCTTTATCTGATGAGATACTCGATGCAATACCAGAAGAAGAAAGACTCATTTTTCCAATAGCCGGTTCGGATATGGGGCACATAGCTTTCCATCAGAAAATTGTCGATGTTTTTAATAAGCACAAAGTTAAAACTATCAAATTTATAAAGATTTCCGAATGGGAAGAGGGATGGGAATTCGACGCATTGACATTCAAATAATAGAGATTGTTTGGATTAGTCTGAATAATGCCTGTCAGTTTCGTGTCATCGATATGACTAGATCTGACCGGTTGCCCTAAATTGGTTCTGCCCCATTCCGAGCTAGGAGTGGTCAACTTAGCAAACAGACAGCGCTACGGTTTGCAATACTAAAACTAATCTTACAATCTTACGACAATTAGCATTCATGGTTAAAACACCCCCACTTAGTGGGGAAGCCTCAAAGACGCCGAAAATCAAGTTTTTTATCCATTTAGTGAGAGAAGTAAAGCGTACGTTCGTCCGTGAAAATATGAAAGTTAGGCTGCTATAAAGAGAATTTGATCATTAGACGCAGCATCAATTAGATGAGCATCTTCTGATTTTTCTTTTAGCACTTCATAGTGTCCAGTTTAGACTGTCTCAGGATGGGGGAAGTGGGCAGAACAACCTCAACTTGGGCGAATAAGTAAACGCGGTGACAAATACCTACGAACACTTTTGGTTCGTTGCGCGGGAGTAACTATCCCATCGAATTTCAAGAAGGCCTACTATGCCTTCAGCTTCGATACACCAAACCTGATTGATTCCTAACATTTTTTTGCAGGAAACTCACAAAACAGCATTTTGTAGGAATTATCCTGCTTTAACTTTGCATTATACTCTTTAAAATTAATTGCTTATTAGACATTGAAACACACTGCACAATAGTATGTTCATTAGCTGCAACCCACCAAGTGTTTAATACTAGCCAAAAGAAATACCAACAATACCAATAAAAAAGGATATTCCATGAATAAAACATTAGGGGCAGCAATGCTTCTTGTTGCTGGGTTTACTTTAAGCCCTATTGCCTCAGCTATTGCTGCTGAAAATGTAAATATTGACACTTCAGCAAATGAAAATCAGTGGTGGAGCACTTATAGCGTTGAAATTCAAAATACTTCAAATCAAGCTATTGATATGAAAGGGTCTACCGTTGAGTTTCTACTGCCTAATGCTATCAACGATGTTAGTTTTGTATCTTCCGCGCTCTCATATCCGAGCTGGACGATTGAACATGAATTCACATCTGAAGGTGTTTATCACACTATCACCTATAATTTTGATGACGGAGCATGGGTTAAAAATACTCTTCCTCGTGATGGATCTTTCAGTTTCTCCTTTGGACTAAATAGCCAACTTCCAGATTTCCAATCGTTTGAAAACTCGATTAAATTCAATGGCTCAGGTGGTGGACAACCGCCAACACCAGAGCCAGAATTAGACTTATCAATTCTTTCTCCTATTGATGGACAAAAATTGGTATCCAATGAAGCAACCGATATTACGATTTCTGTTGCTGGTGAAAGCGCGTCTAAAATCGAATTTTGGGTCGATGGCAGTAAAGTTGCCGAGCAAAATGTCGAGCAAGATAAAACAGATTACTCGCAATCTTGGACACCAAATGAACTCGGTTTTGCAACCATCAACGTGCTTGTGTTTGATGAGAAAAACCAACAACTCAAACAGCAATCTGTCACGGTTGAAGTGGAATCTGATCACGATTTCTCAGCACCAGAAGTTCGTTTCATTACACCAGAAAATGGCGCTACTTTTAATAAAACAGAAACAGTATCTATCTCTGTTGATGCGTTCGATATTGATGATGACCTAACCTCTGTTGTTATCGAAGCTAACAATGTTCAAATTTGTGAATTTGACGCTAAGCAAGCTGAGCATTTTGCTTGTGATTGGCAACCGTCTCAAGCAGGCTCCGTGACACTAAACGCCATCGCCACCGATGAGCAGAACCTGACGAACACGACAAGTGTACAAATTACCGTTACTGAATCGAACAACAGCTGTGGTGATGTCTCACCATACCAAGACGGAATCAGTTACCAAGTTGGCGATCGCGTTTCAAATGTTGGCGAAGTCTTCTCGTGCACGGTATTTGGCTGGTGTGGTAACCCAGTATGGGCTCCAGGAACTGGACATCCTAGCTACCCTGATGCTTGGAAAGATGCTTGGCAATCAGAAGGCCAGTGTGATCCAAACGCGTTACCTGAAATTGGTTTAGAAACGCCAGCTAACGGTGAGCGTTTATCTCCGAATAAACCTTTTGACGTCATTATCAATGCGGTTGATGAAGATGGCGAAGTCGTAAAAGTAGAAGCTCTGCTTAACGGTAAGGTTGTCGCAACAGCTACGCAACCAACATCAGGCAATCAATATAAACTGACAGTTCCAGGTCAGGCAGAAGGTGCTTATGAATTAGTAACAGCAGCTTATGACGACAAAGGTGCATCAGCGGCAACGGCACCAATTACATTGGCGATTACCGACCAAGATCTTGTGGTTGGGCTAACTTCCCCTATTGATGGTTCAAAATTCACACAGGGACGTAGCATTAAACTTGCTGCTGACGCAGAAAGCTTCGTTGGCTCGATTCAGTCAGTGACTTTCAAAGTGAATGGAACGGAGCTAGTTACAGTAAATAAAGCACCATACGAATATGAGTGGGTTGGTGCACAAGAAGGGACTCACACCATTGAGGCTATTGCCATCAATACTGAAGGTGACACGCTAGCAAGCTCGGTGTCGACGATTGAAGTACAGGAAGCAAAACCAGAAACAGGTTTACGTGATAATCCAGATCGTTCAATTACTTATTTGACCTCGTGGGGACTAACGAACATTGAAGAACTTCAAAAGTCTCAGGGTGATGCCTACTTCTTGTCTTTTGGTAAGTGGGACTCTAACGGTAACATCCAAGTAACGGATGGAATGATTGAACCAAGTTACAACGACTCTTGGATGGCTCCAGGCTATCAGTCATGGACAGAGCTAAAACATAGCCACCCAAATAAAACCATGATGGTGGCATTTGGTGGTCAAACGCATGAAAGTATGTGGGCTCATATGGCCTCTCCTGCTGCACGCGAGTCGATTGCCAATGGTCTTGTTGAAATGATGAACAAGCCTTATCCAGTGTATAAGAAAAACCTGAAACCAGAAGAGATGGTTGGAGAGTGTCTTGCGACGAATTGGTCTGGTGAATGTGATTACAGTAAGTACCAACTGGCTGGCTATGTAAGTATTGATGGCATCGATTTCGACTACGAAAAAGCGGCGCGCCTTACTGAACAAGAGAACCGTAACCTAGAAGCCTTGATTGATTTGATTCGCACCAAAGTTGGTAAGAGTAAGCTTATCTCTTTGACAACTTACCATGTAGGTGCTGACCCTGTTGAGTGTGAAAATCCAAGCGTGATTGAAAACTGTTCATTCATCGAACCAGATCGTTCTAGCCACCATGGTGAAGTGATAACACTACTTAAAAACACAAAAGATAGCGTTGATTTCTTCAACGTAATGGCATACGACGCGGGTAAAAACTTCAAGTACGATGTAGCTATGGCAAACTATGCCAAACACGTTGGGGACCCATCAAAAATCGTGCTTGGCGCAACAATCAATAGCCAATGGGGACCAGATGGTCGTTTTGTTGAAACTCGTGAAAATAATATTGAACGAGCAAAATGGCAGAAAGCCCAAGGATACGGCGGTTTCTTTATTTGGACGCTAGGCTCAAACACTGAAAGCCTTTCTATGCAAGAGCAAGTTGAATACTTCAACGAAATGATTTCTCACAACTAAACCATCGCAAAGAGGCGCTGTTTAAACGAAGCGCCTCGTCTTTACTATGCCCTGTAAATGATTCTGTGGGTTCTGTAGCAAATTTTGCTAAAGACGTAACAGGGCCATCCTTCTCACACAATTATTCTGCTAGAGCGTAAAATAGCTCAAAGGCAGTGTCACCTTCAATTTGGTCACGTTTCAACATCGCCCATGACTCTCTTAAATTGGCATTCGACATATAACCGTACTCAAGTCTTACGCTCCATTTAAAACAGATAAGAATCCAAATCCGTGACAGGGGAGAGGCTGCGCTCAACAATGATCTGCTCCAGCCAAACTGGACTCTTACACTAAGCGATTTTCCGATACCAAAAGTTATCCGTACTTTTCCAATTTAAGTGATTACTCTAAGAAGGTTTTGTCCAACTGTGTGTCAGCACACAATCTATCGGTTGTTCTGCCTGTCACTATGAATGAAGCCAGCGATCAAAGCCCCTGCTTTTGTGACAGGTACACCTTGCGGCCACGTAGTGCTAGCGTTCCGACATCCTGCCCTGCATATCATCAAGGTTGAAATGCGCGGGTGCATGTCGATTGTGGGCTAAATCGCATTGCCGATCATTCAAAACGGACTCGGACAATGCCCATGCATCGGCTTGCCTGTGGCTGGGTGAATAAAGTCAATCTCACTGGCATGCAGCATTAACCGCGAGGTATGGATAAGTGTGTTATCCGCATCAAAATAGGTACGTGATTCCGGGGTGTTATAAAGATCGCAGCCTAAAATAGGATGGCCAAATTCAAGGCTGTGGATCCGCAGTTGATGAGTACGGCCTGTCACCGGGCTGTATTGCACTAACGTTCTCGGTGGGTTATCCAAACGCTCGATAACCTGATACTCACTGATGGCACTTTTGCCTGTCTCGTGACAAATCTTCACGCGGGGAAAGAGGGCGGCATCTTTGGCTATGGGCGCAGAGATTTGGCCGCAGTCTGTATCCACCCAGCCTGCCAACATCGCAAGGTAGCGCTTTTTCACAGTTCGTGCTTGAAACTGCTTGTTCAGGCTTTTTGACGCCGCAGGGTTAAGTCCTACCACCATAATGCCGGATGTGCCGAGATCTAACCGATGTGGCAACTTGGCCTCTGCAAATGCCAGCGTTGCTTTTTCAGTCTGTGTTGCGCTTTGGCCGTTCACTAAACGGTAATGCACAGAATCCCAGTTCAGCGGGTTTTTGCCGGATAAACTGAGTAACCCACTGGGCTTATTAATCAATAAAATATCATCATCTTGATACAGGATCTCGACGCGGCCTTGGCACGTTGGTGCCACAAAATGATCAATGATTTCACTCGAGATAGACGCGTCAGATGTCGACATATAAGGGGGGCCTAGTGCAATAACAAAGAAAGGCCCTGATTATAGTGTTGTTAGGGGCGTTGGCTACCGCTTTGTTCGATGACTCAATGCGGATTTTCCGACTTCGCTTTGGCGTATTGCATCCACACATGGCATTGAATGAAATACAGCACCAGACCATAAACGCTGAGCAGCAAAGCAAGAAAGAGAAAGTCGGTGTAAAGGCGACACAGCACACTGCCAATCATCAGTGTTGCCATGGTGCGGGTGAACTTCGGTTGCGGATCAAACCGCATCGCAGGCCAATACATCATAAATTTAGCGGTAAAAATCACGTACACGATGTCATTAACAACGTCCATGTTGTCTCCATCCAATCGAATGCCATTCTACTCTCACTATATATCTCAACAGGGTATAGATAATGGGGGCGTGATTGATGCGCGGTTGATTTTTATACAATTGCGAGTGGCGTCATCTTGTGATGAGTCGCCGCCACCCGTGTTTACATTTCCCGTTATAACCTGCTGCAGTGATGGTGTTCTTCAGTCGTTCATGTCCTTGCTTAAAGATGCCGGACAGGGAGGGTCAAACGTCTGAAGGGCATCCAAATCATCGTTTGTGCGGGCAAACAGACGATTGGTGCCTAAACGGTAGTAGAGCGCGCGATAAATGGTGTTGGCGAACAGAGTCAGCGGGGAATCTTGAATGATACCTTCTCTGAACAGGTGTTTTGTACAGGCTTCAAAGGCGGTAATACTGTTGAGTTTTTGGGCGGCCTCTTTCGGTGATATCGCGATGGTCTCATCAAGGACAATCCTGTAAAGGTCATCGTATTCATGGCTGATACTGAGCGCCATTTGAACAAAGACGGGATTGTCATATTGGGTTAATACCGCCTGTTTGTAGCTATCACGAATACCGTCGCCATCGTTATCTAGCCCGCGAACGGTCTCAAGAGATTTCGGATTTTCATTGGGATCGGTATCTGTGATGGGAGAGGCGGCAGGAGTGAGATCAACATTAACGAGCTGTCGCCATGAGGAAGAAGCATGATGGGGATATTCACCTTTTATCGGCCACTGGGCGACATAGACGTGTCCCTTAAAATCGATGATGTTTCCCACACGGTAGGCGGTCTCATGATCATAACTATCAATGGTGTCTTTGGTTGTATAGAGCCAGCCATCCCAGACGAAATCATTCACTTCTGGGGCGTTGCCATGGTTTCGGTGTGAAGCCACGAAGGTGTTACCGTGATGGCTAACCAGACTGCCTGCCGTATAGACGGTGCTTTCATCCCAGATTTCCGTTGCTAGCGACATGGCGGGGACAGCGAATCCCAGTATGAGGGCAACCAGTCCTTTCTTCATGTGTTATTTCCTTTCTGTGCTTACATTCATGTGGTCATGCGACGGATGCGTGTGTTTTGTTTTATACATAGTGCGATCAAGAGAAGGGGGGATGGAAGAGAGATGTGGACAAGTGCGAGTCAGTTCATCTTGTGATAAGAAACTTTGTGCTTTGCTTTTCACCACACAACCACCATACGCATAATGGCCGGACAGCGCAGGTGATAGATGGCAAAGGAAATTAAGCATGGAATGGAAGAAACGGCTAGCACTGGGCGTCGGGATCGTATTAGCGGCTGGATTGCTGTTACCTGCCACAACAATGATCCCCGTGCAAAATGCGCAGTGTAATGATTGGAATCACGAGACGTTCTGGTACGAACCTTGGGGATCGTCAGGGACGCACAAAGGTATCGATATTTTCGCTAAGCAAGACACGCCGGTGATCGCGGCCAGCAGCGGGGTAGTACTGTATGCCGGCCAGCTACCGAAAGGCGGCAACGTGGCGGCGGTGCTGGGTCCAAAATGGCGGGTGCATTATTACGCGCACATGGCATCCGGTGCGGTGTCGGTGGGTGATTGGGTATCGGCCGGCGAGGTCATGGGTACCGTAGGTCAAACGGGCAATGCCAAAGGCAAGCCGGCGCACTTACATTATTCGGTATTGAGCGTGGTGCCTTACCCGTGGTTGATCACCACACAAACCCAAGGGTGGAAGAAGATGTTTTATCTCGATCCTGCCAAGGCATTTGAACGCTGTCAGAGTTAATAGGGCAGGGTTAATCGATGCATGGTATGAAACGCATAATACGAGTAGCTATTGTACTGGGAATGTTGTTGCTGAGTTATGTCGGCTACGTGGCAGGCAGCATTGCGTGGTATGGCGAGTGCACCTTAACCGCCTCCACCCATTTAGTGCGAGATGCTGATATCAATACCCATAACAAAGCTGACTCCAAGACCAAGACCAAGACCAAGACCAAGACCAAAATCAGAACCAATACAGCGCCCTTGGCCGATGCCGCGATTGTGTTGGGCGCTGCTGTATGGGACGGCCAACCATCGCCGGTGTTTGAAGAACGGATCAACCACGGTATTTGGTTGTATCAGCATCATAAAGTGAAAACGTTGATTTTTACTGGCGGCGTGGGCGCGGGGGATACTCAATCGGAAGCGCAGGTGGCCAAAGCATACGCTATCGCGCACGGTGTGCCTGCGTCGGCTATTTTGCAGGAAGGGCGTTCAAAATATACCCGTGAGAATTTGCGATTCATCCAACCTGTGATTGTCGAAGCAGGTGTCCAGACGGTGTTGATTGTCAGCGATCCACTGCACATGAAACGCGCTATGCGGATGGCGACAGATTTTGGGTTGCAGGCCAAACCATCTCCGACACCGACGACCCGTTATCAAAGCGTGAAAGCCAAAGCGAAGATGTTGTGGTCTGAAACCAAGTATTACTTGGGGTATGTGTGGTTTGGTTAATGTTTAATACGGGATCCACGCTATCGGTGAATCCCGCTTGTTTCTATTTACTCACTGTGCTGGCGCTTTTTGTGGCGGTATAAATCCATATCCGCATCATGAATGGCGCTGTTCAGGGCATCATAAGTATCAAACGCTGCCATGCCGGCTGAGAGGCTGACGAAAATAGCATCTTGAACCGGAGTGGTGGCGAGTGCGCTATGCACCTTATCCAGTTTTCTTTGGATGTTGAGTAGGCTGTCGTTGATCGCCACCACGATAAATTCATCCCCGCCGTGGCGAATCACAATATCGTCATCCGTAAAGTTGTCTTGCAGCGTTTTCGCAATGTGGGTGATGGCTAAATCGCCCATGGTGTGGCCATAGCTATCGTTGATCTGTTTGAGCTTGTTACCATCAAGGGCAATGAGAACGTGACTCTTTGATGTCGCCAGGCGCTTTTTTAATTGTTTGGATGTGAGTATTTTCCGGTTATAGCATCCTGTTAGTTCATCCGTCATGCTGTCACGTTCCAGTTTTGATTGGACGGTTTTTTTCCTGTTATAAAGTGCAACCAGATAGAAAAAAGAGCCAAACATAAAGGCCGATGCCAAACAGAACAGCACAATAGGCAGATAGGAAATATAGATCACCATGGTGGCATTGCTGTCGATCGGGAACGTCATCTGCTGAGAGAAGGCGGTTGACTCGGTAAAGTTGTGCAAATTCAGATACAACATGCCATTTTCCATACGATACGAAAAATGGGCTAATGACGTCATATGAATTTCTGATAAATGAATATCAGTCTGTACATCACCAATATTCTTATCATGAAGATAAATAGGGGAAATTAAAGTAATTGTTAAAATATTGGTGTCTTTATCAATGTGTGGTTCACTGAAAATAAGATCATCTTTTAAGTCAGCAGAATGAATGTAATTGGTGCAAGCACGAAACTTTATGCAATATTCCTCTGTGAACAGATACTTAATGTCATAACTCCCCTGCTCTAAGAAGTGCATCGGTCTTGATGAGATAATCGTGTTATAGGGATGCAGTTTGATATAAATTAAATCAAACAAAGACAACCACGATGGTTTATGTTTATAGATTTTTTGTGATTCATCATAAATCGACTTGATGACATCATTGTTCATCGCTTTTTCAATATCGCTACTATAGATATTCCCCGTAAACTGGACATGTTGTTTCGGTGTGTTATCCGCAACTTGTGAAATAAACTTTGAAAACAGATAGACCTGTGCCTTGTTTGATTCAAAGGTATGGCTCACATGCGAATATTTGTCACTATAATGTTCAAAATATAAGTAGCTGAATATGATTGTTGCAATTAATGTGAAGTTAAACGCAATGAAGCAATACTTCGGGTTATGTTTTACTGGCATTTCTTTTTATTTTTTATTGAGCACTGCGGCCAATAATAACGTTTTCAGCACATGAGAGAAAGGTATTCATGCACTTGCATGCCTATTAAGTATGTTTTAGCTGTGCCAGTACGCGGTTTTTCTCTCCATCCAGTACCACTGTGCCGTTATCAATCACGATAATGCGGCTAACGGCGTCTAATAAGCTGGTTTTGTGCGTGAACAGCACGACAGTGTGGGTGTCATCTAATCTCATAAGGTGTTTCTTTACGTGTAACTCCGCAGCGTTATCCATTTGGCTGGTGGGTTCATCTAAAATCAATATTTTCGGTTGGCGTAGCAAGGCGCGGGCCAGGCCAATGGCTTGTCGCTGCCCGCCGGAGAGTTGCAGTCCGCCTTCACCCACCTGGCGATCTAACCCGTCGGGCGCCTGTTGGGTAAAGCGGGTGACGCCGGCTTGCTCACACGCTTGCCAGATACTGGCGTCAGTCGCTTGTGGGTGCCCGAGCGTGATGTTGTCACGAATGCTGCCGTAAAATAGGGTTATGTCTTGCGGCATACAGCCGATTTGTCGTCGCAGTGCCAGAGGATGTAACTGGTGAATGTCGGTGTGATCAAATCGCACGGCACCATTGGATGGGGAATACAGGCCACACAGCAGGCGTTGCAGGGTCGATTTGCCTGCGCCGATTTTGCCGATAATCGCTACTTTCTCGCCCGCAGCAATCGACAGAGTGATCCCGTTGAGCACGGGACGAGGGGACGCAGTTCCGCTTGATAGCGACATTGAAGCCGTCGGATAGGCAAAGTGCACCTCTTCGCAGGCCATGGCGCCAGTGAGATCTGGCTTATCGAGGTAGTGGCGGTTAGGTGTCACTTCTTCCGGCATCGCCATGATGTCATTGATGATGGCGTAGGCAGAGGTTGCTTGCTGGTAACGGGTCGAGAGTTGCGCCAACTGCACCATTGGCGCAATGGCACGGCTGGTGAGCATCGATACCGCAATCAGGCCGCCGACCGTTAATTGTCCGGCAGCAATCAAATAGACCCCGACCACAATCACCGCCACGGTTACGGTTTGTTGGGTAAAGCCTGACCAATGGTTGAGCGCATCGGTTAAGCGGCGGGATTTCACGCCCCAATTGGCCATGTGGGCAATGGCTTGCTCCCACTGGTATTGAAAACGGTGTTGTGCCCCTTGTTGGCGCACGGTTTCCAGTCCGGCGAGGCTTTCAATCAAGTTGGCGTGTTTTTGGCTGGATAATTTAGACCCTTGCTCAATACTGGCGCGCAGAGGCCGTTGGATCAGCCAGCTAAAGAGCGCTAACAGCACCATGGCGATAACGGGCACCCACACCAACGGGCCGGCAATGGCGGCGATCACAGCCAAAAACAGCAGAGCAAAGGGCAAGTCAATTAAGGCCGCAACCGTGGCAGAGGTGAACAGGTCACGAATGGACTCAAACTCCTGCAAATGACGGGCAAAAGCACCGACAGACGGCGGTTTGGCGGCCAGTTTAATCGCCATGACTTTGCGATAAATGGCGGATGACATCAGCAAGTCGGCTTTCTTGCCGGCAATGTCGAGAAAGTGGCTGCGCAGCCCTTTAAGCAGTAAATCAAAACCAAAGATGATCGCCATGCCGCTGACCAGCACCCACAGTGAATCAAAGGCCTGATTGGGCACCACTTTGTCGTACACCAAGCGAGTAAAGAGCGGGGTCGCAACGGCAAATAGGTTGATCAAGATTGAGGCAATCAACACATCCTGATAGATCCCTTTGGATTGCCACAAAGTGTGCCAAAACCAATGGTTTTTCGCCGCATTGCGTTCGTTTTTCTCATGGGGTTCCTTACTGCGGTCATCAAACTGAAATTGCGGTTTGAGCAAGAAAACCCGCTGTTGAAATTGCTCATCAAAGGCTGAAAAGCTGACCCAGTACGCGTCATCGTTATCTTGCGACGCTTTTGCAATGCTGGCCTGCGCCTGCGACGGCAAGGCGGGCGTGGGGGAAATCAGTAGCTGCTTGTGCTCGCTATCTACCGCCAAAATGACACAGGCATGTTGGTCAGCCAGTTGCGCCACCAGCGGCAATAACATGGGCGTAAACTGTGCCACCGTGAAAGCACAATCCGTGGCGTCGAGTCCCGCATTGTTGGCCGCCTGCACAAACAAGTGGGACGGTAAAATGCCGTGTTTGAGCGGTAACCCTGCCAGCACACTGTCCGGTGAGGCCGGCAATTGATAATGGCGGCAGACGATGATTAAGGCCTGTAATAGTGAGTCTGCATGCATTGAATCGGCATGTGTGGAGTGGGACGGGTCTGAATGTGTGCTGTCGGGGCGATCATCAGAAAAAGAGGTATCAGTCATGGTTAGCCTCCATCGCAAAGCCTTGCATCGCGTCGACCCCCAATGCTGTCAGGGTTTGACGCTGTGTATGGGTTTCGACCCGTGTGGCGATGGTCATAATGCCCAGGTGTTTGGCATTGCGGGTGAGGGCGAGCAGGGCATCTTTTTGCACGTCATCTTCCAATCGGCGGGTATAGGCAAAGTCGAGTTTGACGTAGCGCGGGTGGTAATGGCGCAGGTAACTGACCGAGTTGAAGTGCGAGCCATAGTGGTCGATGCCATAGGTGAAGCGGTGTTTATCCAGTACATGACACAGCGCTTTGACTGCATTGGGCTGGTGGATAAAGGCACTTTCCGGCAGTTCAAAAATCAGCTGCTGACTCAAAATGGGGCGGGCGCTCAAATAGTCATCCAGCCATTGCAGGAACACCCCGTCTTGCAAGGTGTGACGGGCGATATTGACCGCAATAAACGCAGAGAGATCCGACAGGCTTTCTCCTGCCAGCGTGATGACGTGACGGTCAAACGCGGTGGTTGCGCCTAAGGCTTCGAGAGCGGGCAAAAACTGGCTGGCGCGATACACGTGCCCTTGCCGGTGAATAGCAGTGAACAGTTCCTTGTGCACGTAATGGCCGGTAGGTAAATAGACGGTTTGATAGGTGGTTTCAATGGTCTTATCCGCCATAGCTTGCTGGCACAGTTCTAGCCATTGCTGTTTCCCCCATTGGTGTTGTTCCACATGCAGATCATTGCCGATGATGGCGACATGATCGCTCTGTTGCTGCGCGAGGGCTAACGCATTATCACACTGCGCCAACAGCTGCGGCACATTGATCGCGCTGAGACGGTCGGGGCCAGAGAGCGTATTTAATGCAGGCGTAGTGAGTGATGGCGTGTTGAGCGAGGGCTGATTGATCACCACCCCAGCGCTGAGGTGTCCTTCCGTGTCGATAGCCTGGCCGTGTTGAACCGCCGTCAGATCGGCGACCAGCGTGCGTGCGAAGCCGGTCAGTGTGTCGGCCAGCGTCTGCGTCTCGGTGTGCACATCAAAGAGCAGCACTAAAAATTCCGTGTGGCTCAGTCGCCCCACATGGTAATGGGCGATGTAATGAGCGATTGCCTCCTGGTGAATTGGTGATGCTGTTGATGCAGATCCTGCTGTAAAAGGCGCCCGCGAGGGCAAAGCAAGCGTGGCCTGATCCAGCGAGTGAGTCAGTGCGTCACTGAGTACGCGTGTTAATTGTGCCGCTTGCGGATATTGATTGGCGTGGCGCAAATGGGCGATGGCATTGGCTTTGATGAGGATCAGTCCGCCCTGGGTATCGGTATCCAGCCAGTCTTCCAGTTGTAACAGCAGCCAGCGGCGGTTACCCAGTCCGGATTCGGTATCCTGATAGGCGCGTTTGCGCAGCACATCGGCTTCCTGCGCTTGTTGCGTTTGGTGTGCTTCCAGTTGTTTACTCATATGATTAAACGCGGTGACCACGGTGTGTAATTCTCGGGTCGCGGGCGGTTCAAGTGGCGCGCCAAAATCGTTATTGGCGATACGTTGGGTATGGGCTTCTAACTCACTGAGTGGACGTTTGACCAAGCGATCGAGCAAGGTTTTAAGGAGCAGTAAGCCAATCAATAAACAACCGAAAAAGGTGTAGAGCAGGTTGATACTGCTTTGCCACAGTTTGTTGTAAGCCATGGCCGGTTGGGTGGTGACAGAAAGCGTACCCAGTTGCAGCCAGCCACTGGTGAGTGTAGTGGTGCGGGTCAGGGTGGGAATATCTACCCACTGCTCAAAGAAAGCGGGAACGTGATCGGGACTGGCCGGATATTGGCGGGTGATCTCGGCTTCAGGTTCGAAAATCTTTAAGGTGATTTGCTGGTAATAACTGCCGTCAAACACCGCATTCATAGCGGTTTCCATCGCGACCGTGTCACCACTTTCCACGTAGTGTGATAGCGGTAAGCCGATAGCCTGAACGGCGTTATCGAGTTCGGCACTTTGTTGTTCAATCAAAAAGTCCCGGGTGCTGTTCAGTTGGCTGTAAAAAATCCCCGCCAGCAGGGCGACGAATAATAACAGTAGCCAAAGGAACAAGCGGGTATACAGGGTCATGCGCGTATGGCCTCGATGACCCCAGCATCGTATTGATTATGGTGCGGGATACGGGGCGGCAAGCGGGTATACGGCGTAATAATGGGCTGGGCGAGTTCGTTGTGACGAAAGCGGGTGCGCAGTTGTTCCCATTTTTTGATTTGACGGGCCTGGCCGACGGCTTTCCCTTCGCCGCGTTGTTTCATTAACCACAATTGGCTGCCGTTGAAGCTGTAGATAGGCTGTAAGTCACGGCGCTCCGTGGCGCGTAAAATCTGTGGGGTGAGGTTATCCAGCAGCAAAGGCACGGCGGCCGGCGTGGGGTAATAGGCCAGTACCATGTGGAACTGGTTCAGTTGTAAGGCTTTCACGTAAATCAGGCGCAGCTTGTTATCCGCTACGCCCAGTTCACGCAGGGAAAAATACTTGGCGATGCTGTAGTCCTCACAATCGCCGGCACCGACCCCTAAAAACTCCAGCGGGGTGGCCCAGTAATCTTCTTTGCCCCACACAATGGGATCATCCAAGAACACCAAACGGTTATAGAACTGATTCACCGATTGCAGCAAGGCGGGGATCGGTTGTGCGGTGCTTTTATTATGATCGTGGTTGTGAGCGAGGTTCTGATTGTGGTTCCGATCAGAATCGGCGGGACGGCGTTGTTCGGTTTTAACCTGACCAAGCAGTTGACGCCAGCGGATCACCCGTTGGCTGGCCGCCTCCCCGTAAGCGAGTTTGACCCGCATGACGTTGTGCTGCTCGTCAGGACTCAGGGCGGAAGCGCTCAGGGAGGAAGGATTAAGCGGGCTCGTCGTGGGTGTGACGGCTTCTGCCGCATTGGCAGAGAGCCACAACACCAGCAAAATGAGCCAAGTGATTAAGTTGGAAAAGAAAGTCATCATGGTTAGGGCTCCGTTGACTCGGTGCGCAGCGAGAAGATGGTCCATTCATTGAGCACGCTGCCGCGCTCGCCCCGAACACGGGCAGTCACTCGGCGACTCAAAGTATGGGATTCCTCTTTACTGGCAGCAGGAACGGGTTGGGTATCACCAAAGCCGACGGTACGGATCCGGGCCGGGGTAACGCCCAAGGCGATCAAGTGTTGCCGCACCACATCGGCGCGGCGCTTCGATAACGCATCGTTATAGTCGTGAGCACCCACTTGGCTGGCATAGCCTTTGAGTTCAATATGGGTGTCAGGGTAGGCCGCTAAAAACGCGGCCATGTGGTCTATTTGCGGCAGATACTCAGCGGGGATCACTGTGGAATCGTTAGCAAACAGAATGTGTAATTCGGTGGCATCACTGCGCTCGACAATGGTCGGGCAACCGTTGTTATCGACAATGGCCGCATGCGGGGTATTCGGGCAGCGATCGCGGGCATTGATCACCCCATCACCGTCATCGTCCAGCAAATCCCGCGACTGATCGGCCACTGGCGGGGCTTCCGCCTCAAAACTGCACCCTGAGAGAAGCATACATACACAAAGCCACAGGCTGAGCAAACTTGCCAGTCGTCGTGCCTTTTGTGTGGATTGTCTGAATGATAGTGATCGCATCCTCTCCTCCTAGCGCACCGGCGTTGACCATTGTGACGGCACATCCACCCGCATCTCTTCCAGCAACTGACCGGTGGCATTCAGTACCCGGTACTTGGCCAGGATCCCGGCATAGTGGGCATCCAGATACGATTTGCGCGCATCAAACAATTCGTTTTCCGTGTTCAGTACATCCAGCAAGGTGCGCTTGCCAATGCGAAATTGCTTTTCATAGGCAATCACAGTGCGGGCTGAGGCATCCACGTGCTGTTGCAGGTACAGGGTTTGATTGAGTGCCAGTTCCATGCTGCTCCACGCCAGTTTGGTGCTCTCTTCAAGCTGACGGTAAGCGCGATCCCGCACGTCTTTGGACTGGCTCAGTTCGTAGGCCGCTTCCCGTGCATCCGCCATGTCCGATCCGCCGTTGTACAGGTTGTAGCGCACGCGAATGCCGGCTTTAAATTCGTCGGTATGACCGGGGGTGCCGTCCAAGTCCTCGCCCCATTCTTGCGAGGCTTCCAGCTCAAAAGAGGGGTAGAAATTGCCTTTGGCCTGCTTGTATTGGTAGTGAGCGGCATCAATGTCGTTTTTTGCGACAAACAGCACCGGGTTGTTGTCGGTGGCGCGGGCAATGGCGTCTGATAAGGTGGCGGGCAAATAGTTCTGATCCACTTCCGGTTTTTCCAGCTGAATGGCCGGGCTGCCGACCACGCGTATGAATTCACTTTCTTTGTCTTGCAGGTTGTTGCCGGCGGCGATCATGTTGGCGCGCGAGCGGGCCAGTCGCCCTTCGATTTGTGCTAAATCCGCCGTCGAACCAATGCCGGAATCGGTGCGTTTTTTGATGTCGGCGAAAATCCGTTTATGCACGGCAAAATTGTTTTGCGACAGGATCAACACTTCCTGCGCTTCGAGAATATCGAGGTACAACTCGGTCACACGCAGGGCTTTATCTTGCGCATCGGCCAGCAGTTGGTAGCGCTGGGCTTCTGCTTCGGCCTTGTTGCGCTGAATGTCGTGGTAGGTGATGGAGCCGTCCCAAATCAACTGGCGCAAACTGATGGTGGCATCCAGCGGCTCGTAATCCCCCGTGCTGTTAGTGCTGTTATCGTAATCTTCATAGCCGGCCCCGGCCGAGACATCCACACTGGGTAAGTAATCACCCACCGACGAGCGGGTGGCCTCATTGCGGCTCATGAAGGTGTTGTACGCGCGTTTGATTTCAGGGTTGCTCGCCAGCGTCTCTGCCACCGCTTGTTCCAGCGACTGAGCTTGTGCAGCGCGGGGAGTGAGCCCAAGGCTGATCAGGCCCAGCAACACGGCCACCGTGATCAGGCATAAATGATTGTGGTGTAGATGATTGCGGTATCTATGATTGTGATACAGATGCTTGCAAGTTCGGCAATGCATGATGCGCAAGAAAGACATAAGCGTTACTCCCTCAGTGCCGTTTGGCGCGCTCTCAGCACCGGGTTAAGCAAATACTGTAAGACCGTTTGATGGCCGGTGATCACATCAGCGGAAGCGGTCATGCCGGGAATAATGGGTAAGCGTTCGCCTTGCGGATCGGTGAAATGGGGCGCATCGGTGCGGATCCGCACGTGATAAAAGCTGTTGCCTTCTTCATCGACCCAAGTATCCGGGCTGATGTGTTCCAGCGTGCCGGTCAGGCCGCCGTATTGGGTGAAGTCGTAGGCAGTAAATTTGACGATGGCTTTCAGGCCGGGGCGCAAAAAACCGATGTCTTTCGGGGCGATTTTGGCTTCCACCAGCAGGGCATCCTCAGTGGGTACGATGTCGATCAGATCCATGCCCGGCTGGATCACCCCGCCAATGGTGTTGATGTGCAGTTTTTGCACTTTGCCCGTCACGGGTGAGGTCACAATAGTGCGGGACACTTTATCTTGCAGCCCCACTTGCGATTGGCGCAGGGCATCTAATTTGTCGGCGGTGTCATTTAATTCGGCTTGGGTCTCCGCGCGAAAGTTCAGGGCAATGTCTAACCGCTTATAAATGGCTTCTTGAATGGCCGCTTGTAGTTCGGGGATTTGCAGTTGGCTGGCGGTCATGTCGCGACGTGCGTCGTTCACTTGGCGCTTGAGTTTGAGCAGTTCGACACGAGGCACCACGCCTTCATCCGCTAACGGTTTGGTGATGGTGTATTCTTCGTTAGCCAGCGCAAAGCTGTGGCGTTGGTTGCTCAAACGCGCTTTGGCCTGCTCCAGTTCGCGTACCTTCTGTTTGATTTGTTGGGCGATGACCGACAATTGGTTTTCCACACTGGCGAGGCTGTCGCGAAATTCCTCCCGCTGACGTTGCACCAAGGCACTATGCTGTTCTGCCAAAGCATCGGGGAAGTCTAATGGTGTGGTGCGCACGGTGACGGAGCGGGACCATGAACGGGCCAGCGTTTGTGCTGTCATGGTTTTCGGCGCGACGGTGGTGACGCTGTTGAGCAGGGCCTGTAAGCGAATGGCGTCGGCTTCTAACCCGGCCAAATCTTGGCGGCGTTCCTGGGCATCTGAACGAAAACGGGTGTCATCAATGTGCAGTAACGGTTGATTGGCCTGCACCGTGTCACCTTCTGCAATGAGGATGGCTTTGACGATCCCCCCTTCGAGATTTTGCACCACTTGCCGCTGGGAAGACGGGATCACCTTGCCTTGCCCCCGAGTCACTTGTTCGAGCGGAGCCTGCCAGGCCCAAATGATAGCGATAACGATAAATGCCAATACCACCCACAACAACGCACGGGCGCGACGAGGTGCATGCAGCAAAAAGGCCGCTTGCGTGTCGTCGGCATAGGCCAGCAATGCCGGATCAACCGGCGCGGTTGGGCGCGGGTGGCCGGAGGAGGTTCCGGCGGCAGATGCAGGGCCTGTTGTGGGTGTGGATTGCTTCATGGTGATGCCTTATTTCTTCTGTCTCTTTTTTCTTATGTTTCTGTTCTTTCTTATGTGTTTTGTCTTGCGTCTCTCGTGGCGGTTTCTTCTGGGTGATAGCGTTTTATCGGTCACAGCGCGCGTTACAGGTGTGCTGATTGCCTGAGCTTAGGTAAGCCAAGAAAAAGACAGCGTGCCGAGATTGGGAATTCTAAAAGCTGAGAACGCTTTATTGGTTTTGAAAGGTGCATCGCTGGTGAGACTACACTAAGGGGATGTCGCCCTCAGGCGTGTGTTATTCACTTGATAGCGAGAGGCTTTATGGCGGATACCTCTTCATTATCCGGTGCCGGTTTCACATCGGCATCATTGACTAACACCAAGGACGGGTCAGGCTTTTTTACAGAGAGCAGCGATTTTCCTGCGTCCTCAATGCTTGCTTTGCAGTTGGCGCAAGGCACTGTTTATGCCCCCCAATCTGACGGGCGGGTGTTGGTTGCCAATGTGGCTGATACGGCCTCATCAGGGCAGGTGCTGGTGGCCTTGAGTGATCAACGGGTGATTTTTGCTGATGCCAACGCCAAGTATGTACTCATGGTCAACGGTGAACCGGTGTTGATGGATTGGCCGTGCCCGACCTGTGTACTGGTGGCGCCCTCCGCCTCTGAACAAGCGGCATTTGATGCGGAAGCTTTGCTCGTCAGTGAGTTGGATGCGATCCCTTATGATCTGCAAAGCGGCGTACTGGCCGATGTGGATTTGGATGCCTTGGAAGCACTGATCTTGGCCGGGGGCGATCCGACCGAACTGCTCGAAGCGCCAGCGGCGGGCGGCGCAGGTGCGGGAGGCTCTGGTGGTGGCGATACCGCCAATGCCGGTTTTGTGGTGATTGCCTATGACGGGGATGCCACGTTAGCTGAAGCCGGCTTTGATACCCAATATACCCCTGCTGCCCGTGTCAGTGATGATGACATTCCGCCCTTGTTTGCGCCTGCTGGCGGTGAAAGCGGGGCCATGCAACTTACCGAAGGGGATTTAGATCCTAACACCTATCCGTCCGAGGCCAGTACCAGCGTCATTGTCAGTGCCGGCTCATTACCGCTCGATCCCAATTCCATCACCTTTTCTGCCAGTGCCTTACCGGCATTTCTCGCGGCGCTGAATCAGACCATTACCTCCAGCGGGCAGGCGGTCACGTTCACCTTTGATGCGGCCAGCAATGCCATTGTCGGCGTGCTGGCGTCGGACTCTTCATCAGGCGCTGGCGCAGGCAGTACTGTCGTCACCTTTACGGTACAAACCGAAGGGGCAGGGCGGGATGTGACCATCACGGTAACCACGCTGTTGTCCCAACCCATTGATCATATTGATAGTAATAATGGAAGTGGCAGTGGCTCGGTGCAGATTCAAAACGACACCTTGTCTGTCGTCTTGCCGCTGCAAGGCACCGATTTAGCCGGTAACCCGTTTGATACCCCTGTATTGGTATCCGTCGATATTCTGGATGGGGTCGATCCGCAACTGGGCACCGATTCAGGGACCGTCATCGATGAAGCGGATTTTCTGGGCGTCCCGTTGGACGGAGCCATTCCGCTTGATGTGGGCAGTGATGCCATTGATACCATCGTGTTTACGCCGGAGCAGCCCGATTTAGACGGACTGACCAGTAACGGTTTTGCCACCACGGTAGAGGTAACCGGGAATCAATTGTTGCTGGTGGATAGCCGTGGTGAGCAGGTACTCACTGCCACTATTGCGACCGATGCGACCTATGTGGTGACATTATTTCAGCCGATTGATGAGCTGGTACGTGCAGAGTTGGTGTTGGAGCTGGGGATCATTGCAACGGATTTTGATGGTGACAGCACCACGGGGCAGTTAGTGGTCATCGCCATTGATGGTAACAGCCCACCGGGGGGCGAAACCGGCGAGATTACCATCACCGAGCCGGATTTAGTGCCCAATGAGTATCCTGCCATTGGCACGGTTGCTATTGATGTCACCGCCGGTATCGACCGACTCGATCCCGATACCGTCACCATCGATACCCAGCAACTGGCGGCTTTATTAGCCGAGCTGACTCGTGAAGTGGGTTCCGGTCAGCAGTCGCTCACCTTTACCTATGACGCGGCTACTGGGGTACTCATTGGCCGCTTGGCGAACGGTGATGTCGCTGTGCAGATCAGCGTGCAAGCCGTACAAGGCGCCAATGGGCAAGATTTGGTGGTGACCACCACATTGACGCAGTTATTTCCCCTTGATCATCTTTCCGGTGGTTCAAGTGGAGGGGCTGGCGGCGGGTCCGGTAACAGCAGCGGTTTTGTGCAGGTGAATGGCGAGCAAATAGTCATCACCGTGCCGATACAAGCCAATGATACCGATGGGGATTTCCTTGATGATCCGGTAGTCGTTACCCTGACCATCAATGATGGCGTGATCCCTGCGTTTGGGGACGATTCCGGTGCAAGCATTACCGATCCGGATAATGTGCCAGGCAGCAGTGAGAATCCGCCGATCAGTTCGGCCACTGGCACGATACCGGTCGATATTGGCAGTGATGCCATCGACAGCGTGGTGTTTGTCGACAATGATGCCTTGGCGGCGGTGGTCACGAGCCTGACCAGTAACGGACGGCCCGTCACGTATCAGGTTGATGACAACACACTGACGCTGTTCTCACAGGAATCCGGCTCTCCCAATCCAGGTGCTCTTGGACAAGCCATTTTTACGGTGACGATAGCAGAAAATGGCACCTATACCGTGGTGATGACCGATGCGTTTGATCAACCGGTCGATACCAATCAGGTGTTGTTACCCGTGACGGTGCGAGTGACCGATAACGATGGCGACAGCAGCGAAAGCCAAATCACTTTGACCTTGATTGACGGGGCGGATCCGAGTGGCGGCGAAACGGCCACAGCGATAAATGTGGAGCCGGATCCGGCCCCTGATCCCGATGGAAACAGCAATGCCAGCGGCTATCCCAGTACTGTCTCTACCCAATGGGTGATCACTGCGGGTGCCGATCGCTTGTTGCCCGAATCCGTCACGCTCGATCCTGCCCAACTCAGTGCCTTGATAGCCGATTGGCAAAACAACCTCACCTCCGGCGGCCAACCCGTGACCGTCACTTTTGATGCCGCGACCGGCATTCTGAGCGTGGAACTGCAAAATGGCACGCCGGTGCTGACTATGACGCTCTCTGCGGTACAAGCAACGTCCGGTCCGGTCACGTCAGACAATGATGTGCAAGTCACGCTCGTGACCACGCAATTCCTGCCGCTGGATCACCTTGATATCGCTAGCTCGCCGTATTTCACCAGCAATACCGATGCGATGACCTTTACCGTGCCCGTCATGGCGACCGACAGCGACGGCGATAACTTGTTGTCGGCTTCAACCGTGGCCGTCACCATTAACGATGGGGCTTTGCCTGTCTTGGGTGAAGGGGCGGGCGTTACCGTCAATGAAACGCAAGATGCCAACCAAACCGTCAGTGGCACCATTGGCATTGACGTGGGTAGTGATGCGATCGCGTCTTTATTGTTTGCTGCCGATCAGCCTGCGGTGTCAGCCACCAGTGACGGCAATGCCTTGAGCTGGGTGTCGGCGGGGGATCCGGCCGGCTCAGAACTGCGCCTGGAAGACGGTGCGGGTAATGCGGTACTGACAGTGAGTATCAATGCCAGCGGCCAGTTTGATGTGGTGTTACTCGGCACCTTGGATCACTCCGGCACCGATCCCGATTCAAACAGCATTCCCCTGCCTGTGAACGTGGTGATCACCGATAACGACGGCGATCAGGCTGCCGGTGAAATTACCATTACTGTCACTGACGGGGATGATCCGGCAGGAGGCACTACCGTCGCGGTGGCCTTGGTGGAGCCGGATTTGGTCAATGAGGCAGGTAACAGTGACTATCCCGCCACTGCCACGCAAAGCGATGTGCTCACCGCAGGATCGGATCGGTTACTGCCTGAGAGTGTGCAAATTACGCCGACGGAAGTTGCGGCGATCCTCGCAGAGCTGAATGCGGAAATTACCGCTGGTGGTGCGGCACTGACGTTCACCTATGATCCGGCCAGCGGCCTGTTATCCGGTGCGCTGGCCAATGGCACAGAAGTGGTTTCCCTGACACTGACGGCGACACAAGCCAGTAACGGGCAGGATGTGGACTTGGCGCTGACGTGGGTGCAGCGCGCACCGCTGGATCATAACCTCAACGGCAATAACACCGGATTTGTCAGCGTTAACGGTGAGCAAATTGTCCTGCGCTTACCGGTACAGGCGCAGGATGTGGATGGCGATGTGCTGACCACGCCTGTTTCCGTCACCGCCACCAGTGTCGATGGCCCTATTCCGCAATTGCTGACCGACAGCGGCATTACCGCCAATGAAACCGCCGATCTCAATACCACGCTCAATGGTCAGATTGACGTGAATGTCGGCAGCGATGCCGTGGCGGCCATTACGTTTGCGGCCGAGCAATCGGCTTTTGATGATCTGTTCAGTGACGGCCAGCCGGTGCAAATTGAAGTGGTCGGGGGCAATACCCTCAACGGCTTTATCGAACAGAATGGCACGCGTGTACCGGTGCTGACCGTGGTCATGACGCCAACCGGCAATTACACCCTGACCTTGACCAATAACCTGGATCACCTCAGCGATGACACAATTACCCTGCCACTGGATGTGGTGGTGACGGACGATGACGGTGATACTAATACCGGCCAAATTACCTTAACGATTACGGATGGTGATGAACCTGCTTTCGGTGACGATTCCGGCGTGGCACTGAACGAAGGGGATAACGGGAACGCGACGGGCAATGGCACCATTGCGGTGGTGGGCGGCAGTGATGATGTGGTAGCGGTGTTCTTTTCGCCCTCGCAGCCCAGTTTGAATGGGCTGACCAGTAACGGCTTTGCCACCTCTGTAACGGTATCCAGTGTCGGTAGCGGTGGGCAAATCACCGTGGTACGGGCGGATCAACCGGACATTGTGGTGTTGACCATCACAATCGGCATTGATGGGGGTTACACTGTCACGCAGTCGCAACCATTGGACCAACCTATCGACAATCTCAACACCTTAGCACTGAATGTGACGGTGGAAGATCGCGATGGAGATACGGCACAGGGCGTGGTCACCGTCAGTATTACGGATGGTACTGATCCGGCGGGTGGCAACACGGCGGCGATTGCCTTTACCGAAGGGGATTTGTCACCGTCACCGCCGACCGTGGGCTATCCGGTGTCTGGCAGCAGCCAGATCACGATTGCTGCGGGTGTGGATCGTCTTAACCCTCCTACGATCACGCTCGATCCTGTACAGATCGCCAACTTACTCAATGAATTTGCTGCCGAAGTGACCGCTGGCGGCAATGCGGTGGTCGCCACGTGGACAACTGCGCCGACAGATCCTGATGCCGACAGCGGCGTCGGCACATTAACGCTCACCGCCACAGGAGAGGGAGGCGGCGAGGTGGTGCTTACCGCCGTACTGACTGCCACCCAAAACAGCGACGGTCAGCAGGTGGATATCACCACCGTCGTGACGCAATTTGCGCAGCTGGATCACAATGGCACCAACGATACCGGCTTAGTACGCCAGCTCAATGACACCATTGTGTTTGATTTGCCCGTGCAAGTGCAGGACACCGATGGCGACAGCCTGACCACACCCGCCTTGATCACCACCACCATTACCGATGGGGTGGATCCAGTGATCAACGGTATTCCCCCGTTATTGGTCAAAGAAAGCGACATTGATACCGGCGGCAATTTCCATCCGGGATCGAACCCGTCCGGCACTGAACAAACCGCGTCTGGCCAGTTGTCATTCAATACCGGATCGGACGCCATTATTGCTTATCAGGTGGATGTCGCCGCCTTTAACACCGCCAATGCAGGCACGCTGACGGCGGGGGGCACGCAGGTGTTGTTGGTGTTCAACAGCGCAGCCAGTACCGCTACCTCACAGCGTTATGACGGGCAGGTTAATGGCGTGCCGATTTTCACGTTAGTGCTGCGGGCCGACGGCAGTTACACCTTCACCTTGTTGGGCGCGTTGGATCATGTGCAGCCCCAGAACGATACCCAATTGACGATGGATTTTGCGGTGCAAGCGCAAGATCAGGATGGGGATTTGAGTGCGCCGGTGAATTTGCTGGTCACGGTGGATGACGATGTGCCACAAACCGAAGACGCAGCGTTTCCGGCGGTGGAAGAAGGCAGCACCACACCCACGCTTGATGTGCTGACCGAGCGCGAAGAAGGGGCGGACGATGCCGCCGTGACTGCGGTGATCATCAATGGTGAGCGACAAACTTTAACCGGCACGCCCAATCCGCAGGGCTTTTTTCCGTTCGATGTGAATCAGGACGGGCAACTGTTAGGGCAGTTGTTTATTTCGCCGGAAGGGAATGTGTTTTTTACCTCGTTGCCGGATGTGGATCACGGCGGCGCCCCCATTGTGGTGAACGTGGATTTTGAGGTGACGGACGGCGATAACGACACCAGCCAAAGCACGCTGACTATCACCATTACCGATGAAGAGCCCGAGTTGGTGGTGCTGCCGGCCAATGGCGAAGAAGATCAGGGGCGGGACGCGGATGGTACGATTACCGATCCCGCTCAAGGCTTGCCGATTACTATGTCGATAGATATCGGTGACGGGGATCGAAACGAGCAAATCGGCGAGGTGTTCATTATTTTGCCTGCTGAGCCACACGGTGATTTTTATCTCAACGGCACGCTGTTGACGCCCGTGGCGGGTTCTTCGCCCGCGCAAGTCTTGATCCCTGCGAGCGCCTTTACTGATCCGGACGGGGACGGTGTGTTCCAGTTGCAAGGCGTCACTTTTGTCGGGGATGAAGACTATTCCACCTTTGCCGAGCCGGGTAATAAGATCGATTTTACCGTGACCGCGCAGATTATCACCGCTGACGGGGTGGATCACCCGTTGCAGTCCGGCACCTTGACCGTGGACATTCTGGGCATTGCCGATCCGCCGATTTTTGCCCCTGAAACTGTGGTGTATTACGGCAACGGCGAAGAAGACGGCCCCAATATCAGCCTGGCTGAGTCCTTCCAAGCCGCGCTGAAAGACACCGACGGCTCTGAAGTGCTGACCTATTTCATCACCATCACACAAGGGGAAGGCCAGATTGTCGGCGAGGGGATCACCGAAGTCTCGCCCGGCGTGTTTGAAGTGCCGGTCTCGGCCGCCAGCAGTGTGGCGTTGGATCCGATAGACAATTTCAGTGGCGATATTCGCCTCTCGCTGACTGCACAAAGCCGCGAGCAAGGCCATTTTGTGCCCGGCAGTGAAACCGCACAGACGATCGAAAACCTACTGGTGAACGTCCTGCCCGTGGCCGATGAAGCCCAACTGAAAGTACGTCGAGACAGCGGCTTAGAAGACGAACCCATCGCCTTGGCACCGCTGATTACCCTGACCGAATTGGACGACACCGATGACGATTTCGGGGTGGAAACCCTGTATGTGCGCTTGTCGGAATTGCCAACCGGCGCCACCTTGGTGCAAAACGGCACGGTACTGACACCGGACAGTAACGGGGTGTACGAAATTCTGTTTGAAGATCTCGATCAGGTGCAGCTCATTCCGGTGCCGGAAAGCAATGTGGATTTTCGCATCAAGGTTGAAGGCGTAGTGAAAGACGTGGTTGATATCACGCTGGAAGACGGCAGTATCCAAACCGTGGAAGATGAGTTTGTGACGGCAGCACAGTTCATCGAAATCGCTTTAACCGGCGTGGTCGATGTGCCGACATTAGTCGTCGATGATACGGATTGGACGATCATTGATGACGTGTCGCCCCCCGCACTGGAAATTACCATCAAGGAAGATGCGGATGCCGTGCTTGATTTCGGTTTGATCTCTGGCGAAAAAGCCAATGCGCCGTTGGATGAATCCGAAACGTTGACCTTTGTGATTTCCAATATTCCGGAAGGCACGCGCATTTTTGATGCGGAAGGCAATGAACAGACGTTGGTGTTTGTCGGCTTTGATCCGGTTACCGGCTTGCCGCGCTATGAAGTGAAACTCAGCGGTGAAGACATCGGTACGCCTGAGCAACCGGTCGCCATTACCATTCGCCCACCGGAGAACAGTACGCAAGATATCGTGTTGGATGCCAATGTGATCGTGACCGAGAACGATGGTGATCAGGGCGAATTTGAATTGCAGCTGATCATCAAGATTGAGCCGGTGGTGGATGTGGAAGACTACACCCGCCAGAGTAACGGGCTGGAAGATCAATTCATTACCCTCAATTGGCAACCGACTCTCTCCGACAGCAAAGAAGTCATTACCGGCCTGACGATAGGCAATATTCAGCCGGGTTATCAGTTGCGCATTAACGATGGCGGGACGATCACGCCGCTGGTGGTCGATGGCAGCGGCTCGGTGGTGATAGATGCGGCGCAGTTGGCCCAACTGTTGGGGGGCGCGCAACTGCAACTGCTGGCACCGGAAGATTCGGATCTCAATCTCATCGGGCCGACGGCGATCACTTCGCAGGTGACGGTGGAAGAAAACGATGTGGACTCGCCTGCGTCAGATACCAAGGTCGCTAACGGCACGTTGAGTGTCATCATTCGCGCCGTGGTGGAACCGGATGCCGAACTGGGGGGGCAAATCATCAATGACCAAGGTCAGCCAGAGTTTGTCGAGAGCATTGTCTCGACCGATGGCAACTTGGATTTGACCGGCGCGGCAGGCTCTGACGGCCAGATTGTGTTTGAAGATCTCGACCCGAGCAGTGATGAGGTGATCCAGTCAATTGTCATTACCTTTCCGGATCCGTCCATCGATTTTGTGGTCATCGGCGGGATCAACAACGGTGACGGCAGCTGGACGGTGCCGCAAGGTAGCTTGAATTCGATTCAGATCTTGGCGCCGCAAGGGTTTGAAGGGGCGGTGAACGTGGCGCTGGCCGCCGAGGTGCAAGATCTCAGTGACGATACTGAGCCCAGTGTCGTGGTGGTAGTGAACAGTACGTTAGAGATCATTTTTCAGAGTGATGCGCTGAATCTGGATCTGGCTGCCCCGATTGTGGTGCAACAGGATGTAATCCTCACCGGCACGGAAGATAACGCCGTCAATTTAGCTAATTATTTGAACGGCATTGTGTCGCTGGACACTACCGATGACGATCAGCTTAACGATGAATTTTCACTGGTGATCAGCGCGGCCAATTTGCCGTCGGGCGCGTCGATTTCCGGTATGGATTTCAACTTCGTCACCAATGAATACGTGATCAAACTGGCGGTGCCCGCCGATGGCACGATTGATTTTTCCGGCATTACCCTCAACTTGCCACAAGATTTCGCCGGGGATTTCCTGTTGGATGTCAAATACGTCAATACGGACATTAACAGCGGTAACGTAAAAGAAGTGACCGACACCATTGAGGTGCGCATTGATCCGGTGGTGGATGTACCGAGTCGCACGGGTGACCCAAACCGTGCGCCGGAAATTGGTTTGACCGTGGTGGAAACGCAGGGTTTGGATGCCGACCGACAGCCCATTGAAGGCGATACCCCACAGGTGATTTACCCCGATATCGCGTATGAAGACGGCATCATCATATTGGATGTCACCGCCAGCGTGGCGGATATCAGCACGACTACTTTGGCGGGGCTAGAAACCATTGCAGAAGCAGTGCTGACGGTGGGCAGCCAGGGTGGTACGTTTCTCACCGCCGATGGTACCCCTGTGACCACCTTGACCATTACTGATCCCAGCCAGTTGGCGGCTATTCGTTATCGGCCACCGGAAGATTTCAGTGGCGATATTGAATTGGGGGTAGCACTAACCATTGTCGATACCGCCGAGTACGATCAAACCCCGGGCGCCCCCGTGCAAACCGATACCGCGACCTTTGACGGCAGCATCAGTTTTGAGGTGATTGCGGTCAATGATGAGGTCAGCTTTGTGGGTATCGACACGCCTATCGTAGGCGACGAAGACAGCGGGCCGATCAATTTTAGTGGTATTCGTGGTGAAGTGGTGGATGTGGATGGCTCCGAGTCAATTCTGTCACTGAAAATCGTCAACGTGCCGGAAGGCTTCATCATAGATGGCGCGTCCAATAACGGCGGCGGCGAGTGGAGTGTATCGGTGCCTGCGGGCAGCAGTTCATTTGACTTGGCGGGGCAGGGATTGATCCCGCCAAAAGATTTCAGTGGCTCGGTAGAGCTGGGCATTGTGGTGTTTTCCAAAGAAGACAGTTTGGAATTGCCGGAAGAAAACAGCGCGACCTTTACGGTGCAAGTGAACCCGATTGCCGACGGGGTGGATACCGACATTACGCCGACCGCATCGGGCACGGAAAATCAGGCCATTGAACTGGTGCTCAATATTGAAGCGCTGGATGATGCCAACAGCTACACCGGCACAGCGGGCAATGTGACCGAGAATCCGCCAGAGACCTTGCAGGTGGAAATCAGCAACGTGCCCGATTCCAGCCAAATTGCCTTGCCGGCGGGCGTGACGGGGACGGCCGTGAATCAAGGGGGCGGCGTGTGGCTGGTGACGGTCGAGGCCTCGCAACTGGCTTCACTGACCTTTATTCCGGGCAACGCCAACAGCAACAACTGGAACGGTGAGCTGAATTTGGCGATTCGGGCGGTGGACAACGGCAATGTGGCGACGGATGCCCTCGAAGTGTTTCAGACCATCACGCTAGACATTGAAGCGGTGAACGATGCGCCCGTGAATACGGTGCCCGCCTCATTAACTACGGATGAAGATGCGGTATTGCTGATTAACACCCTGCGCATCAGCGATGTGGACGTGGACGAGGTGTCAGTCGGCACCATGACGGTCACGCTGGTGGTCAACAACGGGGTGCTGTCGGTGCCTTCTGGGTCTCCGACGACAGGCATTACCGTTACGGGGGACGGCACCGGCACCCTGGTACTGGAAGGATCGCTGGCGAACCTCACCGCCTTGCTGACGGCGGGGATAAATTATCAACCGAACGCCAATTTTAACGGCGATGACACCCTGCAAATGACCACCAATGACCAAGGCAATACAGGCATCGGCGGCCCCTTAGAAGACAGCGATAGCGTGCCGATTACTGTGAATCAGGTCAATGACGCACCGGTGCTGCCGACTATCGGCGATCAAACCGTGGAAGAAGACAGCGCCTTGGTGATTTCTGGTTTGAGCGTGAGTGACGTGGACTTCAATGAAGCGGGCAGTACCGGTGTGATGACCGTGACCTTGAGTGCCACCAACGGCACATTAACCGTCAGCGATACCACAGGCGTGACGATTACCGATAACGGCAGCGGCAACGTGACGCTGAGTGGCGATTTGGCTGCGATTAACACTTTGCTTGCCAGCGGCGTGACGTATCAGGGCGCGCCGGATTTCAAAGGGGACGATGTGATCACCGTGGTCGCCAATGATAACGGCAATGTGGGCTCCGGCGGACCGCAGCAAGCAACCACCACCATCAATGTGACGGTCACGCCCAAACCGGAACCGCCGACACTGGAACTGACGGTGCCGCAAATGGCCGATACCCGCGCGGCGCTGGGCGTATTAGTGCCGCTGTTGGGCTTGGCTGTCACAGCGGCCGATGCGGATGAAACCTTGCTGGTGGAAGTGCGCGACTTGGGTGCAGGCCGGTTGGTCAATGCCAGCGGCACGGAAGTGGGCACAGACTTGGGCGGCGGCAGTTGGCAAGTGCCTGTTGCGCAGTTGGATGATTTGTTCATTGCCGATTTGCCCCAAGGCAGCAACCCGCTCACCGTGGTGGCGATTTCGCAGGAAAGTGATGGCAGTCAGGCAGAATCAACGGCGTTAGTCATCAATGTGCGGATGGATAACCTGACCGAGACGGGCAACGCAGTGGGTGAAGGGGATGCTGACGGCGACAATTTGGTGATTGGTGCAGACGGCAACGAACGGCTGTTTGGCGGTTTGGGCGATGACATTCTGGTGGGCGGCGCAGGCAGCGATGAACTGTTTGGCGGCGAGGGCAACGATACCTTGTGGGGCGGTACGCGTAATGGCAACGGCGATGGCGTGGCCGATACCTTTGTGTGGCAAGCGGGCGATGTGGGCGGCGCAGGCACCAGTGTGACCGATACCGTCAAAGACATGGAAGTGGGGCTGGATCAGCTCAATATCGCCGAGATTTTACCGGATGACGGCAGCAGCGATTTAGATCGTCTGCTCGATAACATCACCGCCAGTGTCGAGAGCACAGACAGCCTGCGGTTGGATCTCACCACCGTCAGCGGCGGCAATCCGGCGGGCACGCAGGGTATTCTGTTAGAAAACGTGGACGTTGCTGGCTTGGGTTTAGAGGCAGGCTCGTCCTCGGCCGATATCATCAATCAACTATTTACCAATAATGTGTTTATCGTGGATTGAGAGTTTATCATTGGTGAAGGTAAGCCGCTTCAGACAGTAGCGCATCAAAGCGTCAGTGACTAAGGTGATAAAGGGCGGTCAGCAGGAGGCAACAACACCATGCAGGAAGGCGTTCTGGGAAGTGTTGTAAAATGGACTATGGGCGAATTTCACCCCAATGCAAAGCGCGGCATTTTTGCCTTGGTAGTGATATTCGCGGCCAGCCCGACCGTACAAGCGGCGGAAGGGATCAGTGATGTACTGCGCTGGCGTACCGTGAATGATCTTACGGTTCCCACCACGGCATCAAAGTATTCACACCAGCCTGAACCGCCGCACTGGCAGGTTGGGCTAACCACACACTTTTATGACGGCAAGGCACACAGTGAGAATGCGTTAATAGACGCTGTCTCGTTTGAATCGGTTTCGCTGGATATCCTGTGGCGGCCGGATATTGCACTGGCGGAACGCTGGACGTATGCCATGCACGTGCAGCTGCCGTATGTCTCTCTTGAGCCCCGTTCGTCTTCAACGGCGAGCGGTTTTGATAATACCAGTGCTAATGCCAGCGGACTGGGCGATATGGTGTTCACTCCCATCATGCTGGCCTACACGATGGATGACCATTGGCAAACTGACCTGCAATTGGCCTTCTATGCGCCGACCGGACAGGATGCCTCAACCAGCAAACCGTCACTCAGTACCGAGTACTGGAGCATCGTGCCGACCGCAGCGCTCAGTTATCACCAACCTGTCACTGGTCAATATGCCTCCCTTCACGCCAGCGTCGGCTTCAATACTCCGAACGACAAAACCGACTATGACAGCGGTGACATTGCCCGCCTGAGTGCCACGGTTGAACAGCGCGTATTGTTGCTTGGCGGCATGGTCGGCATTGGCCTTTCCGGCGTGGGCGTACAACAACTCTCTACCGATTCCGGTAAAGGCGTATCCGCACATTCCAAATCGACCACAACGTTTCGCACCTGGTCATGGGGGCCGCGTGTGAGTTATCACACCGCAGTGGCCAATGCCGTACTGTCAGCCTCTCTGATGTGGCAAAACGAATTTGCCACCCAAGCAACGACAGAAGGCGATCACGTCACGTTCGCCCTGCAAGTGATGTATTGATTGCCTCTTGCTTATTTATTGATTGAAAGCTCGTTTCACGCGTTGCCACAAAGACAGCGGCTGATTAGCTTGCTTGATTTGTTCAATCTCGTCAGCAAACTGGCTTTGCAGTGCATCAAACGCTTCTTCTGCCGTTTTATGTGAAAGTGCAACAGCATGGGGGAGGTGGCGAGAACAAAAGTACCGATAGCCACTCGGCTCATTCAGCGTGAATGCACCAGTATCAGTATTAACCTCATTAATCGCCTGATAGTTTTTGAATTTGACGAACTCTCCCGCACATCCCGGCGGTTCATCATAGTAGTCCTTGTGGCAAAGACAGCAGATTGGGGGGATCATCATTGTACCTTTCAACGTCATTTCAGAGTGTGAGATATGAAGTGACACCCCGTAATAGGCAAGTTTCTTTTTAATGAACTGAGATGACGGGCATTGAAACGACGGCAATCGCATTGACAGTCTATAGATTGTTTGTGCCTCGTCGAAAGATGAACAGGGACATCAGCTAGGACGCGGAATTTTATTCTATCCTGTTTGCCCTATTGTCATGGATTGGATCTGACTGATGCATAAAGCATCGGTACAAAGGAAATATGCGTAAAGAAAGAATATGTACACGATGTTTTATGTTGGTATGTGGGGTTCTTTGGGCTTCTGTCTATGTACATGCGAGTGGACAGGATGCGGATTGCTATCAGCCGCCTCGAAGTGAAACATGCATAAATGCAGAGACACAATATGAGATGGATGCGTGCACTGAAAAGGCGGTAGCCGATGAAAAGGTTGCGGTGAATGCCATTGTGAAGTACCTCGTTGAAATTAATGACCCTAAATATGTACGCACCCTCCAAGCCTCGCAAGCCTTATGGGAAAAAGCCATGTATGCGGACTGCGAGTTTGAGACGGTGGAATCGTCAACCGGAACGGGCTACTTTTCCATTTTGAATAATTGTCTTGAAAACAAATATCGGCAAAGAAAAGCTTATTTATCGTGGTTTGTCGCTCATCCATAATCCTGTAGTGGCTAAAGTGTAGAGAAAGCTAACGACAACACTGTTTATCCTACTGATAACACTATACTTATCTGATAGGTTATGGTGTGATGTTGCCATGATGTAAATGCCTGATTGTTCGGGCTATCAACACAAGGATGTCGTATGAAAAAGCTTGTCTTCTTGTTCAGTCTGTTATGGCTTACGGGGTGTACCGGTATGCCTGACACGGTACAGCCAGTATCCAATTTTGAACTCAACCGCTACTTGGGCAAGTGGTATGAAATTGCCCGTTTAGATCACTCCTTTGAGCGTGGGTTAACTCAAGTCACCGCAGAATACAGCCTGCGTGATGACGGTGGCGTTCGGGTGATTAATCGAGGCTTTTCAGTCGAAGAAAATGCCTGGCAGCAAGCGGAAGGTAAAGCTTATTTCGTCAATGGTGCCGATGAAGGCTACCTGAAAGTGTCGTTCTTTGGCCCTTTCTATGGCGCGTATGTGGTGTTTGAACTTGATCACGCAGGTTATCAATACGCTTTTGTCTCTGGCCCTTCTACCGAGTACCTATGGCTACTCGCGCGCACCCCAACGGTTGATCCTAGCGTGATGGAAAAATTCATCGTCATGGCAAAAGCACGCGGCTTTGATACTGATGGACTTATTGTGGTGAAGTATGGGGAGTGACGTTGCCGTTGAGTTTGTATGTGATTGGGTTGATGGAATGGGCATAGATATGCCCCATTCCTTGCTAGGGATGCCAATTAGCCGACTTCAAATTACTGGCTTCAACGTACTGAATAAGTTTCAGTCCATTCGGGTAATAAAGGTTTGCTCGTCATCCACAAAAGCCACAAAGCCGCCGTGATAGATAAACACTCGGCCACGCCCCTCAACAATGCAGGCAAGCTGTGGGTTCAAATCTTCTTCGATATCTTTGCTTTGATACGTGCCGGTATCGGTGATGACGCCGCTGAGTGAAGGCAAATATCCATATGTGCGCTTGGCTTGATCTATCAGGCTCAACTCGCTGGTGGTAGAGAAGCAAGCGGGGATCGCACCAGCGTCTTCGATAAATAGTGTTTTTAGTTCTTCAAAAGCAGTAATGACTAGCCAGTCGATGCCGTTAACATGATGGATAAACATAGGGTTTCTCGATAATTCTGATGCGGAAAGTGTATCACTATCAGGGGAGAGTCGTAGAGATTTAGTAGTTAAAGACAGTGATTCTGTACGGCTTTCCTAGATAGCTGGACTTTGGTGTTGACTTAGCGTTTCTAATGAGAAAGGGTATATTTTTCACAGCTCTGATTTGGACACTGACACCTTATGACTATCAATATCGAGACAAAGCGCTTAACAATGAGACAGCTATCTAACGAGGATTGGTCTTTATACTATGAGCTTCAGACTGATCCAGAGATAATCGCTTTGTGTTTTGATGAGCCGAGCGAGGCTGATGTTAAGGCTGGTTTTGATTCTAGATTACCAAACTGGACAGTAGATTCAGAGCACTGGTTATGCTTGGTCATTACAGAAAAAGAATCTGGAAACAAGGTTGGTGTAACGGGTTTCAATTTGGTTGGCGGTGTGGCTGAAATGGGTTATCTACTATTACCGAGTTTCCATGGTAAAGGCTATGCGACTGAATCACTTGCCGCGTTAGTCGCTTGGTCTCAGGATATTGGCGAGATAAATCGTTATAACGCCGTCGTTACCAAAGGCAATATTGCATCAGAAAGAGTCTTAGAAAAGTGTGGCTTCAAATTATCAACAATCGAACCCAATGCTTATGAAATTCGAGGGCAGTTATACGATGACCATTTCTACACGTTATAGCGATTGAGCCACAGGGCATTGACGGCAAATAACCAAAACTAATGCGTTGTTCTTTCATTTATCAAAGCGCATAACTTATTCACGTCCAATCACGAGTTACGATATCACCGTCAACTAACGATGAGATTGCATCACTAAATCAGTACGCTTTGAATGCTATGTGATTTGCAGTGTGTGAACGAATAAAAATCGACCGTGTTCCAAAACGAGTGATTGAAATTCGCGTTGAACGCAGCGCATTGCGATGATGCTGTTTTCTACAGTGAGCGATATCATGCGAATTATCATTATCTTATTATGCTTATCCTTGTCGGGGTGCATGATGTTTAGCGGATGTCTTCCGTGGTATTCAATGGATGAAAGGTACTTGCTTGTTGATGAGATTCTTGACCTGAATACCTATTCTCCAGACGTTGAAAAAACATTGCAGGTTGAGCTATTCAGTGTGCAGACTGAAAACATCAATTGTACCCAAGGGAAGGGTAGCCTCTGCCAATACGAGTATTTCATAACGGTCAGCACATTGGATGCAGAGCCTGTAACGAATAGCTTTGATTTGGAGGTAGGAGGTGAAGTGGTCGATATTGAATGGATACCGACAGAACGTCATCACACGGCAATGATTCAATTACACGTTTTACCTTACACTTCGCAGGCATTGAATCCTGAAGCCACTTTGTCTGCGTTACCCCAAACGGTACTTATCACCGTTACTCCAGATCAAATTCAAGAAAACACCATAAACTGACGCTTTTTATTGAGCAGATCCTGTTTGTGTTGGCATTGGAGGCGCGTGATTAGATTGAAGGGACATAAAGATGCCCCCTTTATTGGTCTGTTGTTATAACGGGGCTTATCGATATAACTGCGATGATTTTCCATGGTGCTAAAACGCAGTGTCCATAACACATTAACGTTGAAACATTTGTGATTTAACCGAAGAAGCACCTAATGCGGTAATTCGGTACGGCGCACTGTTTTTCGAACGGATCAGCTTTTTGTTTTTCAACCGCTGGAATATCTCGATGGTGCAATCTGCCAAGATATGGCCTTCGCGGGAAAAACAAGCTATCTCGTTTATTTTACTACTGCCGTTTCTTGAGTATTGAATTTCTCCGCCTAATGCGAGTACGTGCAACACTCTTTGTTCGTGTTTTGAAAGGTTCATTGTGGCTATTCTCAATGTCAGATTGAAAGGGCAAAACATTGCCCTTTCAATGATTAATTACACTTGTTCACTCGGGTGGCCCCACATCAACGGCGAGGCATACGGGCCTTTCACTGTTGAGGTCGATTCACCGACGTTATCGAGCGCACCAGGGGTTAATTCTCTGGCGAACCAGCACTCTAAAGGCGCGAGCGTTTTCACCGGTGGCAGCACGTTGTGCGGTGTGTTGTAGCGGTTCCCGTAATGAAAGGGTTCGCCCATCACAAAGATCACATCGGCATCTAACTCACGTTCTGCTTGCTCCATTAAGCGTGTTGCATAACCCTTCCCTTGGTACTCAGGAAGGACCGCCAGCGGAGCCAATACGTAACACTTTAAATGTGGCGCGGCATCAATGGTGATGGGCGTATAGCAAGCGTGTGCCACACCTTCATACACAATGGAATAGCTGCCGTCTGCAATCAGATCATCGGCAAACTCGGCATACAATTTGGCATGTCGTTCATCGTAAAGACCGCCTGCGTTTGCGAATGCTTCATATTGAATGTGGTAAGGCGTATTCATTTTTTCTCTCTTTTAAGATAAATACCGACTGGTCGGTCAGTGTTTTGGGTTTAAAAAAATCACGCATTGGTGATGCGTGATTTTTACGAAATTAGCAGTATTTCTTAATGAATTCTTGCTGGATTTCGTTGATTGGAAAATCGTCATTAAGCAGATAATTCATGGCGATACCATCAATCTCTGCAATAAACATTTTCGTGATGACCGAAGGGTTGTCATGCCCAAGCGCGCGAAATACCTCTTCTGTTGAGGTTTGCAAGCCTTGGTATCTTTCATCAATCAAGTCAACAACGATAGAGCGTGTGGTTGGATGGACCATGACACTGAAGTTAAATTGATACATCTTTCGGTGTTCAGGTTTGGTCATTCCATCAAAGATCGAGTTGATCAATGATTCCATGCGAATGTCATTCACATCGATATGGGCATCTTGTTGATCCACTTCTTCAATGACAGAAGTGATATGAACGAACACTTCCCTGAGCAGGTCATTTTTATTCTTGAAGTGATGAAACACCAATCCCTTAGAAACCTCAGCTTCTTCACAGATCAATGAAATAGGCGTTTTCTCGAATCCTTTCTCAGAAAATAATCGAGTCGCGACTTCAATAATATGGTGTCTTTTGTCCATCGTCATCACATGTCTCACATCGGCTGACCGTTCGGTCGGTTTGTAATTTAGGGATCCGCCCCTATGTTGTCAAGCAGTTTAATCGCCTTTTCTTGGGTTGCAATGCTGGATACCCATTTTCAGACAACGTAGCGTTCCACAGCACCACAGCACCACAGCACCACAGCACCACAGCACCATTGCTCTTCCGCTCATCCTCGTTCCTAAAAACTCGCCCCTGCTTTTCCCTGCTCTCAAACTTTTTCACCTTTTCTGTCGTCTTTTCCCGTCCCCACACGTCTTACAGATATTGAACACCACCACAAACAGCGATGGGGCCAGCAATCGGGCTTGGTTCTCATCGCTGTTTGCGTGAAGAGCGAAGAAAAAGAACATGCAACAAGCAATCACTTCTGATGCGCCGGTCGCGGCGACTGTGTCTCCAACAGCGTCAGCACCCGTTACACTTACAGCGGATTTGGCCGCCACCCTGACAGGTATTCGTCGTGGGATTGAAAAAGAAGGGATCCGCGCGACAGCTGCGGCAACATTGTCTGATCAGCCACACCCGCAGGCATTAGGGGCGGCGTTAACGCACCCGTATATCACCACCGATTTTGCCGAAGCGCAGTTAGAGCTGATCACCCCGGCAGAAACCGATAAGCAAAAGACGTTCGCGTTTTTGACCACCTTGCACCACACCGTGGCGAAACAACTGCCAGCAGGGGAGGTGCTGTGGGGCGCAAGTTTCCCGCCGCGTCTGCCGGACGAGTCGGCGATCACCATTGCCGATTATGGCCAGTCCAACGCAGGGCGGCTGAAAAAGCTGTACCGTCAGGGTCTGGCGAACCGTTATGGCCGCCGCATGCAAACCGTGTCGGGCATTCACTATAACTTCTCGTTGCCGGAGGCGTTCTGGCAGCAGTTGCATCAGCAAACAGGCAGTGAACTGCCGTTATCGGCGTTTATTTCCAGCCGTTATTTCCACCTTATCCGTAACGCACTACGTCATGGCTGGGTGGTACCGTATTTGTTTGGTGCCTCTCCAGCACTAGATAGCAGTTATCTTGAAGGGCGTGAGCACCCGTTGCAGGCGTTGGATAACGAGACGTTTTATCTGCCGTGGGCAACCTCACTGCGTCTGAGTAATTTGGGTTATGGCAGTAGTGAACAATCGCAGCATGCGATCAGCTATAACAACAAAGCCGCTTACCTGAACGATTTGTATCGTCTGCTGACCCTGCAAAGTGACGGCTATGCCGGTATCGATGCGGGTGAGCAGGTGAATACGTCCGTCCTGCAAATGGAAAATGAGCTGTACGGTGCGATTCGTCCGAAAATCGTGAGTGAAGACTTACGTCCGCTTTATGCCATGTGCCGCAAAGGGGTGGAATACGTTGAGCTGCGCAGTGTGGACAACAATCCGTACCTGCCGGTGGGGATAGATGAAAGCCAGAGCCATTTTCTGGATGCCTTCCTGACCTATTGTGCGCTGGCACCGAGTCCGGAATTGGAGCCGGAAGAAATGGCGATCATCCAGTTACGTCAGGAGTTAGTGGCGACGGAAGGCCGCAAGCCGGGGCTGATGTTGCCAACGGTAGACGGCGCACAGCCATTGGTGGCAATGGGCGAGTCACTGCTTGCGGCGATGCAACCTCTCGCTGCGGCATTAGACAGCGCTTACGGCATGGCGGAAGCCGGTTATCAAAGCAGCCTGCAACGTCAGCAAGATAAGTTTGCAGACAGTACGCTGACCCCGTCGGCACAACTGTTGGCGGATCTTCAGCGTCATGGTGTAAGCTATCGCACTTTTGTGTTGCAACTGGCTCAGCAGCATCATGCCGTGTTACAGCAGGCTGCTGTGAATGCGGACGATGTGGCTCAGCTTCAGGCCTTGGCCGTCTCATCCATTGCGGCGCAGCAACAAAAAGAAGCGCAAGACACCTTGAGCTTTGATGATTTCTTGCGAGAGAAAAACACCCTATCCAGCACCTGTGAGTAACCTCCGTTATGGAATTTCTGTGGAAATTACGCGGCTACATGAAAATGTTTGCCCGACGTTATTTTATTGCCTTTGTCGGGCTGCAGGCAGTCGCCCTGCTGAACCTGATGCCACCGTGGTTGATTGGCCGCATTGTTGATGCCATCAGTCACGATACGTTAACCCGCTCTTTCTTACTGACCCACCTGCTGGGCATTTTTGTGGCGGTGCTGGCGATGTATGGTCTGCGCTATGTGTGGCAGAACCAGTTATATGGTGCATCGGTGGGATTAACGCGGGTGATCCGCAGCCAGTTGTTTGCCCATTTAAGTCTGTTGTCGCCGGCGTTTTACGGCAAGCATAGCCCAGGTGATGTGATGGCTCATGCCACTAACGATCTGAATGCGGTCGAGCAGGCAGCAGGCGGCGGTGTGATGACCATGGTCGATTCGCTGATCGCCGGTCTGACGGTGATTTTCGGCATGATCTTTGTGGTCAGCGGTCAGTTAACGGCGGTGGCCTTGTTGCCGTTCCCGCTGTTGGTGTGGGTGACCCGTAAATACGGCGTGCGTGTGCAGCAGTCGTTTGGTCGTGCGCAGGCCGCGTTTTCCCATCTGAACGAAGAAGCGCGTGACACGGTGTCGGGTATTGTGACGGTGCGCTCGCACGCGTTGGAAGCCCGTCAGCAGCAGCGTTTTGAAAAAGCGTTGGATGACACGCTAGAAGCGAACGTGGCGGTGTCGAAAGTGGATTCCCTGTTTGGCCCGACCATTCAGATGATTTACGGCACCTCGTTTGTGATCACCTTAGGTTACGGCGCATGGTTGATCAGCCAAGGGCAGATCACTGTGGGCTTGTTCACCAGCTTTACCCTGTATCTGGCGCAATTGTTGGGGCCATTCATGCAGTTTGGCTGGCAGTTCAGCATTTTCCAGCGTGGTAATACGTCGTGGGATCGTCTGGAAAAACTGTTTGCGGAACAGCCGGCAGTAACGGAAGGCGAGCAAACCTTGCCAGCCCATACGCCGATGGCCATCGAGATGCAGATCAACCGTTTTGCTTATCCTGAGAATGAACACGCAGCATTGGAAAACGTGGCGTTTTCAGTGCCAGCGGGTGGCTTGGTGGGCATTACCGGCCCGACCGGTGGCGGCAAGAGTACGCTATTTAGCTTGCTGTTGCGCCAATATGGCCTGACGGATGACGCCTCACACATTACGCTCGGCGGGATCTCGACCGACAGCCTGACGTTCTCGTCATTGCGCGGCACCATGGCGTGGGTACCGCAAAAACCGTTGTTGTTCACCGGCACCATTGCGGAAAATATCGCGATGGGCAAACCGGATGCATCGATGGAGGCCATCATGCATGCCGCTGACATGGCCGGTATCAAAGAAGAAATCGAGGCGATGAAAGACGGCTTCCAGACCGCGCTGAGTGAAAACGGCGGCAACCTGTCGGGCGGTCAGAAGCAGCGCATCACCTTGGCCCGTGCCTTGTTAGTAGACGCTGACATTTTGTTGCTGGACGATCCGTTCAGTGCGTTAGACATGAAAACCGAAGCCCGTGTGCGTCATAACCTGAGCACCCATTATGGCGATAAAACCGTCCTGCTGATCACCCAGCGTCTGCCAAACCTGTATGGCGCGGATCATATTCTGGTACTGGAAGAAGGCCGTATTGCGGAGCAGGGCAGCCACAAAGCCTTAATGGAAAATCAAGGCTGGTATGCCACGGTGTATCAGCGTCAGAACCAATTGAGTCATCCGTCATCAGCCGCTGTATCAACGGCATCTGACACGGATTTGGCGGAAGCAGGAGAATGTCATGCCTAATGCCAAACAAAACACTGCACAGGCAGCGGCAGCATCTATAAACAAATCGACAAATACATCGAGAAACACATCGAAAAACAAGGGAATGTTTGCCCGCCTGTTCGCCTACTCTTTGCCGCACAAAATGCGCTTTATTGCCGCGTTTGCCATGTTGGCGGTGGCCGTGACAGCGGAGATGACCATTCCGTGGTTGGCGAAAGTGATCATCGATGACGTGATCGTGCCGCAACAGTTTGAATGGCCACAGTTGCTGATGCTGACCGGCGCGGTGCTGGGGCTGTATTTGTTCTCAGCCACGTTCCAGTTTTTGCAGGCGTTTTCGTTCCGTCATGGTGCCTTGCTGGTGGTGAATGATATTCGTCGTGCGCTGTTTAACCATGTGCTGCGTTTTCCGATCCGCACCTTTGACAATTTGCCGTCAGGCAAGCTGGTGTCGTACCTGACTAACGATACCGAATCACTGCGCGATATGTATGTCTCGACGGTGCCGACGATTTTGCAGGGCACATTGCGTTTGATCGGTATCTTCATCGCGATTGCGCTGCTGGACTGGCGTTTGATGATGCTGAGCCTGGTGCTGATCCCGGTGTTGCTGCTGACCATGCACGGCTATCGCACCATTTCGATGCCGATTTTCGACGGTATTCGTCAGCAGGTGAGTAACATCAACAACCAGATCAACGAGTCGCTGCAAGGCATGGCGTTGATTCAGGCGTTCCGTCAGGAAGCAACGTTTAAAGACAAGTTTGAAGACAGTAACCAGCGTTGGTTTACTTTCCGTACCCGCTCGATTGGCATTGATTGCTTGATGTTGGCGCCGTTCACCCGCTTAGTCGGCGGCTTGGCGACCATCGTGATTGTCGGCTGGTTTGGTCAGGCGTCGATCACCAGTGTGCTGGAGATCGGTACCCTGTATGCCTTCCTGAACTACATTGAGCGTTTCTTTGAACCGTTCCGCATGTTGTCGATGGAGCTGCGTAAGCTGCAAGTGGCGACCGTGTCGGCCAAACGCATTTTTGAGTTGTTGGATGATGAAACCGATGCGCTGCACCGCGATGAGCCTGTAACGGCCAATGTGCCAGCCAATGTATCATTGACTGCGAAGCCATCGACAGCTGCTGACACGATGTTAAGTGCCGCGAGTCATCACAATGACATTGAATTCCGTGATGTCAGCTTTGGGTATGAGCCGGGGCGAAATGCGCTCAATAACATCAGTTTCACTGCACAAGGCGGCAAGTTCACTGCCATTGTCGGCCACAGCGGCAGCGGCAAGAGTTCGTTGATCAATATTTTGATGCGTTTTTACCAGCACCAGAGCGGCGACATTTTGATTGGCGGCCAGCCGATTGAATCCCTGCCGAATGCGCAGTTGCGTCAGCGTATCGGTTTGGTGTCGCAGGATCCGTACTTGTTTAACGGCACCTTGCTCGACAACATTGATTTGTCCCACGGTGAGCCGAATGCAGCGGCGGCAATGGAAGCGGCGCGTCAGGTGAAAGCGTCGACCTTCATTGAACGTTTGCCAAAAGGCTATCACCATCAGCCGGGCTTTGGCGGGGCGCAACTGTCGGTGGGTGAGCGTCAATTACTGGCGTTGGCCCGTGCGCTGACGTACGATCCACCGGTTCTGCTGTTGGATGAAGCGACCGCGAATATCGACAGTGAGTCGGAAGAAGCGGTGAAAGCGGCGATGTCGAACATGCAGCAGGGCCGTACCGTGATTGCGGTGGCGCACCGTTTGTCGACCATCAAACATGCGGATCACATCGTGGTGATGGATAAGGGACACATTATCCAGCAAGGCACACATGATGAATTGGTAAGGCAAGACGGCGAATACCGCGCGCTTTACTTAGCACAAAAAGCAAAAGAAGAAATTGAACATGAAAACAGCCACCTTGGCTTGGCCGTCGCCTGAGTTGCCTTTATCTGCCTCGGCATTGTCTGCACCAGTATTGTCTGCGCCGATCCCGCCATCGGCAAGTGTGATTGCTGAAGCCAGTGAATGGGCCATGATGCACGGTGTGGCGATCAAAAATCCCGATGGTACGGCGCGCCATTGCCCGTTTAGCTTGGCGCCAATCACCTTGCAGCGTGCGGCGTTTGACCATTTGTTGGCGGTAACGCCGTTGATCAGCCAGTTGATCAGTGCCGTGTCGGAAGACGCGGCGTTTGTGCAATCGGCACTGCATGATATGGCACAGGCGGATCCGTTTTTTGGCCGTTTGATGACGTTGCACAAGCAGTTACACGGTACCGCTGATGCCCCGTTGTCGCCACCGCGTCAGCCTTTGTTATTGATGCGTACCGATTATATGGACGATCGCCAGCAAGGGGCGAAAGTGATTGAGTTCAACGGTATTGCTGCCGGCATGGGCCCGTTTGGTCAGCGTGCGACTCAGTTGCATGCGTATGTGCAGCAACAGTGGCCGTCGCTCTATCAAGAATGGGTAGAAAACCCTGCTGCGGTGCCTGCGCCCAATGCCTGTTTGTTTCACTTGGCGGGGGCGATTGCCCAAGCGGCTGAGCAGATCAAAGCCTCGTTTGATGAAAGCGGTGCGCCGTTGTTTGTGATGGTGGTGCAGCCGGATGAGGACAATGTTTACGATCAGCATTTGCTGGAGGTGGCCTTGCAGGATTTGGGTGTGCGTACCGTGCGCCGCACCTTTGCTCAGTTAGCAACAGATTTATCGACCGGAGACGGCCAGCGTCTGCTTTTGGCGGGATTGGGGCCTGTGGATGTGGTGTACCTGCGTGCAGGGTATCAGCCGGAAGATTATTTGGTGCCAGAGACTTCCGTTTGCCAAGATAAAGTTGACCGAGATAGGGTTGACGAAGATAGCGTTGACCGAGATAGCTCCCTTGATAGAGATAGTGAATCGGCTATGTCGATGAACGCGCTCAGCCAGACCCGCGTGTTTATCGAACAGCACCGTGTGGCGGTGAATGCGACGGTGAGTCAGCAACTGGCGACCAGCAAAGCGATGCAGATGTTGTTAACGCGCATGCCAGCCAGCGACTTGACCCATTGGGGCTTGGATTTATTCCAAGCCGAGCAGGTGAAAAGCGTTTTAGCCGCGATGCATCCGATCTCTACTGACACCGTGGAATGGTTCATGACCCAAGCTGATCCGGCGGCGTGGGTGCTGAAAAACCAAGGGGAAGGTGGCGGTCACTGTGTGTTCGGTGACGATATTGCCAAGACCCTGGCGGCCTTACAGCCTGACGAATATGCCGCCTGGGCGCTGATGCAACGTTTGTATCCGCACGAGCGTGATCGTCCGGCATTGGGGGTACGCAATGGTCAAATGACGGTGGTGGCGGATTTAGTCAGTGAGATTGGCTTGTTCACGGCTCATTTTAACGGCCAGCCTATGACCGCCCAGTCCATGACAGGACAGCAAGGTTATGTGGGGTATTTGGTGCGCAGCAAACCTGCCAAAGAACACGAAGGCGGCATTCACAGCGGCAAAGGGATCTTGGATTCAATTACGCTGGTGGACTAATACTGTTCATTGTGTTCGTTAAAAATAACAAAACCACCGTCATGGTGGTTTTGTTGTTTTTGGGGCCGGAAAATAGTTTCGAGTTTCGAGTTTCGAGTTTCGAGTTTCGAGTTCTGAGGATCTAGGATCTAGGATCTAGGATCTCGTTTCTCGGCTCTTACTCGTAATTCCCCTGCACTAACACTTCGCCGTGCAGCATCATGGTGCGACCGTTCACAATCACGCTGTCGAGGGTGAAGTCATCATTGAAGATACACAGGTCGGCATCCGCGCCTTCATGCAGGCGGCCTTTCTTGATGCCTAGCGAATCGGCCACGTTGGCGCTCATCATTGCAATCGCGATTTCTGGTTGGATCCCCAAATCAATCATCTTCGGTAGCATCATCAGGTTGCTGTTTACATCAGCAGCGGCCATGCCCACCAGTTTGCCTGTGTCATTAAATTTAGGCAGGCTGCCGTTACCGTCAGAGCTGATGGTAATACGGGCTGGATTCACATCCGCTTCCAGTGCATAGCGTACTGCTTGCTCAGCCGTTTCAAAGCAGCTGCCGCCCGAGGTGATATCCATGTAACCGCCTTTGCGGGCGAATGCGAGGGTATCTTTAAACAGGTGCTCGTTACGCGCTACATGGGTTGGAGAGAAGTGGTGAATAGGCAAGCCCATGTTGAGCAGTTCGTTAATTTGTGCAAACGGATCCGCCAGGTCACCCATGTGGATATGCAGTACGCCACGTTTGCCAGACAGCATGCCCGCGATACGAATGTCAGACACAATGCGGGACAGCTCTTCAGTGGTTGGGAACGAACAACGGTGATCCGCCAGCGCAATTTTCACGCCCAATACACACGGTAAGAAGGTGATGTCGTCACGAATACATCCGGTCAGGGTTTTCGTTGGTACTTCGTACGAACCGGTGTGCATGAAGGTGTTGATGCCTTCAACACGCAATGCGGCGGCTTTGGCGTACAAATCACGCGGTGAGCGGGAGATCCCGTCTGTGCCCATCACGCCAATCGCGGTAGTAGTACCGGCTTCAATCAATTTACGCAGGGTCACTTGCGGTACGCGGCTGGCAAAACCGGCTTCACCGCCACCACCGATAAGGTGAACGTGCTGGTCAATCAGTCCTGGCGCGACAATCTTGCCGGTACAGTCGATAGTATTCACATCTTTCAGACCGCTCACTTGCAATGAAGGGGCGATTGCCAGAATATTATTCTGACAAAGAAGGATATCCGACTTGCCGAGTGGCTGTGGGGAATAAAGATCAGCATTTTTAAGTAGGGTAAACATAAGGGCGCTTCCGTTTTCTGTTGTGTAAGCCAAGCAGGGATGAACTGCTGTCCGTTGGCATCTTGTCTGTCTCTTTCTTGAGATTGAGCATACCCCGACAGAAGTGCTGAGTATTTTCCTTTCTGGTGCTGATTTGGAATGAAACTATGCATAAAGATCATGGCATAGAGATCATGGCATAGTGAATAGTGTGATTGGGCACCGCGTGTGCCGACAAATGGAAACAAGAGATGGACTTTAAGTGGCTAGAGGATTTCGTGTGTTTGATGGATTTAGGCAACTTTGGGGCGGCGGCGAAAGCGCGGCACGTGACCCAATCTGCGTTTAGTCGTCGCATTCAAGCCCTCGAACTGTGGGTGGGGGTGCCGCTGTTTGATCGCACGTCATATCCCATCACCCTGACCGAACCGGGCAAGAAGTTTGCCCCGTATGTGGAAACGTTATTGTCGCAAGTGTCGGTCACCAAAGCTGATTTTGCCGATGTGTCGCTGCAAAAAGACAACACCGTGCGCATTGTCAGTCTGCATTCCTTTGCGGTGAATTTAATGCCATCTTTCTTTCAGCAGGGGAAGGCGGATTTTGACGGCCTGAATATCGTCATGAACACCTCCATACAAGGGGTGGATAATCATTTTCAGGCGATTTTAGAAAACACCAGCGACATTCTGTTGGCTTATAACATGCAGGCCATGCGTCCTTCGCTGCTGATTGAAGATAAATTCGATAAGCTTTTGGTCCTCAAAGAAGACATTATTCCGGTGGCCTCGCCTGAGCTGTTGGCGTCTCACCCTCACAATCAGCCTTATCCTTATCTGGCCTATTCCGAACAGACGTTTTTGCATAACGTGGTCTTTCCGTTGGTGAAAGACCGTAAGCAAATGCTCAATCAGGTGTATGAAAGCACGTTAACGGAAGCGGTTATCCAGATGGCCGTGCAAGGGTTGGGTGTCGCCTGGGCGCCGCGTTATGCCATGCGCCGAGAATTAGATGAGGGACTCTTAGTGCCGGCGTTCCCGGAGCAAGCAGCGTTGACCGTGCCGTTAGAGATTGTGTGCTACCGCGCCAAGGCGACCAGCCGTGCCTCTGTGGATCAGTTCTGGCTGGCGTTGCAACGGGTAGTGGCGCAAGAGGAAGCAAAGCAAAAAGCGGCGGCATCCGCCTGTCTTATGTCGGACGCTGCACCCAACGTCGGTGTTTTGATATAATAGATGAATTCTCCTTCTGTACAGCCAGCATTGATAACGTTATGAGCGACACCCTGACCATTGAAGCGATTTGGCCGAAATACCGCGCCAGCCTGAAAGCCTTTTTGCATGCCAAAGTGGCGGATCCGGATGATGTGGACGATTTGCTGCAAGACATTCTGATCAAAACCTATCAGCGATTGGAGGAGATCCGTGACAGCCGTAAAGTGAAGGCGTGGATGTTTCAGGTCGCGAACAATGCGATCATTGATTTCTACCGTACCAAAGGCCGCGCGAAAACCTTATCTGCGGAAGAGTTATGGTTCGAGCAAGATGATCCGGGTGTCCATGAAGAGCTCGCGACATGTTTAATGCCGTTTATGCAGGCATTGCCAGAAGACGAAGCGGAAATGCTGACGGCGATTGATTTGCACGGCCAATCACAAAAAGACTACGCACAAGAGAAAGGGATCAGCTATTCCACCCTGAAGTCCCGCGTACAAAAGAGCCGAGAAAAAATGAGCGGCTTATTTCAGGAATGCTGTGAATTGTCGCTGGATACCCGTGGCAACATCATCGATTTTGATAAGCGCGACAAAAGCTGCAAGATGTGTTGATTGTCCTGAGCTGCTGCTCGGTGAGGATTGGAACAGTATTAAAAAAGGCATCGTCTAAACGATGCCTTTTTTACGTGTCGGTTTTATGCGGTAGCGCTGAGAGGCATTAAACATCAGCGGTATCAGCACCGGCTTTGTGGAGTCGTAAATCTTTACGGTTACGGTGGCAGAAAATCTCGGCGGAACATTCGGCACAGCGAAATTTCAAAAAGTCTTTCCTCAGTACCTTATCTAAAAAACTGCGGTGGATCTGGATGAGTACCGCTTGTCGCTGACAGGATGGGCACTGCTCATAAAATTGCATGTTTATACCTCCATGTATGAATAAATGCGCTAAAGGTATTGTTTCATATTGGTGGGTTGATTATGAGTGATTTGTGTCCCAAGTTGTTATGAAATGATCATGAAATGGTGATGTGCAATGAGGTTTTGGTCTCGCATTGAGGCGTGACAGCGCAGAAAGATTGGTTTTACCATGGGAGGTGGTCTAGGGGACGGTTGTTCACCCGCAAGGGCGGGGCACATCCAGCCACTCTCTCGGGGAGCAGCCGGATGATGCGGTAGGGACGAAGGGCTTATTTGTTCAGAATGAACTGCTCAATCACTTTTGCCACGCCGTCGTTGTCATTGGTATCGGTGATGTGGTTGGCAATCGCTTTGATATCATCAGTCGCATTGCCCATTGCCACACCCAAACCGGCGTAGGCAATCATGTGGTGATCGTTGCCGGCATCACCCATACAAATCACATTCTCAGCGCTGAGGCCAAGGTGCTCGGCCAGCATAGCGACACCGGTGCCCTTGTTGCTGTTCGGGTTCATCAGCTCCAGGAAGAATGGTGCGCTTTGTACTACGGTGTACTGCTCATACAGTGACGCTGGCAGTTGTGCAATGGCAGCACTCAATACTTCTGGATCGGCGATCATCATCACTTTAATGATCTCTTCATCATCGCTTAGCGTGCTGAAATCCACTTCCGTTACCGCCACATCATTGATTTCTGATTCGTGCTGGGTATACGGGTTATTTTGTGGGGTGATCAAGCCGCGCTCTGGGCTGAAGGCATGCACAAAGGTGCCAAAGTCGTTCGCCAGGCTGGCAATGTTTTTAGCATCAAGGCCTGTCATGATTTGCTTGCGGATCACCGTTTTGCTGGCAATGCGCTGTACCAGTGATGCGTTGTAGCTCAGCACGTAGTCGTTTTCGCCGCGCATTTCTAATTCATCAAGGTACTTTGTCATCCCTTCCAGTGGTCGGCCAGAGGCCAGCACGACGTGGACACCTTGTTCGCGTGCAGCGTGAATCGCTTGTTTGGTGCGTGGGGAAATAGCTTTCTGCGAGTTAAGCAGGGTGCCGTCCATATCAAGGGCAACCAATTTATACATGTGAAAATCCATGGTGATACTGTGTGGAGGAGGCATCTTATACCTAAGCCGCTACAAGATGCTAGTTTCCAGACTGAACGCTTGCTGAATCTGACATTGTCAGGCGATGGGGAGGAAGGAATAGCCCTCCCCATCGAGGTAGTGATAAGGCACTTATGCGCCTTCCCCTGGGTTACAGTGCAAACGGGGTCTGTTTTAACGCGGTAAGGTGACAGGTTTTTTGTTGGTCATACAGTGACTGACAGGCATCAATCCACTGCTGCAGGGCAACCAGCAGAAGGTAATCCGCTTCGGCCTGTACCGGAGTCAGTGACAGTAACAACATATCGTCAGGCGTGCAGCGACTTAAACGGAGCGTCAGTGCCTTCAGACGTTGCTGCGCGTGATCAGGCAGTAAGTGAGGCGTTGTCGTTGCCGGTGATGACAAGCCGGCTGCCAGTGCCTGCAAGGCATCTTGAGTGATGCGCTTGATCGCCTGAGGAGCCGCTTTATGCGGTGCCGGTTGTGCCAGCCAGGCCTGATAGCTGTCTTCAAATGCACGGTAATGCAGACAAACCCGGTAGGCTTGCGCCAGCATGGTATGTATTTGTGCGGCCTCAACATCGGGATAGATCGCCAGATTGACGCGTGAAAAGGCCATTTCCGCCTGAGCCACACTGCGCAACGGTACCGGTGTCATGAAACACAGCGGCTGTGCTTTCCCTTTTGCTAAACGCTGCAGCCTAGCATTGAGGCCGGTACGGAAGTAGCGCAATTGACGGATAAACACATGCTCTGCCTGACCGGAAAACAGCCCGTGGTTGACCAGAAAAATGACAAACATCGACACCCCAATTAGCAGTAATTGCAGCAGCGCTTGCTGAATGTCAAAACGCGGGGTGAGTTGCATCGCGCCATTGGTCATCAGGACTAAATGTTGTGCGCCGAGTAAACGCATTAACAGTTGCTGTGGTTGCGCAAAGATATACCAGATGGCAAAGGTATTTACGAAGTAAAAGGCCGCAAGCTGCCAGACTTCGGTAAACAGCGGCATGATGAAGACATATTGTGCCAGCATGATGACGGACCAGCCCACCATGGTGATTAGCAGGGAACGTGCATTGGCAAAAGGCAGCGATAAAATAACGCTGCCCAAAATGGCACCGAGCAGCAGTACCATGGGGCCACCCGGCATGGGTACCGCGATCCACAGTGCGGTACAAATACCGATGATCACACTAATCTTCAGCGCGTGAATGGCATTTTCCGGGTTCAGGTTCCAGCGTGCTTTTTTCTGTGCGGAGGAAGACACACGGCGCTGGCGCGGCGTTGATGCCGTATCATCCAACGCTTGCTGCAAGGTCGCGACAATCTTGCCATGCAACACATCCATTTTTGCCAGCAGGCGCGCTAACTGCATCAAGGCCGCATGATGCTGGAGTGAGTGTGTGTTTGAATCGGCCGACTTATTGGCTGTTGATTCCAGTACCGCTGCATCCAGCGCTGCCAGAGTGTTAAGTGGCGAATCACCAACGTAGGTATGCGTTGGATCGGATGCGTGTGCCAGCAGGTCTTGAGCCCAGGCGGCGCGTTGCTCGCTGCGCATCAGAAACTGCGTGGATAGTTGATACGTGTCTGTGTCTGGCTCGAGTACCGGCAGCAGAGGCAAGGTATCGGCCAGATGTCCGCATAACATGGCCCACTCATTGAGGTGTGTCAGTAAGGCCTGCCAGTCAGCGCGTTTGGCATGGATAAGGTAGCTGTCGGCATCGGCCGCTTGCAGCAAATCATCCAGACGGGTCAGGCGTTTCATGCTCTCACTCAGTGCTGAGGGTGACAGCAGTGTCCCTTGTTCGGCCAGTGTGGTAATGGCACGGCCTAACAATTGGTGCTGATCGGTAAAATACTGAGTCAATGTCGGATACAGCACACGGCGGCTGGAGGCTGGCCACAAGACACTGAAGACCAATGTAAAACTCAATACACCCAGTATGGTTTCCTGCATGCGTAGCACCGCCACCGAAAAGGTCAGATCCGGTTGCAATTTCCCCATCACCAAAATCAATGAACACACCATCAGGCTGATGCTCCAGACATAACCATGGTGCGGATGGGTTTGGTGATACACACAAAATGCCGCAAACGCGGTGTAACTGAGCAGCAGTAAGACGGGCTGTTGCGGAAACAGCCCGGCTAACACGATGGCCATGACCACACCAAACAGCGTACCGAGCAAGCGGTGACGACCTTTACGCAGCGAATGACCAGCCGTTTCGGTGGCAGCCATCACAATCACGGCGAAGGCGGCCCAGTACGGGCGTTCCCAACCGAGCCACAGGGCGGTCACAATGGCGAGACACAAGGCCGTCGCCACCTTTAGCGGTAAGCGAGCACGTTGGCTGATCATAGTTACTCCTGCCAAGCGGCAAGCAAGCGTTGAATGCCTGCGGTGAACGAGGTATCCGCAGGGGAGTGTTTATGGATGATGATGGATGCTGTCGCGCCGACTCGCAGTTGAATGTCGTCCGGTACTTGATCCAGTGTCAGTCGAACCGGGATGCGTTGCGCTAAGCGGATCCACTGAAACGTCGGGTTCACGTTCGGTAACAGGGAGACACCGGTACTGCCATCGGTTTTTGCAATGCCGTAACCAATACTGTCAACGTGCGCCGCCAGAGGTTGATCCGGGTACGCCATAAATGTTACGTGGGCGTCAGTGCCTGCCGCGACATCCCGAATATCGGTCTCTTTGAAGAAGCCTTCAATCCAGAAACTGTGCTGATCGATCAGGGCCACCACGGGTTGGTTCGCCACCACTTGGCTGCCTACACGTAACGTCAGGTTGGTAATGTAGCCATCCACCGGGGCTTTGACGGTAGTGAAACTCAGATTGAGCTTGGCTTCTTGTAACGCAGCGTCTGCCACCAATACGCCGGCTTTGGCCGATTCAACGGCGGTATTGAGTTGGTTCAGCGTTAGTTGAGGCACCGCACCAGGCTGACGGCGAGATAAAGAGTGGCCACGGCGGGATTCATCTTGTGCTTTTTGCAGTTGTGCATGGGCTTGCGCCACGCTGGCTGTGGCCTTGGCAACCATGGCTTCATAGGTACGCGGATCAATTTTGAATAACTCATCACCGGCTTTGACGGTCATGTTGTCATGGATGGGCATGGCAATGATCGGGCCGGTCACACGTGGGGTGATCTGTACAATCTGCGCGCGGATTTGTCCGTCACGCGTCCAGGGATTGTCGAGATATTGCTGATATTTCCAGCCAATGGCAGCCAGTGCCGCAACAACAAAGAGAAATGTGAGAGTAAAACGTTTGATCACAAAGAGACTCCGAAAGCATTAAGACGGAAAAAAGAGGGTGCCGATAAACAGGGCGTAGAGAATGGTCAGCGACAGCTCTACCAAAGGCGGACTCACTATGTGTCTAAACCAGCGAAAGCGATTGAGCAGCCGCACACTGAGTGAGGTACAAATCAGCCCGAGCAGGGCGGCAACCAATAAGGGCGGCAGATAAATATCGCCGATGGCAATTTCTTTCGGGAATGCGGCGAGAGGCATGAGACTTTCCATTAGCGGCGCCTGAGCAGACGCAGGTTGAAACAAAGCGTGATCTTAGTCACTGCGTGTAATAAGAAAAAGATGCTCTGGTGGAATACAATCGAAACTCATAGTTTCTAATGTGCTACTCTACTCGGCGCTATTTGTTGTTAATTGGCGTGGTTTCTTGTCCGAGGTTTGCTGTGTGTGGACGGGGTTTGTTGTGCATGGTGAAGTGGTGTCGGGGGAGGGATTGTGATTGAAAGAGAGGCGCTGAGCGGGTATGGACCGATTAACCAGTATTGAAATTTTTGTGCGGGCCGTTGAGCTGGGATCGTTTGCGGCGGTCGCGGAAGAGCGGGGGATCAGCGCACAAATGGTGGGCAAACATGTCAGAGGGCTAGAGGCGGATGTGGGCGCAACCTTGCTGGCCAAATCCACCCGTTTTCAGGCACTGACGGCAGCCGGAGAGCAGTATTACAACCGATGTATCACGATTTTGGCGGAGCTGAAAGCGGCGCAGGAAGACATTTATAAACACCTGAATGAGCCATGTGGCCGGATAAAAATGGCGTGCAGTGTGAATGTGGGGATCTCTGCATTGGCACCGGTATTGGCCCGTTTTCAAATGCTGTATCCCAAGTTAGAGATTGACCTGACGTTGGATAACAACCCGCCAGATGTGAAAAAAGAAGGCTATGACGTGATTTTTCGTGATCGCGTTGAGGGTTATGAGTATTTAGTCGCGACCAAATTGTGCAGCTATCCGATGGTCTTGTGCGCGACTCCGGCGTATATCGCCCGCGCGGGCATGCCTCGGCATCCGGACGACTTAGTCCAACATCAATGTTTGCAAAGTCAGTACCCACTGGCTTCACAACATTGGCGTTTTAATGAGAAAGGGCGCTTTATTACCCCTAGGGTGGCATCAACCCTCACTATGAACAGTGGACAGGCGTTACTGGCGGCGGCATTAGAAGGTGCCGGGATCACACTGCAGCCGATGTTTCAGGTCGCGAAAGCGTTAGAAACGGGTGAGCTGCAGGCATTGTTAACGGCCTATCCCGTTCCAGAAGTGGATTTGTATATGATGTATAAGCCATCAATCAGAAATACAGCCCGCTTAACCTTATTGCTGGATTATTTGCGAGAGGCGATACAGGAAGCGCAGAGTGGGCGATGACTAATATAAAAGGCAAAAGTTAGCGGGTGTGTCTTGTTATCTGGGCAAAATGCCAAATTTAATCATGCCAATACTCGCCGGTTTATACCACCGGCAGGGTATCGACAATGACAGACGTTGGCGTTTTTAACAGTTGTCCCGGAAATAAGGTCAGCCAGCCATTGCAGCGTGCATATTCTATGAGTGATGCACGATTGGTGACGCCACAATCGGCAAAGCGTGCAATCAGATTGGCAATTTGCTTTTCAACCGCCTTGGGTGAACGGTGGATCAATTGCGCAATTTGTTTCGTTTGTCGGCCCCTTAATAGCCAAAAAAGCACGATTTCTTGTGAAGCGGTAAGCGTGATGTTATCCGGTCCGCCCGCTGTGGATAATATAGAGCTATTGGTATCAAGTGCGATCACTTCGGCACGAGACGCTAAGTAAACCAGCGATTTTAAATTGACGGCTTGAAACTGCGTTCCCCATACTTCGCCGTTAATCACAACGGGACGTTTGCTAAAGGTAAAAATATCGTGACCATGCGCATAATTATGAATATCAATGGTGGTCACCGTTTTATTTTGCGCCATGGCTTGTTGGTCTTGTGCAACAAACTCGGCCGCAAACTGCGCCGTATCACATGGCAGATCACTATCCGTTAACCCCGCGATATCGTGAGGTGCGTTAACCAATTTACGGTAAGCCTCATTCGCATAAGCGAAATACCCGTCTTTAGACTTGAGGCCTGCAGGAGTGGGAACGGTCTCTAGCATGTGAATAAGAACAGAGAGATATGTTTTTTCGTCTATTTTCACAGTTCTATTTTATCAATTTAGGTGTAAAAGGAAGTAGGAGAAATCCCCCTTTTTTGGGTTTAAGTCGGTGCCATCACAAGAAAAAATGAGCTTATGACGGGACGGTTTGGTAGCCAGCCTGGCGAAAAAGAGCAGCATGATGCGCGTTAAGAGGTGAGTGTTTGTGCTATGGAGATATAAATAACATAGAATAATTTTCTCTGTCATTCATTTCGACGCGATCTCTGTCAAATTATTGTCAATTTAATAACCGCAATCGTTCACGCATTATTGCAGTGAAATTGAATGGGTAAATAAAGATATATTTTAGATGTATATTTCAATAATGCTGGCAGGTATGAAGAGTGAAAAGGATGCGCGAGGCATAATAAATCTGACTTTTATGATGAATATACAATGCCAATGCGCCTGTGATTGGTTATGCATTCAATTTAATAAAAATATCAATAAAAAATTCCGCGTAATATATGAAGAAATACATATATAAAAAGACAGATATAAAAATGATGGGGATTAATGTCGAACAATCGACAGAAAACCGAAAGGGTCAAATAGTGTTTGGTGTTACATTTTTGCTTGTGTGTGATTTTTATAGGGATAAATAAAAATACTGTCTACTCACCGTGTATTTCTTCAGTGTCAGCTTTTTTCATTTTGTCTTAATAATAAGATTCTGTCTCGACGCCTTGCTTGAGTGATTGTCTTTACTGACTTTTATGGGGAGAGGCTGAGCGGTTCATCGCGGATGCGAGCAGCAGGCCGTGGCAGGATAGCCGCAGGGAAAGGGGAGGCTGTTATGCTTTATTGATGCCACGGCATATCAAAGAAGTGATAGAGCGAGCAAAATACTATGATGAAAAAGTTGTGCTGCCTGTTGTTCATTCCTTTCCCTTTGATCGCCTCGCCAGACAAGTACGCAGATCGCCTTGCGAAAGAGGTGTATCAGGCGGCAGATCTGGCCAATGTAATGGCTTTTGATTTGTTCCGCGATGGCGTGAAAGCCTACATGGATGAGGCCATTGGTGCGAACCCCAACTTGGTGATCATTGATTACAGTCGTCCTTCTCATCAGCGCCGTTTTTATGTGATTAATTTACGTGACAAAAAGTTGCTGCATCACACCTATACCACGCACGGTGTGGCCAGCGGGATGGCCTTTGCTGAGCAGTTTTCCAATCGGCCACAATCCAAGCAAACATCTTTAGGCATCTTTAAGACGGCTGAAACCTATCAGGGGAAATTTGGTTATTCACTGCGGTTAGATGGGTTATCGGCGGGGGTGAATGACAACGCCCGGCGGCGGCATATTGTGATCCACGGGGCGGAGTATGCCTCACCAACGTTTTTAGCCAAGCATCAGTACATCGGCTGGAGTTGGGGATGTCCGGCTTTACCGCCCGAAGAGAACCGTCAGATCATCGATGCCATCAAAGGAGGCAGTGTGGTGTTCGCAGCATACAGTCGTATGATGGCTGAAAGGCGCAAAGCATCAGGTGCTGGTCAGAGAGAGAATAGAGGGAAAGAGGTTGCCATTAATGTGGCGCAGCAGACACAACCGGTATTGTCTTATGAGGACGTCGCATTTGGTGATGAGACGATAGCGGAGCGCGAGAAGGGGAATACTCCGTGAAGGAAAAATGCCCCTCTCCGTGTACGAGTATTAGCAAGCAGGTTGATTGCTAATACAGGTAAAGTATCAAGGGGCGTGATAGGCCGGTTTTTAGTCTGCGTTAAGCTTACGAGGCTTCGACTTAGCGTGCCGTTTCCAGAATGCGACGGCTTTCCGTCAGGGTCACTTTACCGTGTTCACCCAGTGCCGCCATGCCGTTTTGCTCCAGGCTCGACACAATCACATCGATATCGTTATCACCCAGCTCTACATCGCTCAGGGCAGTCGGTACTTCCATCTGCTTAAAGAAGGCGATAGTGGCCGCAATCGCCGCATCGATACGCTCATCAGCCGTGCCTTCCGTAATACCGAAGATACGCGCGCCGTATTGCAGTAGTTTCTCGGCTTTGTCTTCACGACGTGCTTGCATCACCGCTGGCAGCACAATGCTCAGGGTACGGGCATGGTCGATGCCGTAGTGGCCTGTCAGTTCGTGTCCAATCATGTGCGTGGTCCAGTCTTGTGGGACACCCACACCGATCAAGCCGTTTAGTGCCTGAGTGGCAGTCCACATGATGTTGGCACGTACGTCCAGATCATTTGGTGTTGTCAGGGCTTTCGGGCCTTCTTCAATCAGGTTCAGTAGCAGGCCTTCGGCAAAGCGATCTTGTACTTTGGCATTCACTGGGAACGTCAGGTATTGCTCCATCACGTGTACATACGCATCCACGACACCGTTAGCCACCTGACGTGGTGACAGGCTTAGCGTGGTGCTTGGATCCAATACCGCAAATTGTGGCTGTACATGTGGAGTCATGAACGCCAGTTTGGTGGTGCCGCGTGAAACAACCGCGCCCATGTTGCTTTCTGAACCCGTCGCCGGCAGCGTCAGTACACACGCCAATGGCAGTGCGTGTGTCACGGTTTTCTGCTGAGACAGAATGTGCCACGGATCGTCGCCTTCATAAGTCGCAGCCGCTGCAATGAACTTGGTGCCATCAACCACAGAGCCGCCACCGACTGCCAGCAGGTAATCAAAGCCTTCTGCTTTAATCATTTCTACCGCTTTCATCAGAGTATCGTACTGAGGGTTCGGTTCAATGCCGGCAAACTCACCCCAGTTATGACCGCTTAGCGCTTGTGCGACTTGTTCGTATACACCGTTGCTCTTGATGGAGCCGCCGCCGTACAGCACAAGCACTTTTTTCTCTTTCGGGATGTCGTTGGCAATCGCAGCGATCTGACCATCGCCGAAATGAATGCGTGTTGGGTTGTGGTAAGTAAACTTGTCCATGAAACATCTCCAGTGAAAAGGGCGTGCCGACAGTATCGGCAGCCATATTGTTATCTCTGCTTAGGAGTGTAAGTCAGCACGGGGAAAAAGGGCATGCTCATTTCTGTCTATTACTTGCCTATTTCTACTTAATTGTTCGATTGCTCACTGTTTGATGGCGCAGAGGGGGCAAGGATATTGCAACCTTGCGGGGCTTTGCGTATTGTCACGGATAGCCTCATTAGGCCAGTCTCAGAGCGCGATCAAAAAGGAATACTCATGGCATTATCTCGTCAGGCGTACGGTGAAACATTGTGTGAATATTACGGGTTGCAACACGGATCCGGTATTGTTGGCACCGACTTACCCGGTGTGCGCCTGTTTCGTATCGAGCAATACCATAAGATGACGCCCCAAATGTATCAGCAGGGTGTGGTGGTGATCTTACAAGGCAACAAGATAGGCCATTTGAACGAATACCAGTTTCGTTATGATGAAGAACATTGCCTAATCGTGGCAACGCCATACCCGATTGCCTGTGAGACATTTGCGTCGAAAGCGGCTCCGTTGATTGGTTTGGATATCGACTTTGATTTAACCATTATCCAAGAGCTGGTGGATGCGGTAGAGCAACATGGCGTGGCCGATCTGCCTTGGTCACAAGATTCGCACCGTGGTGTGGCCGTCACGGCAATCACCCCGCCGATAGGGGAAGGGATCTGCCGTTTGTTAGCCTGCATGTTGGATCCGTTGGATGCCAAAGTGTTGGGCGCCCAGCGCATGCGTGAGTTTTACTATCAGTTGCTCAAAAGCGAACAAGGTCATGTGTTGGCGCAATACTGTAAGCAGGACAGTGCACTGGCGCGGGTGGCGAAAGTGATTAACCACGTGCAGGTGAATTTTGCCGACAAACTGACGATCAACGAACTGGCCGATATGGCTGGCATGAGTGTGTCGGCCTTCCACCGTGCCTTTAAGCATGTGGTGACCGATCCACCCCTGCAATACATCAAAAAGATCCGCCTCAACAAAGCCAAAACTCTGATGGCCCAGGAAGGGCTGCCCGCCAGTGTGGCCGCAATAAAAGTCGGCTATGAAAGCCCAACCCAGTTTAGCCGGGAATTTAAGCGTTACTTCGGCTTACCACCAAGCAAAGCGGCAGAAATTGGGTACGTTTGAGGTGCATCCATTTTAATAGTTGTCTGCCTATTGCATTGGTTACGGATAGAAAGACAATGAATGGAAATGCTTTTTACGTGCTGATAAAGTGCATATTTACAATATGTTACATAAAAAATGCGGCGAGCATAAAGAGAAATTGTTCCGAAATAGCGTTCTATTTACAATCAGCCGATTTTTCTTAAACGGATTGTAAGATGTTGAATGTAGATAATTTTAAAAAGTCACTTGTTGCTTTGTCGCTGGCGGTGCTCGCAGGGTGTGGTGGTAGTGATGGCGATGGTGAAAAGAGCAGTGGCTACACGAACGAGCAGGTGGCGAGTGCAGTAAAATGTACGAACCAAGCCGAAGGTGGTTTATGTGAAAACAATATGCAAGGGGAAACGTGGGATGTCGCTGACTCTACAGAAGAGTGTAGTTTCGGCATCTACTGTTTTGAAGACGGCCATGATGTTCCTGAAACCCCGGCATTAACTCGATTCCCGAAAGAACATCTGATCCCGGTTTATTTTCGAGAAAAGGAAGACCAGCGCTTCATTAACTCAATGAACCACATTGAGAGTCTGGTTGGTTATAAGATGTTTGACCGTAAAGGCGTTGTGACGATTGATATGTCTGATCCAAGTAATATCGATCTTGCGCACCTAGATACCAAGTGGGGTCTGATCCTCAGTCAAGGCACATCAGCAGGAGATATGAGTGGCAGTGGATATTGTAGTCTGGGCAACGTTGCTGTCGGACCGTATGTCACGACTCCAGGATCCTATATCGTTTCTACAGACTACGGCATCAAATATCCAGCTAAGGAATGGGGTCGTGATGGTAATTTCACATGGGTGAATCTGGATAGTCTTCAGGGCGCCAACGGTGGGAAAATCACCTGTAATGGAACGGCACCGCAAGATGTAGCCACCCACGAGTTCGCTCACGCATTAGGTATGCACAATCACTTTAGTGGGTTCGGATTTGATGGTGCATGGGGTAAAAATGCTGAGCGTGTTTTGAAGACGATGTACAGCGATCAAAATCTACCTGGGCAACCTTTTGATAGCCTATTTATCGAAGACTAATTGAATTCAGTGCGCCTCCCAATGGGAGGCGTATTTTTTATAGATGATATCCCCAATCATCTTGATGTAGCTTGGCAATATATCGTCATCCCCATTGCGAAAATAATACTCTGCTCTAGCTGAAACACATTTATTTACCTTCATTAATAAAAGCTTACATATAAAACACTGTTTTCTATTTTCAGGTCTCATTCAGTTTCAGGATGTTAAGTTTATTCCATCAAACAGCCACGGCAACGTGGGGAAAAATATAAATTACATCACAATAGTGAGGATGCATTTATGAAAAAGTACGCTGTAGTATCAACTGTTATTATTTCCGCTCTTTCTGCTACGCCTGCTCTTGCAAATAATGCCGATTGGTTTGTCGGTGGTGGTATCGGTTATCAAAATGACGCCGTAAAACAAGATTTTGGCATTGCTGATTCATCGAAAAATGCAGAAGACATGACCTATCAATTACGCGGTGGTGTGATTTTGAATGATCAACACCGTATCATGGGTACTTACAGCTATTTTAATGATGATGTGAATGGCTTAATGGGTGAGCGTGAGTTAACGCAGAATATGTTCTTGGCGTCTTATGATTACCTGATCCCAGTACACCAGAATATCAATCTGTTTGCCGGTGTGTCCGCAGGCTTTGCTGATAACACCTTTAAGCACAAAGCGAGCGGGACAAAGGTTGATTCCACCGACTTTGTATGGGGTGGCCAGGTGGGTGCTCAGTACAAAATTGATCAGAACTGGTCGACCGATCTGACCTATCGCCTGCTGGATCAAGACTATGACAAATTGGGCACAGAAGTGGATTACACTCAGCAAGTGGTCTGGTCTGTTGATTATCGCTTCTAAGGCTTTCTCTCTAATAATGTAGCAACCGTTTTTCATTGATGTCCGTTATTGGGAGGGGAAGGATTCCCTCTGTTTTTTTGACCGCAATGAGACCCTATCAAATAAATGCTCGCTGGGATGATGGCGAGCATTTATTTATCTGCAGGTATTATTTTGCCCCGCAAGTAAATTATTGCAATAAGACGGATTAATTCATCAAAAGAGCTTTTGATGGGTAATTAAATGGCGTGACTGTGTCGAAATAGTCACCGTTATGATTCCATAAGTGCTTGGAAGTTCAGCTTACATTCAGATTAAAAACATTGTTTTCTATTTTAAGTTTCTGTTCAGCTAGCAGGCGTATGGTAATTAGCGAACCACAAATAAATCTATTTTTCTTCATGAGCGGTTAGCAAGAAATGACTAGCCCTCGGATGGAATAAGGAATAAAAAAATGAAAAAAATTGCAGCAGTTTCTACAATCGCGCTATCTATTTTGGCCGCTTCTCCAGCGTTTGCCGCAGATACTGAATGGTTCGTGGGTGGTGGTGTTGGTTATCAAGAAGATAGCGTAAAAGGTGCTCACGACCAAAACGGTGAAGATGCGACTTATCAGGTACGTGGTGGTGCGATCATCAACGATCATCACCGTGTAATGGGTACATACAGCTTCATGGACAAGTCTCGCCAAAATATGTTCTTGGCATCTTACGATTACCTGATGCCTGTACACCAGAACATTAACCTGTTTGCGGGTGTGTCAGCCGGTGTGGCAGACAGCAAAATCAGCGGCGAAAGCGCGACTGACTTCGTATGGGGTGGCCAAGTGGGTGCGATGTACCAAATCAACGAAGATTGGAGTACTGATCTGACTTACCGTTACCTGGATCAGGACTACAACGAAAACAGCACTAAGATTGACTACTCTCAGCAAGTAGTATGGTCTGTTGACTACCACTTCTAATGAGTGATGCATCTGGACGGCATCGTCATTGAGAACAGTCATTAAGAACAAGTAAAAAGGGAAAGTATCGGCTTTCCCTTTTTGCGTCTTTTATTTCCGCATACCGCATACCGCATACCGCATACCGCATACCGCATACCTCATTCCATGCCTCGTCCCTTCTTTTGCCTGCTTGCCTGTTTGGTTATCCCCGGCTGCGTTCCAGCAAGTTTTCTTTATATTGTGCGGGTGTCTGTCCCCGTTGGCGCTGAAACGCCTTGCTGAAACTCTGGCTGTTGGCATAGCCCAGCGCGGTGGCAATGTCTTTGATGGGCATATCAATCTGCATGTATTTAATGGCCTGATTACACAACACGTAATTGGTGATAGCAGTAAAGCTCCAGCCTAAGTGGTGCAGGCGACGTTGTAATTGTTGCCGAGAGAGCTGCAGACGTTCAGCGAGAAAATCAAGCTGAGGGTAGCCGTAATAACGTGAGTAGTTGATGAGCTCATAAAACACCTTAGCCGTATCGTGGGGTTGCGGCATGTTTAAAAATTCATCCATCTCAAGATTCGATAACATCATCGGTCGGTTGTATTGAAAGGGATGAGTGTTGGCGTGCTCCAGAATAGAAATATCCAGCCAGACTTTGGTTTGTGGGGCGTTCCACGTGATGCTACAGCCAAAGAATGCCTCAAATTGCCCCGCGTCACTGCCGTTCTGATAGCCACAAGGTGGGCCGCTGATCTCCACATTCAGGGGCACATAATGCTGTCCCATGAAATAACGCAGCGCATTGGTGAACATGATTGCCATGCGTAGGCTGTCGTGCAGGCGGCCACGTCCACGGGCGAAGTGGTTGTTATAACACCATTTGATGATGTTACCTGATTGCTGCCCATAAAACGTTGCGCCTGACTGCAGGCAAGAGGTGCCGTAATTAATGCGGCGAAAAGACAGGGATAAATCCGGCGTGGCGAGAAACCACTGCCCCAGTCCCCCCTCTAAATGTTCAAAGGTGAGATCGGGCGCTAACGTCGCTAAATACGCGGGATCATCAACCTGTGTTTCGATGTCTTCCAGCAGGGTGTTAACGTCCACAAACGGGATTAATGTCATCGGCCCATCAAAGACAGAGAGGGGAATAGTGCAATCGGATAACGTTAAACCGTAGTGCTTGTTAAGCGCTTTGATGATTGGCTGCATGAATAACGTGCGAATAAAAGCGATATCAAATTGCGTATCTGGCAAGGGCATGATGTACACCGTAAGTGATGTTGTACAAACGAAATGGAGTCTCAGTGTATCAAAAAAGCATGTTTATTGATTTATTTAGGCATTAAAAATCACAGCGATCACTTTTTTCTGCACACTTCCTCCCATAACTACAACGCATAAGTTGATGCAATTATAAGAATTTAAGGAGAGGAACAATGAGCCTCGTCAGCATGCCTTTTGTCGACAGTGGGGTCGATACTGCGCTTCATATTGTCGCTGCGGTGATCTTAGTCGGATCCATTGCCGCCGCCGCGTACGGATTTTGGCGTATCCATGAATTACCGATTCAAAAAGCGCACACCAAAGAGCATCACCAACTAGGATTGATCACCGCCTTAACCTGGATAGGGTTCATCTGGCATTGGGTGTGGGTACTGGCGGTGTTTATCGCTTTTGTGGATGGCGAACAAGCCCTGCGCCGTATTCGCGATATCTGGAAAGGTGATGACAAGATGGCGGATGAGCCAATCCAGGCATCTGCCACGCCAACCACCCCGAGTGCATCGACCGTGATGACAGAAAAGGAGGCGGAGCATGCTTGAGGGATTAGCCGTATGGGCACTGTTCATTTACCTGTTACGCATGGTCGGGATGCCATGGAATAAATTCACCCAAGCCTTTGCTTACATTGGCGGCGGTAGCTGGTTACTGTTTGTGTGGGTGGGCTTGATCACCTACGCACCGATGGATTTGTCGGGCGGCTCTGTCGTGCAGTCTCCGCACATTCAGTTGCGTCCTGGCTCCACCCAAATTAAGGGGCACGTAGATGAAATTCTCGTGCGTCCGAACGAAGCCGTCACCCAAGGGCAGTTGATTTATACCTTGGATGACGCGCCGTATCAGATTGCGCTGAACAAAGCCAAAGCCGAGTTGCATTCTGCACAAGTGGCGTTGTCGATTGCCAAAGAAGATGTACGCATTGCGGCTGAAAATCAGCAAACATCGCTGAAAGATATTGAAATCTCAAAGAATCAGCTGGCGGCCGCCAAAGAAGATTTGGCATACAAACAAACCACGTTGCAGCGTTACCGTGAACAAAACCGTGTGGTGAAGCACACCATCACAGAAACGCAGATGGATCAGCAAAGTACAGCGGTAGAGTTGGCCAAAGCCGATGTGGTGACTCTCGCGTCACAGCTGGAAAAAGCCAAGCTGGCGGCAAACCGCGCCAAGCTGGATGTTGAAAAAGCCGCACTGAACGTCAACAGCCGTGAAGTGGCGGTGGATACGGAACAAGAAAATGTCGCGCAGGCGCAGTGGAATTTGGATAACACCAAGGTTTACGCACCAGCAGACGGTTATGTGACTAACTTCATCATGCGTGAAGGTCAGTATGTGGGCGTGATGCCACGTATGCAGATGTACACCAATGAGAAGTATGTCTTGATGCGTGTTAACCATCAGGCGATCCGCAATGTGAAAGTGGGTCAGCGTGCAGAATTCACCTCGGCGGTGTATCCGGGCAAAATTTTCAATGCGCAGGTAGAAGGCATCATTGAAGCGACCGGTGAATCACAGGGTAATTTACTGGGCCGTGATGACAACATCCGCCAGACGACAGGCCAAAATGCGATGAACAAACATCACTTTGTGCGCCTGAAGCTGGATGAATCAGCAGGGTATGACATTCCAGTCGGCTCGGTGGGGCTGGCGTGGATCAGTGCCGAGAAGCCAATCAGCTTCCTGCAGTTCCTGGATGTGATTCGCGGCATCATCATTCGTATGAAGTCTCAGATCTACTACATCTGGTCGATGTAAGCCGTATCGAAGCACTTAAATACAGTTCGCAAATAACACATAGCCAATAACAGAAAGAAGAACACAAAACGCGATGGCTTAAATCCACAAGGAGTGACAGGTTTCGAGTCCCTGTCCTCCTGCCTTTTACTACGTTAATGCTGACCGTAGTTGCTGCAATTTCTTATTATTGAAATTGCAGCTTTTTTTTATCTGCAGATTACTGATATAACCACTGCCTGAGAAAGGATGATCGTGAGCAGTGAGCAGATGAAAACGGGTAATCAATCGAAAGCCATCAAGGCAAGCCGAGGCGCTAAACGAGCTGTACTTGCGCTGTGTATGGCCGCTTTTACCGTCAATGCGCAGCCGCAAGGGGATGCGCGTACCGTGATCCAGCCGGGTGCTACGGTACAAGACGTTGCTTCACTGCCTTATGCCTTTGATTGTTCCGCGTTATACCAAGAGACGCTGACGTATTGCCTTGATCAGCAAGCCTTCTTGGGCATTGATGCCAACCTGCTGGTGGTGCATTTTCACGATGAACAGGTCAGCCGCCTTGAATGGCAGTTACCACTCACCCAAGCCAGTTATACCTCTGTACTCAATGGATTACGCAAAGACGGTTATAGCTATGCGTGGCTGTTTGTGGATGAAGGCAGTCATGAAGCCTCGCTGGATGTGTTAGCGGAATTACCGTCGTTAACGACAGAAGCGGCACGCAATCAGCTTGACCAACGTATGTTCAGGCTCGCCAACCGAGGGGATTTTCGCACCCCGCGTACCTACCATTTTGTTGATAGGGAGACATTTTCTCTCGCTCAGCAGCAATCCATCACCGATACGCTAAATTGGCTGCCAAGCCAACCTAGACCGTGGGTAACGGTGCAAGTGGACGGTCAGCAACTCACTGTTATCGTGAATGGGTTATAAAATCGCAGGGCATGTCGCTATGCTTAGTGCGCGTTCTGTATTGGGTGAATACACTATTGAGTGTGGCTGACAGTGTGCAGACCGCCAACGTGGATAAATTGAAATGAATCAAACTCAAACGACGTCATCTGTAATGAAAGAAACCGCAATAAAACAAGCTCCAATAAAGCAAGCTCCAATAAAGCAAGCACTGCTCATTGCCGGGGCAACCGGATTAGTGGGTAAAGCGGTGTTGAAAGCCGCCTTGGCGGATCCAAACACGGATCACGTGTATGCGTTATTGCGCCGTCCTTTGGACATAGAAGACGCCAAATTCACCCCGTGGATCAGTGACGATTTAACGCCGCCCGAGTTATCCGCGAATGACATAGCGCCAACCGTTGGCGTGATTGCGCTGGGTACGACAATCAAAAAAGCGGGCTCAAAAGCCAATTTGCGCCGTATTGATGTGGATTTGGTCGTGAACACTGCCACACACATGCAAACGCTGGGCGTGAAACATCTCATCATCGTGTCCTGTTTAGGCGCTAACAGTAAGGCAATGTCGCATTATCTGCGCTGTAAAGGCGAGATGGAGCAGGCGGTAGAAGCCTTGGGTGTCGAGCGCGTAACTTTCTTGCACCCAGGGCCATTAGCGGGGGATCGAGAAGAACATCGGCAGGATGAAAAGTGGCTGCAAGCGACAATGAAATGGGTGAAGCCGTTGATGGTAGGGCGTTTGAAAAACTATTTGCCAATTGAGGCCAATACTGTTGCGAAAGCTGTTATGGCGCAGATCCAAACAGCGCACGCAGCATCGGTTGAACGTTTAGACAGCATTGCCATGACTGCCTTAGCCATGACAGCCTTAGCGGACGGTCAGTCCGACTAACGTAGCGCGAACCTTGACTACACTTTACAGCGATACTTTAACCAATACTTTTACTGATACCGTTAAACATCAGCATGGGAATACGATGAATCCAGCAGTTGTCAAAGGTGGCTTTATTGCCGCCGCATTAATGAATTTTGGTGGCGTATTAATTTTGTCGCGCTTTTTCACCAACACCGCCATTAATGAGGCGGATCCGGTCGTGATGTCAAACTTTGGTTTGCTGATGATTGTGGTGTGGGGCTTGGCATTTCTGGGCGCCGCTATGGTTGAAGGAAATGTGAAGTGGCTAGCGGGCGCCTTCGTGATTGAGAAATTGGTTTACGTGATATCGTGGGTCTACTGGTTTGCCAATAATAGCCTGCCAGCGGTGTATGACGCCGATTTGTTTGCAGGTGTGTTTTACACGATTTATGGATTGAATGACTTCATCTTCATGCTGTTTTTTGCCTGGGTGTTTACGAAGAGTTCATGAGGGCGCACAGTCCTAATCTTGCCGTAGGTTTTTCTCCATCGCGATTGGGGTGGGGAAGCGTTTGACCACCCAATAGGTGGACAGAATAAACGTCGTGATGGTGGTGATCTGAATAAACAGCGCCGCTTGTTGCGACAGCAATTGGGCTTGCATGGCCGCATAGGCCACTAAAAATGAAAACTCACTGGCTTGGCTTAATCGTGCGCTTAACTCATGGCGCACGGTGGGTTTTTCCTGCGCCCATTTTAAGGCCAGCGCAAAGCCGCCGTATTTAACGGCAATCAATATCGCCCCCAACAACACGCCTAACAGGCTATAAATATTGGCCTGAGTGATATCAATCCGCGCGCCAATGGCAAAGAAAAACAGGATCAAAAAGAATTCGCGCAGCGGTTTTAAATGCACCGAAATAGCCTGTGAAACGTGGCTGACCGCAATCGAGATCCCCGCAATAAATGCCCCGCTTTCATAGGATAACCCGACCTGATGGCTGAGCTCTGCCCACAGAAAACACCAGGCTAAGGTCGTGACAAAACTGTACTCCTGAATCACATCAAAGCGGCGAAACAGCGGCAAAATCACGTATCTTACCCCCAGAAATGCCAGCAGGCACACTAACGCAAATTTGCCCAGCATCAGGGCGAAGCTCAACAGCATCACGTTGCCGTCGCCCAGGTTCTCGCCCATATTGAGGAAAATGATCACACTGATGGCGAGGATATCTTGTACCAGCAAAATACTGGTGATGATTTCCCCCATCCGTTTGTGGTGCAAGGTCGTGGTCGGAATGAGCTTCAAGCCAATCACGGTACTGGAAAACATCAGTGCCGCGCCGATGATCACCGCATCCAGCCAGGAAAAGGCGATGGCTAAGCAAAACAGGGTAGTGAAGGTAAAAAAGCAGGCGCACGTCCCCAAGGTGATGAGGGCACTTTCCTGAAATAGCGAGAGGAGCTTTTTCGGTTGCAAGTTCAGGCCGATCAGAAACAGCAGTAGGATCACCCCGAGGTTACCGATTTGGGTGATGTTTTCGGCGCTGGTGACCAAATTGATGCCATGCGGGCCAATCAGAACACCGGCCGCAATGTAGGCCAGAATGATGGGTTGGCGGGCATACAGAAAGAGCGTGCCCAGCAGCGCCGCACTGATGATGATGGCACATAACTCGAAAATTAAGGGAGCTAACTCATTGTGCATCGCCGCCGTTCTATATCCGTTAGAGCCAATGTTAAGTGTGGCTCAGAATGGCGATTTTGGCTTGCGCGATACCAGATACTGTCGATACCGCGCACGTGTGCCATGTCCCTCTTTCGTCGCGCCGTTTATATCCTTGGTTGATACTTCGCGTTTTCTACACCGATCGCAGGCAGAATGTAGTCGACCAGCAACTCAAAGGGATAATCTTCGTCCTGACCGATGTACGCGCCCGATGTCATCACCATAATGAGCTGGTAATCTGGAAGGATCATCATTTCTTGTCCGCCCGCCCCGCGCATGGCAGCGATCTGAATGCGCTCACCGTTTGCTTGTGTGATTTGCGGGAACCACCAGTTATGGCCATACGCGATGGTTTTCTTCGGCCAGAATTTACCTTTTGGTTGCAGGCTTTGTGCCGCCCACTCTTCAGAGAAGATCCGCTGACCCTGCCACACCCCCCGGTTGAGGTAGAGCTGGCCTAATTTGGCTAAATCCCGCGAGCGCAAATATAAGCCGGAAGAGCCGAGATAATCCCCGGTGACTTCATGGGTAAACCAATCAAACTGCGTGATCCCTAACGGGCTAAACAGCGCCTCTTGGGCATATTGGCGTAATGATTGTTGGGTCACCTGTTCAATGGCTCCGCCGAGCAACACACTCATCGCACCTTGATAGACGAACGGCTCGCCGGGAGGGTGAGCCATGGTTTTGCTGTGCACATAGGCGTAAGGGTCGTCAGACAGCCACATGTTCATGGCATCACTGTTAGCGACATACCATTCCTGCCAGTTCAGGCCACTATTGAAATTGAGGGCATGGTTGAGTGTCAGGGCTTGCTTTTGTTCCCTGTCAGCCATTTCGGTGTGCGGGTAGAAGTCCAGCAACGGGGTGTCGGTATGAGCAATTTTGCCTTGATAGAGTAAGGTCCCCAGTAGCGTGGCGGTGATGGTTTTTGTGATGGAACGCATCTGGTGAGGCGTGTCGGCCGAAGGCGGGAAGGGCTTGGGCATCGGGGTACCGTCATGGGCGCTTCTGACCGGGTAATACTGTTCAAAAACCAGCGCATTGTTGCGTGCAACCAGTAACGATTGCACCCGCTTGGATTTGCGATGGGTCACCGTATTGTGCAACGCAATTAGCGGTTCCGGCTGAAAACCTTGTTGTGCCGGGGGCTGGATGGCCCAGTCATGCGTTTGCGCGGCTTTTGTCCAGGTAAAGGTCGCCATATCGACACGGGGCGGCGCATAAATGATCACCAGGACAAAGGCGAGGATCGCGATGGCAAGCACGCCGTACAGCCATTTCCATACCGTGCGATGGGGGGCAAGACGTGGAGGTGTATCAATAGTCATTGGCTTCTCCCTATGGGAACATGCGATAAAAAGAGGGGGGATTAGAGAAGTGACAGCCGGCCGTTTTGGAGATCAAATATCCCGACCGACGCCTTATCGGCGGGCAGCTGGCCTAAGCGTTCTCCACGCGGGCCGATAATCACACTGCGTCCCATGCCACGAATGGCCGGATCATTGAGCGCATACGGCCAATTGCACTGAATCACATAACACTGTAACGCCTCGGCGATGGTCGCCGCATTGGCATAAAAGCCTTTGTATTGCGCGCCTTCATTCACCTGCATGATGTAACTGGGCCACAGCAGCACCTCGACGTGTTGGTGCTGCAGGCTGTGGATCACACAATCCACATCTTCTGCTTCCCGGCACAAGATGGTGCTCATGTTTATCCCGTCGAGCGTCATTATTGGGCGGCTGCCGTGGGCGGGATCGGCAGCATCGAAAGACAACCCGCCAGCAGTGAAATAGGATTTCTCGCTGTCAGTCAGGCCGATTTTATCCCACTGCGCCGCGATATGGCCTTGGCGATCAATACACAGGTAGCGGTTGAACACCTGATAGCCTGATTGAAAAGGCAGCCCCAAACAGAGGTTCACCCTATAGGCATAGGCGAGTTGGGCCAGCTGGTCGAGAGCGCGTTCTCTGGCAACGGGATCGGCTTGGCTGCGGATCTGGCGGTGAAACCCGCTCAGGCTTAACTCTGGGAACAAGAACGTATCAACGGCGTGATAATGGTTGGATACGGTGCGACATATATGGGCAAGGTTGTCTTCAATGGTCCAACCCATGGGCAGTTGGACGATGCCTATTTTCACGCGGTGTTCCTTTTAACGGCTGACGGTAATGTGTGTGGATAGAATGGCTTAGCTCAAGTCATTGAGCATTTTATAAATGCGAGTTCAGTATCTACCCCGCCTATAGCGTGAACAAGCGCGAGAGAAAGAAAGCATCGTATTGCTCTCAGCATTTTGCAACGGCCGAACGGGGTTCACAGCGAGCCGGAAAGTAAGGTGTATTGTGTGGATGGAGCACAAAGAGCGGTTCTTTTCCTCAATTAGCAACATTTCGCGTTTATACCTAGTATTTGCCCTTAAAATCAGCATAATCTGAGCTCATATTGCTAGAAGGAAAAATGACGATGGCGACTTTTCAATACTACTTTCACAAACTGCCTTGCTTTGACTGTAAGAAAACGCAAGTAGATACGGATCTGGGCTGGCTAACTGAAGCGATGAAAGACGAAATCGTCGCGCAAGCAACAGCACTGATGGCGGCTGGCAACGTTGAACCTGACTTTGCGGTAAACGTAACGTGTGCAGAAGAAGACGCACGTGCTTACTTGCTACTGAACTACTACGGCTACTCTGAAGAAGAGTTGGCGAACAACGAAGTAGAAGCAGACGACGAGCAAGCGGTAGCGGAAGAGATTGCTGAGCTAGAAGGCAACCTTGTTTTCGAACACGAAATCGCACTACAGAGCTGCACAGACTGCGGCGAATAAGGCGAATCGCTGATTAAATGAAGGCGCTGTTTTCACGAACAGCGCCTTTTTTGTATGCGGTGTATCTTAGATTTGCCCCAAAGTGTTTTAATTTGGTTTATCAAGAGATACAAGCATCACCTCGTTCGTCCTAGAAACTTTTCGTCAGAATTGTATGTGTGGGTAATAAGCCATTAAAAAATATGTATTTCAAAAGGTAAGTGGTAAATGTGCGCTCACTGGCATGTTAATCTAAGTGCATATGTGATAGCTTCAATTATTTTTAGAATGTAAGCACCTTCACAGTATGATTAATCTATACAATAAAGTCTTGTCGCAAGTCCCAACTAGTTTGAGTCCAACCGAAAAAGTAACGTTTTACTCGAGTGTATTACGTTCTATTTTGCAAGTTGCAACACTAACATCATTGGAACGCTGTTCACGGTACTTGCCTGAGAATGAGGTGGACCTTGAGGCATCATTAAATCGGATGCAACAGCCATCTGATGGTCTACCGGTTGAAATCATTGAATCTATTTTGCCAAGTTTGAGAACTTACGTAGACAGAAACCTCGCGCACGGATGGTATAAAGAAGGGGGGGGGGGTTAAAAAAGGTCTAGGCAATAAACTTGGAGAATGGGTTCAATTTAGAAATGATGCTGTTGGTCACAGCGTGCTGTGTGAAAAAAATGCTTCTGAGTGGTCTGTAAAGACCCTGGAGTTGGTGGAGTTATCTTTGAGCACCCTCGGTGACTTGCTGCCAAGCTATGACAAAAAAAATCACCAATTGACTATTGGAAGCGACGTTGTTTATTTCCCATTTGTTAACGCAGAACTACCTTTAGTAGTTAGAAAGATTATCTGCAACAGAGGCGTATGGGAGCTGCAAGGAAGACACCTGTCGAGATTGGATGCGAGTAAAATTGTGCTAGAGCTGCATGAGAAATGTATTTATTTGCAGTCAGACCATTCAAACAAGGAACCTTATAATTTCTCTGAGCTAGTTGAAACCACGGAAGCTAACAAACTACATAGTTTTCTACACAATATCCCGAGACGGCAGACAGCTATATTCGAGGGACGCAAAAAAGAGTTAACTAAACTCTCAGAGTGGCTTAATGACGATGATGAACGAGCTTGTCTTGTATTTGGTGACGGGGGGTTTGGTAAAACAACGTTGGTACTAGAGTTTTTAAATCGCTTGCTAGAAGACAGGGGTGAGCTTAACAAACCAAGGCCTCAGGTAATCAGCTTTTACTCAGCTAAAATGACACGTTGGACAGAATATGGACTTATTCATCTAAAAAGCGTTGCTGGTGCTATGGATGAGTGTATCCGAGAATTAATACGAGCTTTTGAGCCTGTACTGACGAAAGATTGGTATGAGGTAAGTGATGATAGGTTGATTCAAAAAGCTGTGAACTATCTCAAGGAACAAGGTCTTGATAGAAATGATGTGCTTTTTGTGTTTGATAACACTGAAACAATTGCCACATCTACTCATGAAGTAGAAAACTTAGGTGAGTTTCTTCAAGCTGTTTCAAAGAAAATTGGTAAAATGATAGTTACTTCGAGAAGAAGAGAATTCATTAATGCAACGCCAATCTCAGTTAAAGGATTGGATGAGGGTGAATGCATAAACCTATTAATGAGACAAGCTGAAAACTTTGAGGCAATGCCTTTAATTCAAGCTGGTGAAAAAAAACTTAGACAAATAAGCGGGCAATTGATGTACAAGCCCCTGCTCATTAGTTCTCTCGTTAAACAGATTAGTTTAACTGGTTGTAGTATAAACAATGCACTTGACTCTCTTCTCAAGAAGTCAAATGGTGAATTGCTAGAGTTTTTATACGAAGATGCTTGGGCACGTATGACTAAGGCTCAACAAAGGGTTTATATGTTGCTGGTTACGGCAGAGAGCCCTCTGGATCACTTTTCAGTTTCTGAAGCGTGTAAAATGATGGCAATCCCATTGACTGAGTTTCATGCAACATTCGATGAGACATATTTTGGTTCACTGATGAATCACGGTGAGAAATTTAGTATTGAACTCGAAGAGTTGTCCTGTAGGTTCTTCAATAAAAAGGTGAATGATTTGCCTGAAACAGAAAAGGGCAGGTTAATTGAAAGCGCTGAAGAGCTTGATGCTACAGTTACTCAAATTCACAGGATTGAAAGCGAGTACAAATCAGATCGGATAGTTGATGCGTTTAGAAGTCCATACGCTAAAGCTGCTCGTACACATGTTAGGAAGAAGGAATATCCAGAAGCTCTAGAAATGTATGAGTTAGCAATGGAAGAGGAGCCACTAAATTCGGCGCTAATCGATAGATTCGCCTGGTTTTTATACCATAAAATATCTAGTACAGAATCTAAACACCGAGCTGAAAAGCTTTGGCGTGAAGCTATTAGAATAAATGCTTCAAACTGTGATGCTCTTGTCAACTTAGCAATTATTAGATATAGGAATGATGATCTAGTTGAAGGAGACTCACTTCTTGACTCTGCAAGACAGTTGTCTAGAACGTTCTCTTTTTGTGCATTAAATAAAGCCAAAGCAAGGTTATATTATTGGCAAAAAAATAAAGACCATAAAGATTCTGAGAAGAGGTTGTTAGAAGCCGCTAAGTTTCTAGAGGATGCTAGAAAAAAATTAGATCCAACTGAGCAGTATTTCCGGAAAAACCGCGATGAAATTAATGCATTAGCAGCAAAACTTCAACATATTGCAATACGGAAAGGTTAATGTTTTGATGGTTTTATCAGTTCAGCCAGAAAACAGCTGATCCTTTTCAAAGGGAAATTTGTTTCGTTTTTGGGGGCGGTGGTTCGATCATACGCCCCAATAGATTTGATTGGGTAGTAGTCTCATAAGTTGATTTAGACGTGATTTCCCTAAAACTTTAGAAAGATTAGCTATAGCTTAGCCTTAGCTTATGTGAACTTATTCGAAGCAAGTTGGCTTGCTAACTCGAAAGTGTCCAGGGGGCTGTCAGCGTGATCGTTGCTGGCATGTTTGTGATCCAAAGCGAGTTAGAAACAGCAAACGCTTTTGTCCAAAAACGTGTTACAACACCAGTCCAATATCGCGACCCAACTTCCCAACATGACGCTCACACCGTGAGCGTCATCATTCAGGGCAATCCAAAGACAGTGTGTCAGCGTGCGCTTACATCACACATTCTTTAGCGGCTTGTGCCTTTTCAACCCCTTGTTCGATCAAGGTTTTGGTTTCTGGGTTGCCGATGGTTTCCATCACTTTGGCCATCATCTTTTCAGCGGTAGATTCAGACGACATGTCCACCAAGCACTTGTACGCGTTCGCGATGTGCTCTTGAGTGTTGATCAGCACTTCAGGATCGCTGAAATCGGCGTTCAGGGCTTCATCAACCGCAAGGATCAGCGCTTCTGCGGATTTGCTCGCGTCACCCAGTTTTTCCAGGTTCAGTTCGCCCAAATCTACCGATTCCATTTTCTCTTGCATGGTATCTACCGCGCTGTTGGCGGCATCTTGTGCTTTATCAATCGCTTTGTTGGCTTCTTCACAGCCAGATAATGCTGCAACCAGCATCAACAATGAGAGCGTTTTTTTCATCATCTTTATTTCAACTTCCGAGAAAGGGAGAGGCTATTGCTGGGGACGTCTGCCATCCACGTACCCATTGCTCACCCCGTGCGGTGACAGAATATGGCAGTACCGATAATCGACGCTATGCTATTTCACTCTTATTCATCACACAATCAGTAAAATGTAACGGTGTAGCGCAAGTGCATAAGAAAGACGGCACAAAATGGGGGCGACAATGTGCTTGGAAAGTTTCGTACACGATGGATTTGCGCGCTTTTTATGCGACTCAGGTCACAAATAATATACCGTCACTTGTCCTGTATAAGTGAAATGGTTAACCTTGCTCGCGTAATGATTCTCAGCGATACGGATATCGCACTATACTTCTTTCCTTTACTTCCTTAGCTGCGGGCAGATTTGCCCGCTTTTTTTTACACATTTTCCTTGGTGTGCGTCCTTCTCTCACGTTTCCCTTTTATTCATTCCGCTAATCTTTCGTACTCTCTGTATTTTGGCGTGAGGGATAGGATTATTTTGTTCTGCTGGTTGAGTTTTAGAGCTAATACTCTAGAATCAACTTATCTGGCCAATGCCTCTGGCTTAACTCCTGCCTTACCTCATGGCTAAAAGGTTCATAATGAAAATAAAACCCGTCGCAGCACTCATAAGCTGCATGATGATGTGGGCGCCGCTCGTCAGCCACGCGGCCGATGCCTCTGGCATCACACCATCGACTGCTCCGTATCAGCCTGTTTTGTCGACATCAGCGCCGGTTTCAAGTGCCGATGCGCGCATGAGCCACCCTGTCAGTTTTGTGGATGCGTGGCAGGCGGTGGTATCCGGTAACGATGGACTGGCCGCAGAACGTGCTAATGTGGATCGCTACAAACACATGGAAGATGCTGCCAGCGATTTGAACTTGCCGCAGATCACCGCGACCGCGAAATACACGCGTTTGGACAAGGCGGTGGAAATCAAGCCCACCGATTTAATTGAAAGTATGCCAGCCGGTGATGCCATTTCACGTTTGGCCCACTCTTTGGGTGTCAACGGCTCGCAACTGGATGCGCTGTTTACCTCGCAACTGACCGACCGTGATGTGTTCACCAGTTCGATCCGTGCAATTTGGCCGATTTTTACCGGTGGCCGTATTAATGCCGCGCAAGACATTGCCAAAGGCCAAACTGAAGAAGCCCAGTACCTGCTGGCGATGAAACAGCAGGGCACGTTTGAAGATTTGTCGAAATTCTATTTTGGTGTGGCGTTAACGCAGCAAGTGCTGGCGACCCGCATTGAGGTGGAGCAAGGGCTGAAAAAGCACTGGCAACATGCCCAGAAGTTGGAGCAGCAAGGCCAGATCGCCAAAGTGGAACGTCTGCAAGCCCAAGCCTCGTATGACAAAGCGCGGGTAGAGCGTCAAAAAGCTCAGCGTGAAATGGAAATCGCCCAGGTGGCGTTAACCAAGTTGCTGCAATTGGACACGCCTGCCGTGCCGTCTACGGCGTTGTTCATTAACCCGTCGCTGCCGCCGATGAGTGCGTTCATTGAAAAAACGCTGACCGATTACCCGGGCTTGCACATTCTGGATGCCAAGAAAAAACAAGCGACCGGTTTAATGACCGCCGAGAAGGGCAAGTACTACCCGGAAGTGTATTTGTACGGTAACTACAGCCTGCATGAAGATGACACTTTAGCCGCGAAAACTGCGCCGGATTGGGCGGTGGGCGTGGGGGTGAATATCCCGCTGCTGGATAACTCGGGTCGCTCCGGCAAAGTGAAAGCGGCGCACAGTGCGATGAAGCAGGTGGATTACCTGCGTGCACAAGCCGAGCAAGATTTGTCGGTGCTGGTAGAGAAGACCTACCGCGAAGCGATGCAGGCATTGGAAGAGTACAACGGGTTGGCGTCGAGCCTGTCGTTGGCGCAAGAAAATGTCTCGCTGCGTGAAAAAGCGTTTAGCCAAGGGCTGTCGACATCGCTGGATGTGGTGGATGCCGAGTTGTATCTGGCCAGTGTGAAAACCCAGCGTGTGGCGGCGGCTTATCAATATGTGATCTCCCTGACGCGCCTGCTGGCCGTGAGCGGTGAAATTAATCAGTTCCATCAATATCAGCAATACCAAGGTGTAGAGGTACAGTCATGAGTCAGTTAACGTCAAAAGCCGCTAAGTTAGCCGTGGTTGTGCCTGTCGCCCTGGTGGGTTGGCTGGGTTACCACTTTTGGAATGCGTATCAGCCAGAGCCGGTGCATTTGCAAGGGCAGATCGAAGCGCAGCAGTACAGCATTTCGTCGAAAGTGCCGGGACGTATTGATCAGGTTTGGGTACGCAAAGGGGATCATGTTGAAAAAGGCGATTTGATCTTCTCGCTCCTGAGCCCGGAAATTGATGCCAAGCTGGAACAGGCCAAAGCCGGTGAGCAAGCGGCAGATGCCTTAGCAGAACAAGCTGAAAAAGGCGCGCGTACACAGGAAATTGCGGCGGCGCACGATCAGTGGCAAAAAGCCAAAGCGGCGGCAAGCCTGATGGAGAAAACCTACAAGCGCGTCGATAACCTGTACAAAGAAGGGGTAATGGCAGAGCAAAAACGCGATGAAGCCTTTACCCAATGGCAGGCGGCGCAATACACAGAACAAGCCGCTTACCAGATGTATGCAATGGCCAAAGAAGGGGCGCGCGTAGAAACTAAACGTGCTGCACTGGAAAAAGCCCGTATGGCAGCAGGTGCGGTGGCAGAAGTGGAAGCTTACGTGGCAGATACCAAAATTGTCAGCTGGTTTGATGGTGAAGTGTCACAAGTGCTGTTGCACCCGGGTGAGTTGGCGCCACAAGGCTTCCCGGTGGTCAGCGTGATGGACATGAACGACGCATGGGCAGTGTTCAATGTGCGTGAAGATGCGCTGAAAGATTACCAAATGGGTCAGTCGTTTGATGCGGTGATCCCGGCATTGGGCGATAAAACTTACACCTTTACCGTGACACATGTGGCGGTAATGGGTGACTTTGCCACATGGCGTACCACGGATCCGGCCAAAGGCTTTGACATGCGTACCTTTGAAGTGGAAGCGCGTCCGGCGCAGCCGATTGCCGGTTTGCGCGTGGGCATGAGCGTGTTGGTTGAGTCAGCCCAATGAGTCAGCCATCGACAACGGTTGTCACCGGTACGTCGTCTCCCCGACGCGTCCGTGATTACGCATGGCGTGAGTGGCGGTTGCTGTGGCGCGACCGCTGGCTTGCGGCCATGGTGTCATGGTTGCCCATTCTGCTGTTTGTGTTTATGTGGGGGATTTTCTCGGCAGGCATTGCGCGGGATCTCCCGATTGGGGTGGTAGATTTGGATCACAGCGCGCTGTCTCGTCAGTTAACGCGCGATTATGATGCCAGCCCGACCATGGCCGTGACGGCATCCTATGGCTCGGTCGAGCAGGGCAGTCAGGCGCTGCGCGGGGGGGAAATCTACGCGCTGGTGGTGATCCCGAGTGAGTTGGAAAAAGAAACCCTGCGTGGCATGGCTCCGACCGTGACGGCGTTTTACAACAGCCAGTTTATTTTGATCGGAAAGTTGATTAACTCTGCGGTGATGCAGGCGCAAGGCACCCTGAATGCCAAAATCAATACCCTGCAAAACATGGCCGCAGGGGTGGATGTGCCGCTGCAAGCCCTCGGGCAGGCGGTGCCGGTGCGTTCGCAAATCACGCCGCTGTATAACAGCAACAGCCATTACGGACAGTTTTTGTTGCCAGCGATCATTCCGGCGATGTGGCAAATCGCCATTGTGATTACCACCATTATGGCGCTGTCGGCAGAAACCCGTCGAGCCAATGGAAATACGGCATGGCCTGGGCAGACGTCATGGTTAGGGCAAACGCCTATTCGCGCGTTGGTCGGTAAACTGCTGCCCTATACGGGGCTGTTCATGCTGCAAGGGGCACTGTTCCTGTGGGGCATGTATGTTTTGCTGGGCTGGCCGATGCACGGGCATTGGAGCATCTTGTTGCTGGCACAATGTTTGATGGTGTTGGCCTGTCAGGGCATGGCGTGTTTGCTGTATTTAGTCCCGCTGGATGCCACCAAGGCAATGAGTTTTGCAGCCGGTTTAACCGCGCCGGCGTTTGCGTTTGTTGGGGTGACGTTCCCTGCGACGGACATGCCGGGTTTTGCGCTGTTTTGGCGTGCCTTGTTACCGGCGACACATTATCTGGATGTGCAAATCCATCAGGTGAATCACGGTCAGGACTGGTATCAGGCGATGCCGCAACTGGCCGCATTGCTGGTCTTTGGCGTGACCTGGCTGCTCGCCTTTGCCCGCGTGAAGCAACTGGCGGCAAGCCATGCTCAGCATGATGTGGACAAGAAAGTGAAAGTGAATGTGAACCTGGATCTGAACCGTGCAGCGCAGCAGGAGGACAGAGCATGACATGGGGATCTTTATGGCGAAATGAGTTACGCGCCATTTTTACCAATACTTCGCTGCTGTTTACCGTCTTCGGTGGGGTGCTGATTTACTCTTTCCTTTATCCGATGCCGTATTCCCACCAGTTGCCGCGCGAGCAGGCCATTGTGGTGGTGAATTTGGATAAAAGTGCGATGAGTCGTGAACTCGTGCGTATGGCCGATGCAACCCCACAAGTACGTGTGGCTGCGCAGGCTGGCAGTTTAACCGCCGCCAAAGCGATGATCACGGCAGGTGAGGTGGAAGGGTTGTTGCTGATCCCTGAGCACTTCAACCGCGATGTGTTGCTGGGCAAAAGCCCAACGCTAGCCTATGCCGGTGACGCAGCCTATTTCCTTGTCTACGGCACCATTGTCGAAGGCTTGGCCTCGGCGGGTGGCACCTTGGGCGCACAGGTGAAAGTCGCGCGCATGGTAATGTCTGGTGACAATCTGGTGTTAGCGGCAGAGCAATACACGCCGATTAAGATCAATGCCCAACCGGTGTTTAACCCGACCATGGGGTATGTGAACTACGTGGTGCCTGCGGTGTTTGTGTTGATCCTGCACCAAACATTGCTGATTGCAGTGGCGTTGTTAGGTGGCGGACAAAATGCCAGCCGTTTAGCGGGTGAGCAGGGCTATTGGCTGCAACAGCCGGTATGGCGTTTGATGAGTGTGCGGGCGGTGATTTTTGCGCTGATGTATGTTCCGCTGGTGATGTATTACTTTGGCTTTAGCTTCGAGTACTACCAGATCAGCCGCCTAGCCGCGATCCCGGATCTGCTGTTTGTCACTGTGCCATTTTTGCTGGCGGTGATTTTCCTTGGCATGGTATTGGGGCAGCTGATTCCCCGTCGTGAATTGGCGACCGTGGTGGTATTGCTAAGCTCGCTGCCGTTGGTGTTCTCTGCGGGCTTTATTTGGCCGGTCGAAGCCCTGCCTGCGCCTATTTACCTGCTGTCGCAATTGGCGCCGTCGACACCGGCGATCAATGCATTTCTGCGTCTGAATCAGATGGGGGCAGATTTATCGCAGGTGATGCCAGAGGTGGGGCTGTTGTGGTTGCAGGTGGTCGTGTATGCCCTGTTGGCACTGGGTTTGATGACCAAAGCGAAACATCAGGTGGTACAGATGCCTGCTCATCTGTCAGTGGAGTCATCACGGGATTGACCCTATAAGCCTTAAAAGGAAAGCCCGAAAAAGAAAAGCGCAATAAGGCCGAAACCCTATTGCGCTTTTTGCAGAGAACCCGGTTAGAAGAAGCCTAAGGCATCGTCACTGTAACTGACCAATAGGTTCTTGGTTTGCTGGTAGTGATCCAACATCATCTTGTGCGTTTCGCGTCCCACTCCTGATTTTTTATAGCCACCAAAGGCCGCGTGTGCCGGATATTGGTGGTAACAGTTCATCCAAATACGCCCCGCTTCAATGGCCCGTCCCATGCGGTAAGCCAAGTTCGTATCACGCGTCCACACACCGGCACCCAAGCCAAACTCGGTATCGTTCGCGATGGCAACGGCCTCCGCCTCATCTTTGAATGTGGTGACCGCCACCACCGGCCCAAAGATCTCTTCTTGGAAAATCCGCATCGCGTTGTGGCCTTTGAGCAGGGTAGGCTGAATGTAGAAGCCGGATTCAGGCGAACCGTTACCCACATCCACACCGCCGCCAATCAGCACCTCCGCACCTTCTTCCCGACCAATGTTCAGATAATCCAGAATCTTATTAAATTGCTGTTCAGACGCCTGTGCCCCCACCATGGTGTCGGTATCCAGTGGGTTACCGCGTTGGATCTGCTCAATGCGGGCAATGACGCGGGCGATGAAGGCATCATAAATGTCTTCTTGGATCAGCAGGCGAGAAGGACAGGTACACACTTCCCCTTGGTTAAAGAAAGCCAGTACCGCCCCCTCCACACATTTGTCGATGTACGCGTCATCTTGCTGCATCACATCCGAGAAGTAGATGTTAGGGGATTTACCGCCTAATTCGACCGTCGACGGAATGATGTTCTCGGCAGCCGCTTGCAAAATTTTTGCCCCTGTTGGGGTGGAGCCGGTAAAGGCAATTTTGGCAATACGGGTGCTGGTGGCCAGCGCCTGTCCGGCTTCTGCGCCCAGCCCGTTGACCACATTGAGTACGCCTGGTGGCAGCAAATCCCCGATCACTTCCACCAGCTTAAGAATCGATACCGGGGTTTGTTCGGCCGGTTTGAGCACCACACAGTTACCGGTGACCAGTGCCGGGGCCAGTTTCCATGCGGCCATCAAGAGTGGGAAGTTCCACGGAATGATTTGTCCGACCACGCCAAGCGGTTCATGGAAATGATAAGCCACGGTGTGCTGGTCAATTTCCCCAATGGTGCCTTCCTGCGCACGGATACAGCCGGCGTAGTAACGGAAGTGGTCGACGCATAGCGGCAGATCCGCCGCTAGCGTTTCCCGTACCGCTTTGCCGTTATCCCAGGTTTCTGCCACGGCCAGCATGGCCAGATTGGCTTCAATGCGATCGGCAATTTTGAGCATCAGATTGGCACGTTCGGTGACAGAGGTTTTCGCCCAGGCATCTTTGGCCTGATGGGCGGCATCTAACGCCATATCGATGTCTTTGGCACAAGAGCGCGGGATTTCGCAGATCACCTCACCGTTCACCGGGCTGATGTTATTAAAATACTGCCCTTCAATCGGTGCGACCCATGCGCCGTTGATGTAGTTACCGTAACGGCTTTTGAATTCAACAATGCTTCCTTCCTGACCGGGACATGTGTAAATCATCGTCTCTATCTCCTTGCTCTACGTTGTTGGATGGTGAGGAAAACGTCCGTGCGATTGCGGCTGCATAACGCACTGAGCGCGCCTCAAAGTGTTGGCTGACGTTGTTATGTTTGTATTGGCGCTTATCATGTTGCGTGATGTGAATATAGTGTTAAATTTGTGGGCGTTCTTTCATCTCTGTACAGAATGTTTGACTGAGCGTACGGAATTTCCGAGTATGGAGAGATACGCATTTAACAAAGGGTTAACACCGTGATGGCGCACTCTTCCTCTGCTTTGCCAAAAACCTTAGTTGAACACCGTACCGCCGTAACGGGTGAACAGGCGCAAGTGTGCCGCTACGACACCTATTTGCCCGAAGAGGCGGTTGGGTTTGCGGTCAGTGAACTCACGGTGTGTGCTATGCTGACCGGCACTAAGGTGATGCACCATGCCGACAGTGCGCACGCGCAGGTTTTTCAGCTGGGCGAATCGTTTGTGTTAGCGGGCGGGGAGTCGGTCAACATTGATTTTCCGGATGCCAGACTGGCGCAGCCGACCCAATGTTTAACCGTTGAAATTGCCAGTGAGAAAGTCCAGCAGGTGGCGAAGCAGTTATGTTTGCAAGATGCGACACATGAATACACCAGCGCCCATCTGCCGGTGACCTTGCACACCGCCAACGCCCCGCAAACCCAGGCCCTGATCGGTAAAATGAGTCAACTGTTTGATGAGCACGTGCAAGATCAAATGCTGATGGCAGATCTCACGGTCACAGAATTGGTGCTGCGGTTATTACGACAAAATACCGCACACTTTGTGTTGGCGCACAGTCAGGCACAACCGGATGCCAGTGGCCTGAATGCTGCCATCGCGTTGATCCGGCACAATGTCACCCGCACCATTGAGATAGAGACGCTGTGTAAAGCCGCCTGCATGAGCCGCACCAACCTGTATCAGAAGTTCAAGCAACTGCTCGACTGTACCCCCGCCGAATTTATCATTCACACCAAGTTAGATGCCGCCACGCACATGCTCACCCAAGGGCGCACAATCACAGAAGTCAGCTACACCCTCGGTTTTCGGCATCCCAGCCATTTTACCCGCCGTTTTAAACAAAAATTTGGCGTCAGCCCTCGTCAGTATGTGCAGGGGCTGGCAGTGTGATTCGAAGGATGAACAGGAAGCGATAAGCAGGTCATGGATATCAGAGGGTAAGAAAATACGAGAGTCGCGATAACTAGACGGAATCAGGTGAAATGATGAGGGAAAGTAGGAGGTATTATCGTGACTGAAAGTGTTCCCCCGCATGGCGCAGGGGAACAAAAGGCCGAGAGTGAGTGATTACTGAGGCGTTGTCGTCGCTGGTGCTTGATACGCTTTGGTACCCCACAATGGAACCGTGGACAAGCTGTGCTTGAAGCTGCCTTCGGTTTCTTTGGTGGTGTATGACAAGTACAGCAGCGTCTGGTTTTCTGGATCATAGATACGGCGCACTTTCATCGTTTTGAAGAAGATGCTCTTTGACTGCTTGAACACTACTTCGCCCGACTTGCTCTTATCAATCTTGGCAATCATCTCTGGCGTGATATCACCGGTTTGACGACAAGAGATAGAGCTGTCGCTTGGATCGGACAAGCTCAGATCCGCTTCAACCGAGGCAATGTGACAGGTCACACCCGTTACGATCTCATCTTCCATGTGGCCGATTTTGATGTCTTTCAGGGTAAACATGCCCAATGACACATCACCCACTTCGTTGTCGGAACAGCCTGTCAATAACGTTGCAGCGGCCAATACACCCGCCACCAATAGCTTTGATTTCATTCTTCTTTCTCCATGATTTTTCCACGATGATAGCAGCATTTACGGCGCTACCCTAATGGCGTCCTGATCCTTATGGTGCAGAGTGCGTGTGAATCCGCACGTTTTTAGTCTGTTTTGTCCGTGTTGCTGTGATCGTTATTGCTTTGATCTGCACTGCCATGCTTGGTCGCTTGTTGCTGAGTCAGTTGCCACAGCTTTTCGGCGCGGGAGCCAATGAACCAGAAGCTGACGGCCAGCAGAGCAAAAAAGACGGTCTTATGCAGGCTGTCCCAAAAATATTCAAAGAAGCGGGTGTACAGGTTGATCAATAAGAACACCATCCCGAACGTACGGGTGACCGCATCATCCTGACGGATCCCATAAATAATGGCCGCTAAACAGATAATGCCAGACAGAATCGCCCAATGGATGAAATGCCATTGCGGTACGTTAGACCACGCGGCCGCACTGTTGTAGTTGCCGATAATGGAAATTAACCATAACGCACTTAACAGGTACAACCAACCTATAAAGCGGGTGGCATCTTTCAGATTAGCCGGTAACACCGTGGTAAACGAACTGCCCAGCACAATGCCACCGACAATGGCTAAGCGCCAGGCCACGTTTAAGCCCAAGAAGTAATCATTGGCATCGGCCAGATATTGGGTTAACTCAAGGCTCCAACCGGCAAAGGCCAATAGGCCAAACAGCCAAATGAGGATGCTGTTCAGACGCCATCCGACAAGGCCATAGACCACCATTAACAGGCCAAGGAAAAAGGCGACATGGAAAGTTTCGAACCAGGCGGTTTCACGCAGAAAGCCGACAGACACGGCACTCATTAATACGCCAAAGAAGTAGACGGCTTCGTTGCTGAAGCGTTTTTCCGGGTGTTTCAGGCGACGTTGTGCGCCGCCGTAATAGGCGAGGGCGGCTAACACGGCACTGATCACGGTTAGCACGCTGGCCGGGGTATCAATGAGTTTGGCCAGCAGTGCCATCAGGAAGTCATCGGCCAGCAGCACGCCTACGGCAATGACGCAGCAGGTGATGGCAATCCAGAACGAATAGACGGCCAGCAACTTCCAGTCAAACCCGACAATTTCCACGCTGGCGCGCAGGGTGTGGGCTTGATCAGGGCTGATGTGCTGGTCTTTTTCCCATTCATCAATGGCGAGATAAACGGGCTTGGCTTGGCGTTTGGTGATTTTCATGGTGTATCTGTCTTAAACAAAATACGCAGCCGAAGCTGCGTATTGAGAGGGAGCCGATTAAGGCTGTTTTGGCGCATCTTCTGCGATGGCTTCTGGCACAAAGGTCAGAATGTGTTGCTCAGAAGTCAGCGTCAGCACGTTGTTTTCCAGTGCCGCATTGTTCCACTCTTGCAGTGATTGGGTCATCACGGCTTCAACGGTGGCTTGGTCATCCTGAATACAGGCCATCTTGGTGGAGCCCATGTTGGTCACACGGAACTTGTTGCTGTCAGCCACTTCTGCCTGACCAAAGAAACGGTTACAGCCACCAAAACCTGAGACTTTCAAGGTCGCATCAATCGCCATGCCCGGTACCGTGCGTGGTTCGCTGATGGAAATGTCTTTGCCGTCGACTTTGGTCAATACCCAGCTCTGTTGGATATTGTCAGCCGAGAAGCCTTTTTCAATGTCGGCTTCACAGCCAGTGAGTAAGAGGGTTGCGGTTGAGAATGCAATGAGCCATTTTTTCATCGTTGTCACCTTAAACCGGTTAAGCCTTGTTGATTGCATTCGCGGGTTGAGCGAATACGCTGTCAGGGCGAATACAAGGGAAGAGATTGTTGACCTAATAGTAGCACTTTGAACCCAACGTATTGAAGTCGCTTGAGTATATTGATGACAATTACAACATACTGCGGCCAAAATAGTTGATTTCCCCTTTCTTGAGTTCGAGGACGTTTTCTTTGCGTAAGTCCATCGCTTGCAACGCCTGTTGCGCTTCACAATAACTGCCGTTTTTACTGAAGGCTTCGCGGCTGACATCGATCGCGCGCTCGGCTAAACGGCGTACCTCGGGCTGGGTTTGACTGTCACTGAAGATGACTTGCTGCTGACCCAAAAGGACTTCCATTTCCTTCATGCAAATTTTTTCGTTATCTGGCAGCACATTGTTGGCCAGCACCACCGGAGAGACACTCAGGGCAAGCAGGCACAACGGCACCAGACGTAACGGGCGGTTAAACATGTTACGGTTCACTATTTCTTGGCGCGTTTGCTGCCTGAATGCGGTGGCAGCGAACGTGAGGGGTAAGGACTTAGCGTAATGGTAATTTTTCTAAGCATCGGCGACACAGGCAGCTGCCCAGTTTCAGGCCTGATGTATCACGTTTATCGAGTTCAAAACACCAACAGGTGCTACGTCCGGCACTGATATCACAAAAAGCAGGCTGGCCGCACTGGCTGCACAGGTGGGTAGATTGTGTTCCCCGGATCTCATCAATACGCTGTTGCTGATCGTCATCAGACATGGCAGACCACGTAGTTAATTCATTCATCGTACGGTGGCATCCGCTACAGATACCGTTGTTATTTTTACATAAACCAATGCAAGGGGTTTTCACGACGGGCTCCAGAAGGAACGGTAATACGTCAACCTCAACAGGGACGCGAAGAAGGGACGTACCCTACCACAATCGCGTCTTGCTGTCTTGTTTGTCACCGTCGCTCAACCTGTTAGTGACAAGAGGCGATTCGAGGGTGATTAGCTCGCTAACGTCTTGATGACTTTATCCGGGAAGCCGAAGTATTTCTGGTTGCCGTCTTGGTCGAGCAACAAACAATTGCCGGATGCAGCGAGGTACGAAGCATCATTGGTGGTGAAAATCACCGTCGCGTTGGCAAGCTTTTCGGTAAAGAGTTTGTTGATGTATTTCACGTGTTCTTTTTCACATCCGACAAACGGCTCATCAATAATGACGATGTTCTGATCGCTGTTACCGAGCCCTAATGCCATGCGCAGACGTTGTTGCACGCCGTTGGGCAGCTGGGCGACAAAGTCATTGGACATGTACGTGTGTATGCCTTCGGGCAGCCACGGAGTCAGGTCGAAAAAGGCAATAATCTCTTCCATTTGCGATACTGCGATAACCCCATCATGGATGATGAAGTTCGATTCTAACGTGCCCTCAAAAATGTGCAGCTCGAAAGGAATGTAGTTGATGGCTTTGCGAAAGCGGTAGTTGTTAAATTGCTTAATGTTGTAGCCATCAAAGAGCACATTGCCCTGATAGCGGGATTCCAGTCCGGCCAAGATACCTAAAAGGGTGGTTTTGCCCGAGCCCGACGCGCCGGAAATGGCGATTTTGTCCCCGGGGGCGGCCGCAAAGGCCAAATTGGTCAACCCCACCGGGGAGCCGGTATAGCGATGGGTCAGGCCGTTAACCGCGACTTTGCCTTTAAATTGGCGGATTGGCGGGCTGCTTTCAATGCTGTGGCGATCATCGCTCAGTGACATCAGGGCGTTGATCTGCGCACTGGCGGCTTTGATGGTTTTGTATTTGGTGATGCCGTTGTAGATCCCCATGATAGGGCCGAGCGCTTTCCAGACCAGAATAATGATTGCCAGCATGGCCCCCGCTTCCGTGGTGCCCGCCATGACACCCATGACAGCGGTGACGATACTGGCGGTACCGATGGCTTGGATTAACCCTTGGCCGAGCGTTTGAATATTGCCATTGGTGACGGAGACATGCTGCGCGTCGTCCAGACTTTGGCTGTGTGCGGCCTGAAAACGCGAGCGGATCACCCGCAGCAACGGTAATCCCTGAATACTGGCAATACTGCGCAGTAATTCATTCCATTGGTAAGACACCATGGCGTTGGCGCGAGAACTGTTGGCGGTGGCCTGTGTGTAGATGTAACGGGCGTAAACGCAGAACACCAGCATCAACACAATCCCGGCTAAAACGGTTAAGGCCGCCGTGCCGGAAATCATGGTGATCGCCAGAATAAAGATGATCACAAAGGGCATATCAAAGTAGCTGAGGGTGGATTCAGCGGTGACCAGTTTGCGCAGCTGGTCGATATCTTTCAAGCGGGCTAACTGGGAAGACACGCCGGCTGAGGACGTCATGGCATAGGGCAGCCAGAGCAATTTACTGATGACGTTTTTAGAAATGTGGGTGGCGAGATCTTTCCCCGACGTCGCCAAAATATTCATGCGCAGCCGTTTGAAACCGTATTCCGCCAAAGCCAGAAACACCGCGAAGCTGGTCAGCCAAAAGAGGGTGCTTTCCGATCCTGAGCTGAGGGCAAAGTTGTACACCCCCATGATAAAGAACGGTTGCATTGCCCCTAAAATATTGATGACCAAACTGAGGATCATCAGGCTTTTGATTTCATTGTTGTAACGGTAAAAAGCATGTTTGATCCAGTTGGATTTATCTTGGGAAGCCGGTGGCGGCTCGCGGAATATTTTGGAGTATTCGGAGATTTCACACACCTGACAGGCCACCTCACTCAGTGCGTGTTCCACCAGCACGTTGTTGCGGTAATCAAACAGTTTGGCTTTTCCGTCAGACACCCCCAGAAAAATGGTGCAAACCTGATCAAATTCCACAAAGGCGGGCACACTGACCTGTGTTAATTGGTGCATGCTAGTGAGGGTTTGTGTGCGGCATTCGTAATCTAAGCGAGACAGGGTGCTGGCAAAGCTGTCGATATCTTGGGCGCGGGGCATGAAGGCATCAGACAGGATTTCTGGTGTACCTTCCCATTGCAGGGTGATTAAGGTGTACGCCAGCCCTAACAGCATGGGGGAGTCTTGATAGCGCTGTTTGAATTTGGCCGAGCCGAAGTCGCCCAGACGCTCTTCGGTATTGCTGAAATTGATCAATACACTCATGCGGCGGCCTCCTGCGTAAACGGGTGTGTCACGAGGCGGTTGTCGAGTTGCCCCAATTTGTTGCTGACGATAATACAGATAAGGTTATTGGCCTTGGGCGCTACACAAGCCAGTAGCAGGCGGCCAAATTGTTCGTCATAGACGCAGTCAATATCGTCAATCATCAGCACACTTTTATTGCTGAGCAGTGCCCGCACGATCAGCAGTGCAAACAGTACCTGACGAGAAAACGGCAATTGGCTGTGGCTGGCGATTTTGGTGTAGAAACCGTTTTTAAGCCCATCGATTTTGTCTTTAATCGCCAGGTTTTCGCACAGAGAAAACGCCGCACTGTTCAGATGAGGCTGAAAACAGGTCAGGTTATCAATGATGGTGCCTTCGACCAGCGAGGCGTTTTTATCCACCTTGATGATATTGTTACGCCAGGTGTGGTAATCAATGTGGCTGGCAGGCTCGTCATTGATGCGGATGTGGTGATCATCGGCATGGCTGTCACGGGTTAGACAGCGCAACAAATGACTTTTGCCACTCCCGCTGGGGCCAGTAAACAGGTGCAGTTGCCCTTTGGACAGATCGTAGTGGGCTGTCGGGGTATCAACATGCAACGTTTGAATGGCTAACGGGGATGCGACTGCCGCATCTAGTACCGCATGCAGGTTCGCCGGGCTGTCAGTGATGCAATCCGTTGCTTGCAGAGACGATTGATCTGAGCCTTGCGTTGCGGCTTGCGTTGAAGGCAAGTCCAGCAAGGCCGCGACGCGCTCAATGTTGAGTTGATTGACCCGCCAGCGACTGAGTGTGCGCATCACTTGCTGATAAGGCGCAAAGTAGCGGTTGGTCAGCAGGATCACCGCCGCCATGACCCCTTGGCTGATTGACAGATTGATAACGGAATGGGCACAGAACACCACGACCACGGCCACAGAAAGCTGTTGGATCAGGCTGAGGGTCAAGTTGAACGATGATTCCAGCCGTTCATAGGCGATGCTTTGGGTTTCCCGCTCGCTGATCATTTCCACCATCACGCTTTCAATGCGGTATTCCATGGTGCGGCTTTTGATATCCAGCGGGTTGGAGACGATCTCGATGATTTTGGAGTTGGTCAGCCCTTCAATATCTGCCCGCTGAGACAATACATCAACCCGCTTTTTCGACAGCAGGTGAGCCGCTACCCACAGTACGGCAGAGGCGGCAATAAGTGCTAAGCCCGCCCATGCGTTGATCAAAAAGATGATCAGAATAGTGATGATACTGGTACCGGCGTTAATACACGCCTTGATGGACTCGCCGCCAAAGAACTGTTTGATGTCGGGAATGGTGGCGATCCGCTCCAGGTATTCGCCCATTTCAAGGCGGTTGAAACGCTCAATGTGCGCCGCACAGATCGCCATGAAAACCCGATTTGTTAATTGGCTTTCAAACCGCTTCATGATCAGGGAAACCAGCTGCTCTTCCTGACGCTTTAACTGATAGTCAAACACGATGGCGGTCAGGATGATGGCAAACAGCAGCATCAGGGAAGGCGTCGACTGATTCGGCAAAATACGGTCGAAAATGATCAAGATGGAAAATGGCAATACCAGCCCGAGTAAGGTGGTCATCAGGGTGGAAAAGATCAGGTAAATCTTATCCATCGGACTGATTTTTCGGGTGAATAATGGACTTTTCATGACTGGCTCCCTGTTACTGCGTCAACAAATGTAGCGGGATCGGTGAGTCAGCGCGTTTGTCTCCGATAGGGGACATCTGTTCTGCGATCTTGCCAATGGTGTTTTTGTTGAGGTTGCCAATCAGCTCATTGAGCTGAACCAGCGTGATGATGTAGTCGTAGCGGGCATTTTCGTAATCCCGAATACTGCTGAACAATTTACTTTCCGCCGAGAGTAAATCGGTAATGGTACGGGTACCGAGTTTATGGGCTTTCTGGATACCGATGTACGAGGCATAGTTGGCCTGAATGATGACGGTGAGGCTTTGCAGTGACGCGGAAAAATCATTGATGTCATAAATAAACGCATCAAACTGTTGCTGGCTGCGCGACTTGCTGTTTTGCAGGTCAATTTCACTTTGCGTAATGCTGACTTTGTTTTGCTGATAGCGGTAGTAATCCCGCCCGCCATCCACAATGGGAATGTCCAGTGTCAGGGTGTACACCGCTTCTTCGGTGATGCCATTGTCTGGGTAGACGGTGGCGGTGGATTCGTTGGTGTCGTTGTAGGTATAGCCGATGCTGCCTTTCAGTGACGGCACAAACGTGGAGCCGGTTTCTTTCAGGGTTTGCCGGCGTTGATTGACCGTTTGCTGGGCAATTAATAAGTCATAACCGGATTGATACAAAATGTCGTTGAGTGAGCGCTGACGTTGGTCAGAGATCGCCGAAAATTGCACGCTCGATTGCAAATCAAAATCGGGCACGACCGCTTGCTGTACGATGTTCTCCAACTCTGTCAGGATCACGCGCTGCTCTTTTTTCAGCGTACGCAAGGTATTGGCGGTCTGTTCTTTCTGTGCCAGCACTTCGTAGCGTTCTGTGCCTGCCACATTTCCCAGTTCAATATTGCGGTTAATCAGGGTTAAGCGAGAAATAGACGAGTCGTATTCCGCCTGAGTGGCGCGGATCTGCGCGCTGTTTTTCAGGTATTCAAAATAGGTGGTTGCCGTATCGAGTATGATGCGCTGGCGGGTTTGTGCGGTGCGCAAGGTTTCGATATCCAGCGTGATATTGGCATTGCGTTGGGAATACCAGTCGCCCAGATCAAACAAGGTTTGCGACAAGGTGATATTAAAGCCGTGATCGTTGTAATCATTGGCGAGATCGCCGCCTTGTTCCTGGCGGGTTTTGCTCTCATTCCAGCGGGTATTGGCCGATGCCCCTAAGGTCGGTAAGAACTTGGCGCGATTGATGTCCACCTCATACTGTGATGCATCAAGGCCGGTTTCTGCACTGCTGAGGCTGAGGTTTTGCGCCAGTGCGGCATCGACCACACTGAGCAAATCGGCGGCGTGTGTATGCGCGGTGGACAGGATTCCACCGAGCAAAAGGGCTGACAGGACGGCGCCGCGTGTATTAACAGATTTTTTGAATGGCCATGTACTTTTTAATGACCTTGATGATTTCATCATTTTTGTACGGCTTACTGATGACATAGTCCATTCCTGCTTCAATGCATAACTTGTGTTCGCTGGCACTGGTCAGTGCCGTGGCCCCGATGATGGTGGCCGACTGTGGGGTGTTGCGTTCGCGCTCCTGTTGGCGAATTAATTTGGTGGCTTCAATGCCGCCCATCCCCGGCATGATGCAATCCATGAAGACGATATCGGCACCGTCTTCTTGCATGTATTCCACCGCTTGTGAGCCATCGCTGACGGTATGGGCATCGTAGCCTTGCTTGCTTAACAATTGTTTCAGCAGGAATTGCTGCACGCGGTCATCTTCCACAATCAAGAAGGTGTTGTGGGTTTGCTCTTCGGTGTCTTCTTCTGCCTGCATGGCTTCTGTCAGGTTCGGGATCAAGTCATGGGCAATGAATGGGGTGTAGAACACTTTATCCACGTATTCGTGGGTGTCTTGCACGGTGCTGGATTCCGATGCCGCCAAAAATAGCTTCGTTTTCTTGGTTTTTTTCAGTCGTGAAGATAAGGTCTTACAGAAGGATTTAAGCTGAATACCCTTGATGGTATCGGTGATGATGATGGCATCAAACGCGCCGATTTGCGGCAAGGCTTTAAAAATGTCATTGGCCGCTCGCACGACTTTCACCGTCGCGCCGTATTGGGTCAACATGCGGGACATGAGATCAATTTGTAGCGGTGAGTCGGTGCAGATCATCACCTGTTTTTTCTCTAAAGTGCGTTCCACACGGTAGAAGCGTTTCGGGGTGATATCGATATCGATACGCAGTTTTTGTAGCGTGACGGTCTCGTCGTCCTGCGTGGTGACGGTGGCTTGTGCCCATTGGGATTTCACCCGTTTCACGTGCGACAGAATGGCTTTTGACCACTCATCATTAATACCACTTTTTTCATCCACATTTTCCCACTGTGCTTGCTCAATGGCGGTCAGTGCCATTTGATGCGAGGGCAGGAAGAGGGCATCAAAGCGCAAACGGGTTTGTTCCACGTCTTTAGCCGCTTCTGTGACAATGTTTAGCAAGGTGTGATCTTTGCTTTGAGCGGAAATGGCGTTAGACAATTGCAGGAACAGCACCCAGAACAGGCTGGTGGAGTTGCCTTCAATTTGTTCCGGCAGGTTATCGCCAAAATGGCAGTCAAAACGACGCTGAGTGTGCTGCGTTTTGGCGGTCAGGTGCACCACCAATTCAGACAATAACGGCAAAAATGACACGTTACCGGTCGGGGCGTTGTTACCGCCGGAGATCAGACGGTTATAGTTGTCCGCTAAGTCTGACAAGGTGTTGGTGGCCAGCGTGATATCTCGTGCCATCACCGCGCCGTTTTCCCCTGCATCTTGTGCAATCAAGCGTACGCCACCTTGGATGGTGTTGGTCATGCCTCGAATCTCATAACCAATCAGCGCATACAATTGACGGTAGAGATCGGCATTGCGTTTTTGGCTTTCCACATCCTCAAAAATGGCGGACAAGTTGGCATAAATGCGTCGCTCCGATGGGGAGAGGGCCAGGTTATTCAGCTGTGTCTGAATGCCATGGGCATCAATGTTAGCCAGCTGGTTCGCCAAATGTTCAATGTCTTGCTGGGCATTTTGGGCTGGGTGTTTGCTGGCAACACGCTTTTGACGCTGACGCGCCAAGATCAGTATGGCGACACCGAACAACACAAAGACCCCTACACCTTGTCGAAATAGCTGTTGCTGAGAGTGTTGGTATTGTTGGTTGATCATCTGTAAGAGTTGCTGATGGCGCGCTTGCTGGCTTGAGACAAACGCGAATACCGCTTGGTTAAACGGGGCGATTGCTTGCGTGTTTAGGTCTTGAGTATTTTGGCCTTGGGTATCTCGAAATCGGGTAATTGCGACTTGCAGCATAGGCAATGCGGAATCGCCCACTAAACTGATCTGGGATTTTTCTTGTGACGCCGCGTGCTGATAGGCCGTGATGGTCGTCGTTAGCTGATCAATCGCGGTGTGGATTTCCGGTGCTGCGGCCGTACATTGTGGCGCTTGGCAAGTCAGTGTGGTGCGTAGCAACTGTTCAGATTGCGTTACCAGCGCATTTGATTGTTGCACAAGCGGGGTTTGCAGCGCGGCATCGTGCCGAGTTTGTGCTTGCCACCATTGCCAGCCTATGACGCTTTGAATGAGTACCGCGATGGCGAAACACGCCAGCGCGCTGTGTGTGAAAGTCATCCTTGAAATATTCACCTTGGTTACCTCTCGTCAAAGGCGTCATCAATGGCACTCATTACCGGTTTGAGTGCGTAATCTATGGCGTAGCGGGAACCGGTTTTGATATCCGCTGTGAATTCCATGTACGGGGAGAGGGTGTATTGCGCCCCCGATTTTTCGAGAAAATCCCGTTCAATGGTAATTTTGGCAATGTAAAACTCTTCCTCTTCTTCCTGATAAGAAGAGCGGCTAATAGAGGCGATTGTCCCGGAAATAAAGCCATATTTGGCGAAGTTGTAGGTATCAAACTTCAGTTTCACTTCTTGCCCGACTTCCACAAAGCCCATGTCTTTCTTGGCGATTTTTGCCTCGCCGTGCAGGGTGTTTTGTACCGGAGAGATGTCCACCAGGCTTTCGTTTGGCGGGATCACGGCAGATTTGAAGTTGAAATGCACTTTATCGACGATGCCATCAACCGGGGAATACACGGTTAAGCGTTCAACCTTATCAGCATGTTGCGGTAACTGGGCTTGTTTGAGTGCGAGATCTTTCTCCAGTTGATGGATTTGGGTTTGGTATTCCGCATTACGGGTGGCAATGGTATCGGTACGCTGCTGGGTTAAACGATCCGCTTGGAACGTCTCATTCATCACCGCCTCATTGAGGTTTTCAATTTCCCGCAACATGTTCATTTCCTGCACCTGCATGTTGAGCACATCGATGTAGGAGGCCATTTCTTCTTTGTAGAGGGTTTGTTTAATAGTGAGTTGTTTGCGGATCAATCCCAGTTGCTGGCGCGAACTGGCGATGCGCTTTTTCATGGATGTAATCAGTTGCTGCTTGTGCTCAATATCCAGCCTCAGTAAGTCTTGGTTAGAGCGATTTTTCTGAGATTCTTTCTGCCAGGACTGGGTGAAATGGTCGATCAGATCCGGGTAGGCCTGATAGGGAGAGAAATCTGGTGTGGCATTGTTGATCAAGGCCTGATAACGATGGATATCCATTTCAAGGCTGACAATATCGAGGGTTGCCGAGATAAATTGGCTGTCTCTGTCGACGGATTTCAAGCGGGCAATGGGTTGACCGGCATACACGTAGTCACCGGTTTTGACCAGCATGGCTTCTAAGATACCACCTTCTAAATGCGGTACCCGCTCAACGTCTGAATCCAGCAGCATTTCGCCTCGGGAAGACACCACAATGTCCATTTCGGCTTGTGAGGCGAGCCCAATAAGTAAGATCAGTGTAATGAACAAGCACAATAATGCCTTATGTACGCTGGTCATGGCACTTTTGATGTAAATGCCGGATTCGGTAGCGGGATCATGATGGTGCTTAGCTTCTATCAGAGCCTGTCTGATATGGTTTTCTATGCCCATGCCGAGTACTCCTTGACTGCCTTGTCTAAACGGTATGCGGGAAACTACAGCGCCAGTGGCAGGGTCGCTATTTGCTGATTGATGTTTTGCACTTCGGTATAAATGGCTTCCATCACGGCTGGTGCGGGTTTGTCGCCCCGTTTGCATAAGGTTTCCACCGGCTCTAACTGCACGGTGGCATGCTCTTCACACAGGGTTAATAGCACGCCTTTTAATGAATGGACGGTGATAAACAACTCATCCATGGCATTGTTGCGGTAGTGCTGTTTCATGAGGGCGATGTCATCACCGTGTTCGGCCATATAAAGCTCAATGAGCATGCTAATCACGTCCTCATCGCCATCCATGGCATCACATAACGCGGCATAATTGATCATGTCTGTGTTCCTTTTCACGATTGACGTCATATCGACAGGTCACCCAACACATTGAATGGTAATGGGCTTTAAATAGAATTTGCGCACATTAACGTATGGTTCAGCTTTGAATGGAATACAAGGCATCTTGATATACCAATGTCCAATTTATTGATCGGCCTCTCATTGCATGTTGCAAGGCGTTTGTTGCTTATAAGTGTGCGGAAGTTCTCTGTTTTTCTATAAATTTGCATTTTGCGAATGATAAATTTGCCAACCAACGAAGGCTGTTCTTAGTTATATAAAGAGAATCTCTTTTTGTATGTAAATGCTGACAGTAATCGGAGGCGGTAATGGCTAGGGATGGGCATCAGGGACAAGGCGGCACACAAAATAATGCACAAGGCAATTCACAAGAGAATGTGTTGAACAATGCTGTTGAGCATCAGGCCACGCCAGACAGAGGGACAGATGAACACCGCGCGGCGGAAAGGGATAACCAGCAGAACACGCTTGCCGCCACAACGGCGACCGGAGCGGAATCCTCACAGCAAAATACCTATGCGAATCAACCTAGCGATCCGTCACCGGGGCCTGACGAGGAGCAGAATCAAGGCCGTCAGCAACCCGTGGAGGAAGAGGCGGGTGGCTCGCAAGGGGCTGCCAGTGACGCAAGACGAGTCGACCCAGACACCACCCCGTCAGGGGACAGTGACGCACCGGAAGACGATGCAGGCAGCCGAGCAGCACCACAGGGTGTGGGCGGTGAAAGGGATACAGAAAACGTAGGTCGTCCAGCGGAACATTCACAGGCTAATGCGCAAGTAGAGGGCAGCAGTGGGAATGCCCCGGCAGAGGGGGTATCGAGTGGCGCGGCAGGTGTGCCTGCAGGTTCGCCAAATGCCTTGGATACAGAAACCACCTCAGAAGCATTTGAAGTTAATGTGGCTAACGCATCGACGCGAGAGATGGCGTTAGAGGATATTTTTGATACAGAAACGATGCACGAGACCTTTGAAATTCAGGTTGAAAACGTGAATGACGAGGTGGTCATTGATGGCGATGCGCCAGCCATTGCGATCAGCGGTACGGAAGATCAATCGCTGATCATTACCGAAGCCGAGTTACTGGCCAATGCCAGTGATGTCGATGGTGATGTGCTGACGGTGACGAACATTGAGATCGATAATGCCACCGTTGAAACCGTGGTGGATCCGGATACCGGTGAAACTACGTTTGTGGTGACGCCTGATGCCGATGTGAATGGCTCACTTGAGATCCGTTATGACGTTTCCGATCAACAAGGCAGTGAAGTGGCAACCACAGCCACCCTGGATTTAGCGGCAGTGAATGATGCGGCGGTGGTTGCGCAAGACACGGAGCTTGTTGGTACTGAAGATACCGAAATTATCTTCACCCAAGACATGCTGTTGCAACACGTCAGTGATATCGACAGTGATAATTTAACTGCTGAAAATCTGCAAATCGCGCCGGAATACGGCTCAGTAGTGGATAATCAAGATGGCACCTTTACCTTCACGCCAGCGCAGGACTACAACGGCGATGTGCCGTTTACCTTTGATGTGAATGATAACGACGGCGCTATTACGCCAGCCTCGGGCAATGTGGACTTGGCGGCGGTGAATGATGCGGCCGTGGTCGCGCAAGACACAGAGGTTGTTGGTACCGAAGATACCGAGATTATCTTCACCCAAGACATGCTGTTGCAACACGTCAGTGATATCGACAGCGACAATGTAACCGCTGAAAATCTGCAAATCGCGCCGGAATACGGCACGGTGGTGGATAACGAAGACGGCACCTTTACCTTCACGCCCGCGCAGGACTACAACGGCGATGTGCCGTTTACCTTCGATGTGAATGATAACGACGGCGCCATTACGCCAGCCTCGGGCAATGTGGACTTGGCGGCGGTGAACGATGCCGCCGTGGTCGCGCAAGACACGGAGGTTGTCGGCACCGAAGATACCGAGATTGTCTTCACCCAAGACATGTTGCTGCAACACGTCAGTGATATCGACAGCGACAATGTAACTGCTGAAAACCTGCAAATCGCACCAGAATACGGTTCGTTGGTGGATAACGAAGACGGCACCTTTACCTTCACGCCTGCGCAGGACTACAACGGCGATGTGCCGTTTACCTTTGATGTGAACGACAACGACGGCGCTATTACACCAGCCTCGGGCAATGTGGACTTGGCGGCCGCTAATGATGCGCCTGTGTTGGCAGAAACCTCCTTTACGCTCAATGAGGATGGATCCATCGTCATTGATCCTGCGGCATTATTAGAAAACGCCACCGATATCGACGGCGATGAGCTCTCCATTTCCAACATTACGTCGGATGAACATGGTTCCGTTACACAAAACGATCAGGGTGAATGGGTTTATATCCCTAATGCCGACTACAGTGGTGAAGCAGAGCTGACGATCACGGTGTTTGATGGCACCGTGCATACGGATTTTCCGGCACCTGTGACGGTGACACCGGATGCGGATGCGCCGTCATTGACCGTATCGTTAACGGATGGTGCGGTGAATGTGCAGCCAATGATTCAGGTTTTCAATGTGAATCAGTCTGCGCAGCCAGTATCGCCAGCGAATACCTTTGATGAAGATACCCCGGTGCCACTCAACATTTCCGCTGCTGTTACTGACACCGATGGCTCAGAGTCCATGCAATCACTGGTGCTGGATGATATACCAGAAGGATCCACGCTAACCGATGGGACACACACTTTTACCGCTGACGGTGACACGCACAGTGTCGATATTACTGAGTGGGATGTGTCTCAAATTACCTTCCAAGGCGCGGAAAACTTTCATGGTTCGGTGTCGCTGTCATTGACGGCAACGTCACAAGAAGACAGCACGATGTCGGGGGAGTCGCCCGAGACCGCATCAGCCACCACGGCCATTGAGTTTGAGATTGTCCCTGTTAATGATGAGGTGGTGATTGACGGCGAAGAACGCTTAGATTTCGCAACCCAAGAAGACACGGCGATAGTGATCACTGAGGCGGAATTACTGGCCAATGCCAGTGATGTGGACGGTGATACGTTAATGGTCACCAATCTGACGATGGATAGTGGCAGTGCACAATTAGTGGTGGATCCAGACTCGGGCGAACGATCCTTTGTGATCACACCGAATCAGGATGTGAACGGCGACTTTACGTTGCATTTTGATGTGTCTGACGGCAACGGCAGTGTGGTGGCGTCCAACGCACAACTGACAGTGTCTCCTGAAAACGATGCCGCCGTGGTCGCACAAGACACGGATATCACAGGACGAGAAGATACCGACCTTATCATCACGCAAGACATGCTGTTGCAACACGCCACGGATATCGACAGTGACCATTTAACCGCTGAAAACCTGCAGATTGCCCCTGAATACGGCGCCGTGAAAGACAACGGGGACGGTACGTTTACGTTCTCACCGACCGAAAACTATCACGGTGAGGTGCCATTTACCTTTGATGTGAATGATAACGACGGGGCGATCACCCCGGCATCAGGTCAGATTGATGTTGCTTCGGTTAACGATCGGGTCATTGCACAAGATGATAACCAGATGTCTGCCAGCGATCCGATGATCCGTTTGGAGTCGGCACCGCAACACGGTTCGGTTGAATACATGAATGCCGACGGTGAATGGACGGAAATGGTGGTGGGGGAGGAATATCCGGCGGATACACAGGTGCAATTTGTGCCTGATGCGGAGGATGTTCAATCCGGTACCCGAGATATTCAGGTGGGCAGCTTCGACAGTGACACCTCAACCCATGTTTTTGACGGCCAGGCCAGTGTCGAAGATTGGGGGGAGGTCAATGGAAATACGGCGGTGTATACCGAAGACGGTGTCACCATCACCACGGAAGTGAATACGGGGGAATTAGCCGCATGGAATGGTGCGGGCAGCCATGTGGGGGCGGGGATTGGCAACGAAAGCCGCCAAGGTCTCGACACCAATGAAATGCTTACCGTGACTGTCGAAGGGGAAGACGTTAATCAGATCACCTTCCAGTTAGATGGCTTGGGCGGCTATTTTGATGAAACCAGCCGAAACGCCACCGAAGTGTTGATTTCAGCCTACGATGCTGACGGCAACTTGATTGATGCACAAGGTGGTTACCGGGAATCCGGTGATTACCAGGATACCTATGTATTTACCACCGATGTGCCGGTACACCATTTCACGTTAGGTACCACGGGCAGTAATGGCACGTATGTGGTGCAGAACATGACGGTCTCTCGCACTATGTCTGATGAAATTCAGATGACGACCATTCAGCCGGATGGTAGTGAGGTGCTCAATACCGTCAATTTGGATTTGAACCACAATACTGCCCATGATCCGGTGGATGTCACCGAATCACTGATTGAGGTGGATGAAGGAATTACCACTCAGGCCATCAAAGTCGAAGAAGACGGCCAGTTAGTCCTGAATCCATCGGAACTGTTGAAAAATGATACCGATGCGGATGGGGACACACTCACCATCATTGGGGTAGAAGCCACCGATGATACGCACGGTGAAGTCTCGCTGGATGAAGACGGTAATGTGGTCTTCACACCGGAGGCTGACTACAACGGCCCGGCATCATTTACCTATATCGTGTCTGACGGCAATGGTTCGACGGATACTGCGACGGTCACGGTGGATGTGACGCCCGTGAATGATGGTCCGGTGGCACCCACTGTCACCATGAATGGTGACGAAGATCAGGTTATTGTGATTGATCCGGCGTTCATTCTGCAGCAAGCCAGTGATGCCGACGGCGATCAACTGACGCTGGAAAGTCTATCGCTTAAAAATCCGCAAAATGGTCAACTGCAACTACAGCAAGATGGTACGTATCACCTGCTGACACCGCCAGATTTTAACGGCCTTGTTGAGTTGGATTACCAAATTTCTGATGGTACAGAGGTAGTCGATGGCAACATGAAAGTGGATGTGTTGCCGGTTAACGATGCGCCTTTCCATGGGGGTAATGCCCAACTAACGACCTACGAAGACGGTGCATTTACCTTCCGCGCCGATGACATGCTGGATCTGTTCCGGGATGTCGACGGGGATGATTTGGTGGTGTCGAGAGTGATCACCGCCGACGGTGAAGAAGGTGGTGAGTTAACACAAAATGACGACGGAAGCTGGACCTTTACCCCAGCAGAGAATTACGCGGGCACGGCGGAATTGCAGGTTGAGGTGACGGATCCGAGCGGTGCCACGGCCATGCTGGATGTGCCGCTGTTTATTCGTCCCGTCGCGGATGGGGCGGTGATCACCACCGATCACGATGGCCCCTTGGTGTTTGATGAAGACACCACCGGCTTGCTGGGGCTGAATGTCGATATGGTGGACGCGTCTGAGCAGCTCAGCCACCTGGTGATCACCGGTTTCCCTGTGGGGTTTGAGGTATCGGATGGCGTCAACAGTGTGGTGATCACAGAGCCGGGCCAAGTGGTGGATATCACTGAGTGGAGTTTCAATGATTTGTCCATGACCCCGCCGCAAGACTTTGTTGGCAACTTCTTTGTGACAGTGTCGGCCACAACGGCAGATTATGGGGAAGAGTCATCCAGTCAGGTGTCTGAACCGACGGAAGCGTATGCAGACTTTACCACCACACAGGATGAGGCCTTGTTGCTGACCGCTGATGATCTGCTTGATATGGCCGGCGACCAAGAAGGGGGAGAAGGCGCTGATGCTGATGATATTCAAGGCGTGCACCTGATTGACCGCAGCCAAGGTGAGTTAACCGATCATGGTGACGGGACGTGGTCGTTTGTGCCGGCCGATGATTTTACCGGTCAGGTGGATTTTGCTTATCAAATCCAGCAGGGAGAGGCCTTGGTGGATGTACAAAGTAGCATTGCGGTGAGCGAAGCGTCTGATGGGGCTGCGTCAGAAGATCCGGATGCGAATGCCGCACCGACGGTGGATCAAATCGTGACCACAGAGCTTGGCGCGGGGAACAGCTTGACCTTCACACCTGATGATTTGCTCGGGCAAATCAGTGACGGTGATAACGATGTGCTGAGTATTGAATCGGTACAGGTGATTAACGGTCAAGGTGTGCTGGAAACCCATGACAATGGTACGTACAGCTTTACGCCCGCAGAAGGGTTCAGTGGCATGGCGCAAATTGCGTTTGTTGCTACCGACGGTGAGGCCAGTGTGCGCAGTCACTTTAATGTGGATGTTGCCGAGGCCGCACCGAGCGGTGACTTCATGCTGGACGAAATGGGCGCTCTGACACTGAGTGCTGAGGATATTCGTGAATCGCTGAATTTGGCGGATACAGTGGATATCACGCAGGTGGATTATCACGGTGAAGCGGGCACGCTCATTGAAGATGAGGGTCAGTGGGTTTTCTGGAGTGATGATGATTTTGAGGGGCAATTGGATCTTGAGGTAACAGCACAGGATGATGATACCAGCAGCGTGCATGATCTCAGTGTGACGGTCGATGAGTATCAAGATTCGGCACCGCAATCACAGCCATTCCAAGCAGACCGCATGGAAGACGACAGTGCGCAAGAGACGGTAGATACGCAGACCGTGGAGGAAGACGGTAGTGCAGAAGAGGGCGGAAACAATGATGACAGTGCGGATTTGACTGCCGCACCGGGCAGTGATGTGCGTTTTACCTTGCCGGAAGAGGTCACGGAGAATGCAGATGTGCAGCAAGTGGAAATCACCAACTTGCCAGAAGGGGCGACCTTGAATTCGGGGATCCCAGATGGTGAAGGTGGCTACACCCTCAGTGGTGACTTGTCGCAGCCAGTGACCATGACCTTGGCGGAGGGCAATGAAGGCACGACGACCATGCAGTTTGAAGGGCAAACAGAGGTGGGCGTACCGGTTGCTGGGACGGAGGGCAGCCTTACCATTGAGGTCGATGATGCGCATGCCATGCAGTCTGGCGGTCGAGGCGGTGATTCACCGCAAGGTATGCAGGATGAATCGGAGCAAGGGGATTGGACGCAAGGCGATAACACCAACATGGGCATTGATGTGATGGATGACAGCGCCTCCTACGACAACGATGGCACGGGCAGCCAGCAGGAAGATGCCGGAATGATGGATGACAGCATGACGCCGTAATACTGGACGGCTTGATATCTGACACGCTGGTGTCTCGTTATTGCGCGAAGTAAACAAAAGCCCTCACGATCGTAGGATGGTGAGGGCTTTTTCTTATGCTGAGTCGTTTCCGGAACGGTTCCTAAACAGTTTCTGGAACGGTCCCAGAACGGATTTCGGAACGGTTCCAGAATGTTTCCGGTACGAGAGCTGAGTGAATTAACGTTTACGCCAAATTGTCATCTCAGACACCGTGTGCTGAAACTTACGTTTAGTTTCGCGGATCACAAACGGAATTTCCTTCACCGCAATGAGTTCAAAGTGCGGGATCAGGGTTTCCGTCAGGCCATCGAGGGTGGTGAAATTCTCGCCGTTGACTTTAATGCCGCCCAGCCAGTGTTGTTTGGCGGTGTATTCTTCCAGCCAGGTATACGGTGAGGCGATCACCAGGTAGCCACCCGAATTAATACGCTGGTGGATGGTGGTCAGGAATTGCTTCGGATCGGCCAGTCGGTCAATCAGGTTAGACGCATAGACAAGATCGTAATCTGTAAATTGTGGCTTGAGGTTACAGGCATCCCCTTGCGCAAAGTACACCTTGTTCGCCACGTCCTGATAGCCGAGTGCTTGTAAGGTGACACTCTTAAACTCTACCAAATCCCCTTCGGTTTTAATGGTGTAGCGTTTTTCTCCCTGCTCGATCAGTGAATACGCTTGCTGAATAAAGCGGGCAGAGAAATCAATACCATCCACATGATCAAACGTCTTGGCGAGCTCTAATGTTGCCCGGCCGACGGAACACCCAATGTCTAACGCTTTCATTGTGCTGTGTGTGTGGCTTGCATTGTGTGTATTGTTGCGTGACAGAGAAAGCTCTTGCAGACACTGCTGTACCGCGTGTTGGCAGAAATTCGGCACATGGAAGTATTCAGCGCCGTAGTGAAACTCCAGATATTGAGAGATCAACTCATCGGTTTCATACACATTCAGGCGTGTCATGGTGCTGGGATCTTGCTGAGATTCCACATAGCGAAAGCCTGCATGTTGGTAGAAGTGGCGGCGGAACGCATAACGGGAAGCCTGAATGGATTCGTTCCCGGTGGAGATCCAAGATCCGCCTTTGATCAGGTTATGTTTGCCGTCAAACGTGGGGGTAGAAAAGTCATCATACAAGGGGTGAACGGCAAAGCCCTGAAAGCCATCAATGGCGGTTTCAGTCCACTGCCACACATTACCAACAATGTCCCCAAAGCCTTCATGCACAAAACGATCAACCGGACATGACGAAGCGTAATAACTCAGCTCAATGTTACCGGGGGGCTCATCCCAATGGGGAGAATCTTGCGCGATGTTCTGGCGCAGCAGATACCATTCGGCTTCCGTCGGTAAGCGAATAGGGCGCTGTAATTGTTCGGCTTTCCATTGGCAAAACGCATGGGCTTCTAACTGATTCACTTCTACCGGCCAGTTTCGTGGCAGCGGGACTTCTTCGGTCAGGTTACGTTGATACCAGTGCCCGTCACGGTTGCGCCAAAAGCGGGGCATGGTAGCTTGGGTAAATTCCAACCAGGCTTTGCCTTCTTCATTCCAGTAGCGAGGGTGGCGATAACCTTCGGCCTCCACAAAGGCCAAATACTCCTGGTTCGACACCAAAAATTGGCTGGCATGAAAATCGTCAATGTGGCAGGTCTGTACGCCGTACTCGTTATCCCACCCGTAGGTCGCGGCATCGGTGTGTTTGCCAAGCTGAAGGTCACCGCCAGAGACAGACAATAAGCTGTTGGTCGGGGCGCTGCCTGTGTCGGTGCAGGCGGTCCAGCGTGGGTGAGGCGTCACCAGTGTGAGCGGGAGCTGTCGGATGATCACGGAAGAGGTTTCAAGGTGGATTCGTTCGTGCTCAATGCCCATCAAAATGACCCACGCGGGAGAGTCTTGTTCAATCGGTAACGTGATCGGCATGGTCTCAATCAGCTGCAAGACTTTGGCGTGCACCGCATCACGGTAGGCTTTGACATCTTGCACGCTGGGCCAGTCGTAATGGCTGTCATCAAGATCGTCCCACGACATCTCATCCACCCCAATGGCAAACATGGATTCAAATTTCGGGTTGATCCGTTGGTCGATGACTTTACCCAGCTTGAGTTTGTTGATGTAAAACGTGGCCGTATGGCCGAAATAGAAAATCAAGGGGTGACGAAGGGGCTCGGCTTTGAGGTAGTAGCCTTCATCTTGGGTGATGATGTCAAACAAGGATTCATACAGCGCCCAGGTATGCGTGAAGGCGAGTTTCAACTGTTGGCGCTTGTCTTCCGGATCATCCCCTGTCAGCAGGACCGTACGTGTTGCATGAGGCGGTATGTCATGAATGGTGGTGGCGTGAATCGTTGTATGCAGTTTGGTGTTATCCATTGAATAGCATTCCTTATGATTTCGCGTCGGTCAAAAAGCATTATGTTTTAAGCCTAGTACGAATGTACGACAAAAAAGTATCAATGCGCTGTACAGCGGTCTCGGCAAGGGAGAAGGAGCGAAGTAATAGGCTTCAAAGAAGACGTGACAGGGTGACGTCAGGCAGCACACCTTTTGCCATACTCATGAATGGGGAATGAAAAGTAAGGTAATGATGCGGTATGGCTGAGGAAAGAACGAAGCGTACGATGCAACGAGCGATGCGACGAACAGTACGCCGAATAATGCGTCGTTGGTTACCGACATGGGTCGTGGTTGGGCTGGGATTATTGCTCAATATCGTGTCTGCTTTGATGACAAATTTTTACATTGATGATGCCACGCAGCAAGCCAATACCTTGGTGCAACAGCAGCAAAATAATGACAAGTTGATCAGCGTGGTGTGGCAGCAGGTGGAAACGTTGGAGCGAAAGCGGGAGCACATCATGACCATGCTGACGGTCAGTGATGGAGCGGGTGACGTCATCCCTGCGCCGGTGGAGGCGCAATTGATCAAAGGCTTATCCGATTGGATCGCGCAACCGCCAAGCCGCCTGCGTTTAGCGACCTTGCCGGATGTGATGACGCAACTGGATACAGCTCAGCGTACCCTCAGAGATAAAGTGGATCAGTTGTATCTCGACAATCTGCGTTTGGTGGAGATACACGGCAGTAAGATGGAGGCCATCTCGCGTATGCGCAATTTGGCTTTGTTTCTGCAGGTGATTGGCCTTGCAATGGTGCTGGCGAGGGATCTGAATCGGCGGGATTATGCGTATGCGTCTGTATCGAAAAAGCGATAAATCCGTAGGATATAAGCAACAAGGCCCTCCGCAGAGAGCCTTGTGATGTCATTTACCTAGTTACTGCTTATTAGTCATGTCGTTCAAGTGGTCCTGACAATGTTTCCACTATTTGTTGGTTGAGTGGAAAGCGAAACGAGACGATTTTTTACCGTCTTCGGTCGTGGCTTTGTATTTGATTGAACGTGAGTTTTCTAGCGTTAATGGGATAAATACACGACCATTTTCATCTGTTTTGTAGGTACCACGTTGTTGAGGCACGTTGGCCACAGAAACGGTAGCATTGGCTGCTGGCTGGCCATTATCGGTGACGGTGACCCATGCGCCGTTGTGTGTGTCAGCCACACGGATATCTGCAAAAGCAGAAGAGGACATAAGGATAACAGCTGTTGTCGTTAATACTTTTAAGTTCAACATAATCTTCACCTCATTGCTTGTCATTTATCGCTTTCATCAGCGTTATTATGGTTTTCCCTTGTTGAAGGCTTTTGTCATATTCACAACATAAGACCTGCGATGAGTACGTATCTTTCACACATTGGCGCAATTTTTTATTTTGCGTATTCTATTCAGTGTGTTGCATTCACTGTCTGGGACAGTGTGTGAGTCCGGCATCGGCGCGGAGCATGTGTGTCTGTTTATCAGTGTTGTGTGTCAGGTATACCCGCAAAAGATACGTTACATTCCCTTAAAGTGATCATTGTTAGTATAGCTATTGGCTGATTAAGTCAGCGGTAAATTCTGCTTTTATTGTTTTTTTTGAATTCAACCACATGAATATGCGTTAAAAATCTTCTTTTGTGGTGCTGAGTATGTGGTGCCGATGTGGCGTCTATAGGTTGCGTAATGGGCTTTGAATCAGGGAATAACATGGTTAGAGAGGCGCATCGGGCGGAGGAAAGAGACGGTTATTTTTTAAATTATAAATAAAGCGATAGTCCCGATGAATCTTATAAATCAGTTGTGTATATTCTTGGGGCGTTGCAACATCATTGTTGAATGAATCGGTCATATGCATAGTGGGCCGTTGTTGGTCTGAGAGGAGGAAAGCGTAAAATGGAGATAGTGATCAGGCGTTCAGAGCCGGCTGATGCAGCGGCGTTACAAGCCTTGTACAGCGGCAAGGCGGCTTACAGTGGGACATTGCAATTACCGTTTCCTTCTTTGCCACAGTGGATGGCACGAGTAGAAGGGGGCGATAATACCCAATTCAGTTTGGTGGCAGAGCATGACGGGCAAATTGTCGGTAATGCGGGGTTGAGTGTAGAGCAGCATCCGCGCCGTCGCCATGTCGCCAATATTGGGATGGCAGTGCATGATGATCATCACGGTAAAGGGATCGGTTCACAGCTATTGGCCGCCATGATTGATTTGGCAGAGAACTGGTTAGCGGTGACGCGTATTGAGCTCAGTGTGTATACCGACAATGCCGCAGGGGTGGCTTTGTATGAAAAGCACGGCTTTCAGATAGAAGGCACGGCCAGACATTATGCATTCAGAGATGGCGAATACGTGGATGTCTATCACATGGCGCGCATCAAAGGTTAAGTTGAACGCCATGCCGTCAGAGCCAGTAAAAAGCCCCGCCGAAAATCGGGGCGGATTTTATGAGAGGACTGGCGTGGTTTCTTCCAGTGTTGATGCTTCCGGACAGGTCATTTCATAGTATTCGAGATCCACAGAGACACGATCAACCCGAATCGCATCATTCTTGGTCATCACATGACGCATCCCGATTTTCTGCATTACCTTTCCGGATTGTGTTTCCTGACTGTAGTGCTGACCATAAATGCGCGCTAACTGAAGTCGTTTGAAGCCGTATTCTGTCATGCGTGTCGCCGCTTCAGTGCAGTAGCCCTTGCCCCAAAATGGGACACCAATCCAATAGCCTAACTGTGCTTTACCATCGGCGATATTGTGTAGGCCGACACATCCAATTAATTGATACGTTGATTTGAGCGTAATGGCATATATGGCAGAGTGCCCACGTTGCCAGTCAGCCAGTACTTTGCCAATCCATTGACCTGCCATGCCATCGGTATAAGGGTGCGGAATGTTGATGGTGCCATTGGCGATCTGCGCTTCACCGGCCATTTGCTGCACCTTATTGGCATCAGACAACTGGAAAGGGCGGAGTATTAAACGGGGGGTGGTCAATAACGGCTGATGTTGTGTCATACGGTTTCCTTTAATGCCACTGTAAAAGAAGATAAATGAAGCGTTTATCTCCATAGTAAAGATCGAACGATGTGAATGACTATCGATTAGATCAAATTACAGGTGAAATTTTAACCGCAGATAACAAAGAATGTGCCAATGTCATGGTTGATTAGGCTTTGTTACTATTGCGTAACAGCACGATAGCGACTTATCACGGGCGATCGCCGTCACGTTACAGCGAGGCTGAGTGCCAGTGAGACTCGCTGTAAGTGGCGACGTTGAGCAAGGCGCGTTGAATTTTACGTTTCATAAAATAGTGCACCAGCCAACCTGTGCCCGTCACTTTAGGGCTGAAATTGATGCGATAGTGGATCAGACTGTGTTCGGCACTCAGGCTTTGAAATTTGATCCATCCGCCATGCTCTTTAACGGGCCCGCCATGAATGACTTTGTAATGGAGGTGTTCATTCTCTTTGTAATCGATCACTTGTTCTTGCATCGAAAAGAAGCCGTCAGACAGCTCTCTGATGGCACCAATGCCGTTGGTTTCAGGTTTGCCGGGGCGCAGCAATGTTGAGCGTCCGCCAAAAAAACGGTCGAGATTATCGTGATCGGCCAAGAGTTGAAACAGAAGTGTTTTGGGGACGTTGGCCGTTTGCTCCAAGGTGATCGAATGCATGCTCATGATCGTTACCTCTAACGGGGTTAATACTAAGGCTATCAGTTAGGTGCAAGCTGTCAATTTTGGCGATGGAAGGCATGAAAATCGCATTTTGGCATGTCATTAAAGTGTCAAAAATCGCTTTTGGCATTATTTTTTTATCGGAGGCGCAATATTTCTAAATGGGTATGTTATCAATACGATAGCGTGAAATATTGTCCATTTTGATTGAATTAAATGAGCATGGTCACAAAAAAAAGGCAAAAGGAGTATTGCCAAAGTGTCATGGGGCTTTTATATTTGAAACTGTTGATTGCAATTTAGAGGTGAAATTTTTCCTGCTGGAACCCTTAACTCACAACTTAAGGTCATTTCGATTTCACCCTCCTGCTTATCACAGTTCTCTAACTCCTGAGTCCTTCATAGATGAAAAGCACACATGAGAAATGGTGTCGTTTATGATTTTTAGCTCAGAGAGTAATGACATTTTATATTTACCTGCTTGTCATAAGGATGTCACAACAGAACAGGTAAAGTGGAATGGTATGGAAGAGTAAGAACGGTATTATTTATTGAAATATCAACCTTACTCGTTTTGGAAAAATGAGAGGTGTATTATGGCTAATCGTAACCGTCGTCAGTGGTTCTATCATCAATCACAGACAAATAGTCTAAAAAACAAATCTAAGTAATCTCACAAGAAGCGCATTCGCTATCTTAATGATTTGTAAGCTGTAAAATTTAATTTGTTATTTACAGTCCACATCGACCTTCACAAGTTACATTAAAAAAAGAAGCCAGAAACATGCAGTGATCCAATGTTTCTGGCGATATTCTTTTTTCCCTTCAAAAAATTATTTAATTACTCAATTATTTTATTCGTTGTCCAACGTTATCAATAAAACGCACCGCATTATTTTTATTTCACCTTTACGCAAACGTTTTCCTTTGGCGTGAATGCTTCACTTATTTGCTTTATGTGAAAACGTCAGCGGTATATATTTCCTTTTACTTCCATCGTCGCCGGAAAGTGCGTGACAGGCGATCCCCCTAAGTAAACGTTTCCCTCAACGACTAAATAATCTGGCAAGGCAGTAATAGCCGTATTGGCCAGATAAAGATGGCCACCGACGTAAAGGTAGGGCGGTAGTGTTTTTATTTTTGTGCCCATTAAACTTAAATCGCCTTTGACCTGTAAACCGTTGTTGATGGCGGTGATGTCGGAGTTCGCTAAGTTAATGTATCCCTCAACATGAATTTGGAGCGGTAGCATGGTGATATCGCTGTAAGCGAGGTTGAGATTCCCTTGCACTGTCAGCTGTTGCGGCAGTTGGGTGATACGACTGTTTTCCAGGTTCAGGTTTCCTTTGACCGTAAAGGGATCAGGCAGGCGTATATCCCCCATATTACGGAGCGTCACGTTACCGTAAGTATCTGTAAAGTTGAGCAGTTTGCCTTCAGTGAGTTGTGGCACGGCATGGGCATAGCTGCTGCTAAGTCCTGTGATAACCAGCAAAACCCGTGTATAGGCCGTTAGTCGTGTGCGAAGGTGAGTTGCTGTCCGTGATAACATGTTGAGCGGGAAGGTATTTGTCATTGTTACTGTTAACATTGTTATTAATTGAAGCCAACCTACCGTATTGCTACGCGATGTGCGAGTAATTCTTCTCTCCTTCACTTGTCTCCTTCCTTTCATTTTCTCTCTTGCGCAGGCAGCAGCATCATGATGTGCCAACCTCCATGATGTGGTGTCACGTTCCGGCCGGAAAGGCACAGGCCTGCGCGTTTAGGTATACACTTTAACGAGTTGAAAGGTGAGGAGAGAAGCGAGATGTCAACGTATCAGTTGCGTGGCATTCGGCGCTTGTGGTATCGACGAATGCGCCTTTATATCGGGTTATGGATGAGTGTGATTGTCAGCCTAGGCATCGCCTCAAGTGTGTGGGCCGATTCAGTGGATGTGCGATGTGATATTTATCCGAACGGTGCCCGAGAGCCCGCAGGGCAATATTTTTGTGTTTTTGCCCAGCGGCAAGGCTACATCACATTAGATCGTGCTGATGGGGTCTACTATGATTTTTATCCTGTTGAAAACCAACCCGGCCAATATCAAGACCATCACGGTCGGCCGGTATATCACCTGTCGGGGCTCGGCAATGCGGGGATGATTTTTCAGTTGGTGCATGAATCTGTTTATGTGTACTGGAATACCTCGGGGCTAGAATGAAGTGATGCAACAGGATTTGTATGAGTAAATTTGAATAACAGCATAAAAATCTTTAATCTAACCCATTGTTTCAGCTCGTTCCGAGCACTATTTTGCGCGAAAGGAAGATTATGTCGGGGATAAAAAATAAAATACTGATCCTGTTTGCTCACCCTTCACCAGCCCGCTCTGAAGTTAATTTTCCGCTACTCAAAGCGTCCCAGCAGTTGGAAGGGATCACCGTGGTGGATCTGTACCACGAATACCCAACGTTTCGTATCAATATCGATCGTGAACAGCAGCGCCTGCGTGATCACGATGTGATTATCTTTATGTTCCCGCTGTACTGGTATTCCACCCCGTCCATTTTGAAAGAATGGCAAGACTTGGTGTTGGAGTACGGCTTTGCCTATGGCAGTGAAGGCACGGCGTTACATGGCAAAACGTTCTTCTGTGCCTTAACCGCTGGTGGGCCTGAATCGGCTTATTGCGCGGAAGGGTATAACCATTACACCTTAAAAGAGTTACTGCAGCCTTTAGAGCAAACCGCCATTTTGACCGGTATGGAATTTTGGGCGCCGTTTGCCCTGTTCAATGCCCGTATGGCTGTCGAGGAAAAGCGGGTAGAACCGCATGTGGCCGATTGGCTGCGTTTACTGCGTGCTGTTAAAACCGATCGTATTGATCGCGATGCTGCTCGCCGTGTCGCCATTTTGAATAAAGATCTTGATTCAGTGATCAGGGAGGCGCAATGACCAGCTACTTTATCCAAGCCTTTATCTATTTGTGTGCGGCGGTAATCGCAGTGCCGATTGCCAAACGCTTGGGCCTTGGCTCGGTACTGGGCTATTTGATTGCCGGTGTGGTGATTGGCCCGGTTGTCGGTTTAGTGGGCGCAGAGACCTTAGCTATTCAGCACTTTGCGGAATTTGGCGTGGTCATGATGCTGTTCCTTGTCGGCCTGGAACTGGAACCGCGCATGTTATGGGACATGCGTCATCGCCTGTTGGGTCTTGGCGGCTTACAGGTGGGTTTGACCACTGCCATTGTCATGGGTATTGCCATTGCATTTGGTGTCGGTTGGACGGTGGCCTTAGCAGTCGGTTTGATTTTCTCCCTGTCATCGACGGCGATTGTGCTGCAAACCTTCAATGAAAAAGGGCTGGCAAAAACCGAAGGCGGCCGTAATGCGTTTTCGGTGTTGTTATTCCAAGATATTGCCGTGATCCCGATGCTGGCGTTGATCCCGTTGTTGGCGCTGCCGGAATTGGTGCAACAAGCGCAACAATTGGCGCAACAGGCCGCTGAGCATCATGAAGAACTCAGCTTAGTGGCCGGTTTACCGGGGTGGGGCTATACCATTGTGGTGATCGCGGCGATTGCTTGTGTGGTGGTGGGTGGCCACTATTTGAGTCGTCCGTTATTCCGTTTTGTGGCGGAATCAGGCTTACGTGAAATTTTCACCGCCACCGCTTTGATGTTGGTGATCGGGATTGCGGCGTTAATGAGTTTAGTCGGATTATCGCCGGCACTGGGTACGTTTTTGGCCGGTGTGGTACTGGCGAACAGTGAGTTCCGCCATGAACTGGAATCCAACATTGAGCCATTCAAAGGGCTGCTGTTAGGGCTGTTCTTTATTACGGTCGGCGCGGGGATTGATTTCTCGGTACTGTTTGACAACCTGCTGACGGTACTTGGCCTGACACTGGGCGTCATGCTCATTAAAGCGATTGTGCTGTTTGTGCTGGCGTTGATTTTCCGCGTCAAAGGCTCGGATCGCTATTTGTTGACGCTGAGCTTGGCGCAGGCTGGTGAGTTTGGTTTCGTGTTATTGAGCTACTCAACACAAAATCACGTATTGCCTGCTGATCTCGCACAGATTTTGGCGCTAGTCGTTGCGATTTCTATGTTCCTGACGCCGGGGCTGTTTATCTTCTTTGATAAAGTCGTGCTACCGCGTTTTCAGGATAAAGCCAACGATCGTGAAGCAGACACCATTGATGAAACCGGTTCGGTGATCATTGCCGGTATCGGGCGTTTCGGCCAAATCGTGAACCGTTTGCTGGTGGCCAATGGCGTAAAGACTGTCGTGCTTGACCATGAAGCCGGTCAAATTGAAAACATGCGGGCGATTCGCATCAAGAGCTATTTTGGTGATGCCACCCGACCGGATTTGCTGCATACCGCCGGGATTGAAGAGGCCAAATTGCTGGTGGTCGCGATTGATGATCCGGAGCGCGCTGTCGAGTTAGTGCAGTATGTGAAACACATGTACCCGAAAGTGCGTATCTTAGCCCGTGCGTATGACCGAGGCCATCATTATGCGCTGCGTCATGCGGGGGCGGATTACATGATCAGTGAGACCTATCACTCAGCACTCACATTGGGGACACAAGCGTTGAAAGATTTGGGCATTCACCCATTCCGCGCTGAACAGTTACGTGAAACCTTCGTCGAAACCGAAGCGCGCAGTAAAGAGATGCTGTATCAGGCATGGCGGGATAATACCGAAGAGAGCAAATTCAACGCGACCTATCGGGATCTGTTTATTCAGCTGGAAGAAGCGTTAAGTGAAGAGATGAAAGCGGAGCGACACAGTAAGCAAGCCTCATCCGAACGGGGCTGGACGCCACCACCGAAAGGCTATGCAGATGTGATTGAGGAATTGCAAAAAGATACCGATGATCCTTTACACAGTTAATTCGCGCGTTACTTAAACAACAAAACTCACCATTAAACGCAGCCTTCGGGTTGCGTTTTTTATGCCAGCAAAGAAAACGTTTGCGTGCAAGAGGATGAATTAATTTAATGGGTTGAAAGCGTGGAATGTAAACGGGTTGACAGTTGGAAACATCCCCTTACGTTTGGTGGATATTTGTTCGATTGAAGTATGATCACAAAAAAATCGAAATTTGGGGTTGTTAATGTGACCTATGTCTCTATATACTCCGCATCCGGCCAGAACCACTACGGTTCAGCCACCTGAGTTACAAGCTGTCACCATGGAGATGTGAACGACCCACGGAGTTGGACCGGCATTACTTTAGCTTGTTAATTAGGTGACTTGTATGTATTACAGTTGGGCGGACAGATTCACATTTTCCAGACGTCTTTGTTTGGAACCTACCTATTTTGCTTTTTCCCTAAAAGCGATGTTCCCCGTTGTATTGCAGGCAGTAACACCTTCATTTTTCGACACCCCAACACATAGTCAAAGCAACAGGACGAAATAATGCAGTTGTTAATTAGTTTGGCCGGTATTCTGGTACTGGTATTGTGCGCGTACGCGCTATCTGAAAACCGTAAAGCGATTAAGTGGCGTACGGTCGGTGGGGCGTTGTTATTGCAAGCCAGTTTTGCAGCGTTAGTTCTTTATATTCCATTGGGACAGAAAATGCTGGGTGCAATGAGTAGTGGCATTGCAAGTATTTTGAGTTTTGCTGATGAAGGGATCAAATTCCTATTTGGCGATCTTGCTACTTCGGGCTTCATCTTTGCTATTCGCGTTCTTCCTCTCGTTATCTTCATTAGTGCTCTAATCTCCCTTCTTTATTACCTTGGCGTGATGCAGTGGATCATCAAAGTGATCGGTGGTGGTATCCAAAAAGCATTGGGTACAAGCCGCGCGGAATCGTTGGTGGCTACCGGTAACATCTTCCTGTCTCAGGGTGAATCACCACTGTTGGTTCGACCTTTCCTTGCACAAATGACCCGCTCTGAACTGTTTGCCGTAATGGTAGGTGGCATGGCATCGGTAGCCGGTAGTGTGCTAGGTGGTTACGCAGGCCTGGGTGTGGATCTGAAATACCTTATCGCTGCGAGCTTCATGGCGGCACCAGGTAGCTTGTTGATGGCGAAACTGCTTGTGCCTGAGCAAAGCGTTGCGGTTGAGCAGACTGACATCGAAATGGCGAAGAGTGAGCACAGCAACGCGATCGACGCATTGGCGGCGGGCGCAATGAACGGTATGCGAGTGGCAGTGGCTATCGGTACCATGCTGATTGCATTCGTGAGTGTGATTGCAATGGCAAACGCTGGTCTGGAATCTCTGGGTGAATTGGCAGGCTTCCAAGGTCTGACGCTACAAGCGATTCTGGGTTACCTGTTCTCACCATTGGCATTCATCATTGGTGTACCAGCGAATGAAATGCTACAAGCGGGCGCATTCATCGGTCAGAAAGTGATCCTGAACGAATTCGTGGCATTCCTTGATTTCGTGAGCGTGAAAGAAACCCTATCTGCACACAGCCAGGTGATCATCACGTTTGCACTGTGTGGCTTTGCGAACATCGGTTCTATCGCGATTCAAATCGGCTCTATCGGTGTGATGGCACCAGAGCGTCGCGGTGATGTAGCAACACTGGGCTTCAAAGCCGTGATTGCTGCAACCCTAGCAAACCTAATGAGTGCGGCACTGGCGGGTATCTTCATCAGCCTATAAGGCAAAGCCCTGCTGTGTGATATGCACAATAAAAAAACCGCCATTTCGGCGGTTTTTTTATGTCTGTTTCTAACGAAAGTGCTGTTCGTCGGCGTTGGTGTCGGCGTTAGCGAGACTCATCATCAAACTGCTTGATCAGTACAGAGGTATCGGCACGGCTGTAACCACGTTGCTGCAGTTCAGCGTATTTTGCATCTACCTGTTTCGCCAGTGGTAAATCTACATTGCGCTTCTCTGCTGCATCAAAACAGATACCTAAATCTTTACGCATCCAGTCGATAGCAAAGCCAAAATCAAAACTGTTATTGGCCATTGTCGCTGCGCGGTTTTCTAACTGCCAGGAGCCCGCTGCGCCATGCTTAAGCACTTCTGTCATCTTTTCGATATCCAAGCCCGCCGATTGTGCCAGTGTAATGGCTTCAGATAAGCCTTGCAGGACACCGGCAATACACAGCTGGTTCGCCATTTTAGTGATTTGACCAAAGCCAGTGTCACCCATCAGGGTCGTCGCTTTGGCAAAGCAATCCATTACCGGTTTAGCGCGTTCAAACGTCGCTTCGTCACCACCGACCATCACGGTCAGACAGCCGTTAACGGCACCCGCTTCACCGCCCGACACTGGCGCATCCAAGAAATGCACGCCTTGCTCGGCGGCGAGGGCGGACAATTCACGGGCGATTTCTGCTGAAGCGGTGGTGTTGTCAATCAGGATGGCACCGGCTTTTACGTTGGACAGAATGCCGTTTTCACCACTGTACACTTGGCGCAGGTCGTCATCGTTACCGACACAAGTAAAGATGAAGTCGGCATCTTGAGCGGCATCGGCAGGTGTCAGAGCGAGTTGGCCGGTATAGGTTTGTGTCCATTGCTCTGCTTTGGCTGTGGTACGGTTATAGACTGTCACGGTGTGACCGGCGTTGGCAAGATGGCCTGCCATTGGGTAGCCCATGGTACCCAAGCCAATAAAAGCGATACGAGATGTGGTCATGCTTGGCTTCCTTGTAAAGTCGCTGCGTGTTGTAAATGCGTACACGTGCAAGGTATGCACAGGGTGTACGGCACGTCAACAAGGCATATTGTTGTTATGGAAGGGACACTATATACCCAAGCTCGCCGAATATGTAGGTTGAAAAAGGTACTGGTATCGTATCTTGTCAAATGTTGTACCCAGAAATGAGCGTGCGATCAAAGAATCACTTGACTAAGACAGCGCTTCGCCCTATTTTGCGTGAGGTTATATTAAGTGGTTGTACTATGTTCGCTGCATTTCTGCGCGTTTTTCTGTTGATATTGAGTGTTGGGATCGCTGGCTTAAGCCATGCAAGCTCAGAATCACCTGTGTCTACAGTGACGTCGCCAGCATTAGTGAACGTCTTTGTGACGACCGCGTTGCCGACACCGGCTTCCTTTTCTCAGCACCTCGCTGAATCTGCGTCTTTTGATCGTTTCTACGCACAATCCCACCCGGATACCGCGATGGTGGTCGATACCTCGGGTGATGAAGAGTTAGTGTGGGATTTTGGCGATCAGTTGTCGACCAACTATCCGACGCAGGAACAATCGCAAAGTAATCAGCATTCAACGGAAACCCGTAGCCTCGATCCGATGCTGACGGGCGCGTCTCGTATGGCGACCTTGTTCCGTCATGACAGCGACGAAGCCGAACCGCTTTATCTGTTGGCGATTGAATTGCCGATTCCGCCAGCCCCAAGTTTTGCCAAAGACTACCGCGTTGAGTTTCATCCCAATGTTGACTGGATGTGCAATGTGGTACCTGCCAGTAACCGAATAAGTGGCTGGAAGGACAGTAATCTCCTCTATACCCTCTATCATCAACACGTTTCTCACGTGTAACGCCCTTCCTCTATGTGCATGATTGGCACATAGCAGGCTTATCAGCTCTTCGTCGTGCAGCGTGCCAATAGGGTGTGCATTGCCTATGATGAGTTGTCTTTACCGAACGGCCATTGAGCGATTCCTTCTGCCTTTTTATTGAGGTGAATCTCCATTTTGCGTATGCCGAAAAAATACCGGCATGCTGGTTGCCGTCTCGGATTGTCTATTTCAATCGTTTCATACTGTCACTTTGTCGATTCCGATGGTGAGAGTGATGAGGCGATCGCCTCTGCTGCGTAGTGACGTGAGCAAGGGCATACATTGGCGTTAAATCATGAGAAAACAACAACCTCATCGACTGCTAAACCATTATTCAGCATGGAAATATGTGGTCCTGATTGTCACGGTCGTCGTGATGATGTTAAGTGCAATTCCAACGTGGTACGGCGAAGATGCTGCCGTACAAATTGCTGCGAAAGGCGTGCCGACGCCGGATGTGGTGACGTTACAAAAAACATTAACCCAACAGGGCATTGGTGTGAAACGCATCGATCAGGAAGCGAATAAAACCGTCGTGATCCTGAATAACGAAGCGCAGCAGACCAAAGCGCGCTCTACCCTGATGAATCTGATGGGCCCGAAAAGTGAGTCCCAACTGACATTGGCGATGGAGCCAGCGGCACCAATGTGGCTGCGTGATATGGGCTTTGAACCGATCAAGCTGGGTCTGGACTTGCGTGGTGGTGTGCAGTTCTTGTTGGATGTGGATGTGGACCAAGTGTTCCGTGCGCAAGCCACACAGCTGCAAGACGAACTGCGTATGGCTTTCCGTAAAGAAGGGATCCGTGGTGCGCGAGCAGAGTTGACCGCTGACGATGCCTTGTTTGTGCGTCTGCCAAACGATGAAGCGAACAGCCAAATTCGTCACTACATGAAAGAAAACTACCCGCAGTGGCAGGTAACGAACGGTTCTGGCAGTGGCCTGGATCTGGTCATGAAGGAAGACGAGAAAAACGAAATCCGTAACATGACCGTGCAGCAAAACCTGCAGACCATGCGTAGCCGTATCGAAGAATTGGGTATCACCGAAGCTTTGGTACAGCGTCAGGGTGCAAACCGTATCCGTATCGAACTACCTGGTGTACAAGATCCTGCGGCAGCGAAAAATGTGATCGGTGCGACGGCAAGTCTGGCGTTCTACCCAGTGAAAGAAACCGGTGCCACCATGGTACTGCCGGATGAAAATGGCCAGCCAGTCCGTGTGTCTCGCAAGCCTATTCTGGGCGGTGACCACATCGTGGATGCGCGTGCTAACTTCGGTGAAATGGGTCAGGCAGAAGTGAACATTACCCTCGATAGCACGGGCGGTAAGATCATGTCTGATTTCTCTGGCCGTAATATCGGTAAGCCAATGGCGACGTCATTCAGCGAATACAGCCGTGACGCGAAAGGCAAAACCGTTAAAGAAAGCAAAATCATCAGTGTGGCAACCATTCAGAGCCAGTTGGGTAACCGCTTCCGCATTACCGGTGCCGGCTCAATGGAAGATGCACAGGAATTGGCGCTGTTGCTACGTGCCGGTTCACTGACTGCGCCTGTGACTATCGTAGAAGAACGTACCATTGGTCCAACACTGGGTGCAGAAAACATCAGCAACGGTTTCGCCGCGCTGGGTCTGGGTATGGGCTTAACACTGCTATTTATGGCTGTGTGGTACCGCCGTTTGGGCTGGGTGGCTAACGTTGCACTGATTTGTAACATGATCATGCTGTTCGGTTTGCTGGCAATGATCCCAGGTGCGGTATTGACGCTGCCGGGTATTGCCGGTCTGGTACTGACAGTGGGTATGGCGGTAGATACCAACGTACTGATTTTTGAACGTATTCGCGACAAGCTAAAAGAAGGCCGCAGTTTTGCTCAGGCTATCGATCGTGGCTTTAGCAGTGCGGTAAGCACCATTTTCGATGCCAACTTCACCACCATGATCACTGCGGTGGTGCTGTATGCGATTGGTAATGGTCCGATTCAGGGCTTTGCGCTGACATTGGGCTTGGGTCTGTTGACCAGTATGTTTACCGGTATTTTTGCGTCTCGCGCCATGATTAACTTGGTATGGGGCCGTGATGCACGTCGTGAGGTGCGAATCTAATATGTTTATTACAATGAAAAATGCCACCAAGTGGCGCCACTTTACCAGTTATGTGTCTGTGGCTTTGATGGTGATCTCCATCGGTATGATTGCGGTGAAAGGCCTGAACTGGGGCTTGGATTTCACCGGCGGTATCGTGACTGAAGTGCAGATGAATGCCGCTATCTCAAGTCATGAAATCGACAGCACCATGGACAAAGCGCTGAAACAAGATGTGAGCGTGATTGCGGCGGGTGAGCCGGGCCGTTGGGTATTGCGTTATGCGATCCCTACGCAAGGTGAAGCGCCAAACATTGCACACATTCTGCAACCATTGGATGGTCAGCTACAGGTGCTGAACACCAGCATCGTGGGTCCACAAGTGGGTCAGGAACTGGCGGACCAAGGCGGCTTGGCACTATTGGTGTCTGTACTGTGTATTCTGGGTTATCTGAGCTACCGTTTTGAATGGCGCTTGGCATCGGGCTCTGTGTTTGCACTGGCGCACGACGTGATTTTCATTTTGGGCTTCTTTGCGGCCACACAGATGGAATTCAACCTGACCGTATTGGCGGCGGTATTGGCGATCATGGGTTACTCACTGAATGACTCCATCATCATTGCTGACCGTATTCGTGAAGTGCTGATTGCTAAACCAAACCTGTCTATTCAGCAGGTGAACAACGAAGCGATCGCGGCGACGTTCTCACGTACCATGATCACTTCCGGTACTACCTTGATCACGGTCGGCGCCCTATGGCTGCTGGGTGGTGGTCCACTGGAAGGTTTCTCTATCGCGATGTTCATCGGTATCATGACCGGTACCTGGTCATCCATTTCAGTAGGTACATCGTTGCCTGAACTGTTCGGTCTGAACAGCTCACACTACATGCCTAAACCGATCACCGAAGAGCCGTAATCGCGCTATATCGAGTGAAACAGAGGTTAAGAGGGTCGCTGAGCGGCCCTTTTTTTATGCGCGCTTTTCACGTTCACGGTACCCATTCATTTGGCAACTGTGATAACGTCAAGACATACAGCGATGAGAACAACAAAAGGAATTGGGGAAAGCATGGGTAAAAAAGCGTTAGAAACCAAAATCGTGACGGCAGGACGTGCCAGTAAGTGGACACAATCTTTGGTGAATCCGCCCGTCAGTCGTGCATCGACCATTGTGTTTGATACTGTGGAAGAGATGAAACACGCTACGGCTAACCGGGGTAATAAAGCGTTATTTTATGGACGTCGAGGCACCAATACCCATTTTGCGTTTCAGGAAGCCATGGTGGAGCTGGAAGGCGGGGTAGGCTGTGCCTTGTACCCGTGTGGGACGGCGGCGATCACCAATGCCATGCTGGCCTTCGTGAAAGCGGGTGATCATGTATTGATGGTTGATGGGGTGTACGAGCCCACGCGCAATTTCTGTGACACCATACTGGACAAAATGGGTGTGGAAACCACTTATTATGATCCGCTGATCGGGGAAGGGATCCGTGATTTGATCCGCCCAAATACGACGGTGCTGTTCTTGGAATCACCGTGTTCTATCACCATGGAGGTGCAGGATGTGCCGACACTGGCTCGCATTGCCCATGAACATGATATGACAGTGATGTTGGATAACACCTGGGCATCACCCATCAACTTCCAGCCGTTTGAACACGGCGTCGATATTTCCATTCAAGCGGCGACTAAATATGTCGTCGGCCACTCCGATGTGATGCTGGGTACCGCTGTGGCTAATGAAAAATGCTGGGCACAGTTGCGTGAAAGCAGCTATTTGATGGGGCAGTGTACTTCGCCGGATGATGTGTATCTGGCCATGCGTGGCTTGCGCACGTTAGGGGTACGTTTGAAACAGCATCAAGAGAACAGTCTGAAAGTCGCGGCTTGGTTGGCAGAGCGTCCGGAAGTGGATCGCGTACTGCATCCGGCGTTTGAAAGCTGTGACGGCCATGAATATTTCAAGCGGGATTTCAAAGGCTGTAATGGGCTGTTTTCCGTGGTGTTGAACCGAGGCAATTCAGAGGCATTAGCGGCGATGCTTGATGGTATGGAGCACTTCAGCATGGGCTTTTCTTGGGGCGGGTTTGAAAGCCTGATCCTCGCCAATGAAAACATCAACAGCCTGCGTACTGTGGCAAAACGCGACTATGCAGGGCCGTTATTGCGCCTGCACATTGGGCTGGAAAATGCCGATGATTTGATTGCTGATTTAGAGCGCGGTTTTGATCGCCTGAACAGCGTGTTGGCGAAAACGGCGTAGTTGTCTGATAGATCCATAGCCCAGTAGCTTAATAACAGCCAGACAGAGACAATCAAAAGCGGCGACCTTGTGATGAGGTCGCCGCTTTTTTATGGTTCTATTCTGAATGTCATATCACGGCGTGTCTGACTAGGCTTCAGTAATATCACCTTCATCCATATAGCCTTCACCAATCTCATGGCCTAACTGGCGCAAGAAACCTTTCATATAGGCAGTGCGACGGGCTGCTTCTTCTCGTCCCGCATCGGTATTCATGGTATCGGCTAACTTAAACAACTTGGTGTAAAAGTGATCGATACAGAAGGCTTTATCATCACGCTCACGGGTGATCCCAAACGGATCATTCGTTGAATAAAGCGCGGAATTAAATCCGGTACTGACCTGAATACAGCGAGCAATACCAATGGCACCCAGGGCATCAATGCGATCCGCATCTTGCACGATGGCCGCTTCCACACTCTTTACCGCAATATTGGCACTGTAGCTGTGCGCTTCAATGGCGTGATAAATCCCGTCTAAATACGGCTGGGGATAGCCAATGCCCGTTAAGAAATCGACTGCCGCTTGTGCTGCCAGGGCTGAGGCCTGATGGCGTTGCGGGTGGTTCTTGGGCAACGTCACACAGTCGTGTAACCATGCTGCAGGTACCACAATGGCGCATTCCGCCTGTTCTTGTTCAGCTAATTGCTTGGCTGTGGCGACAACACGATGAATGTGGTCAATATCATGGGCGGCATCGGCAGTTGGTTGAGCCGCCAAGAAAGCAGCGCACTGGCTCTCTAATTGCTGTAATCCGTCGTCGGTCAAACCGGATGCGGAGAAGGCTGTTGCGTGGGAGAAAGGGGGTGTATTCATGAACAATCCGTTGAAAAGGCGTCTAATGTGTGTGGGTTGTCTACGCTTTAGTAAAAGCATACTAAAGGGGATACGATGAAAAAGACAGTGTATTGGGCTGGCCTTGGCGTATTGATCAGTGGGCTAATGGGGTGTTCGACATCTGAATGGGAATCGGAGTGGGAGCGCTATCAATTGTTTCCAGATGCCTATACCTATGATGTGCCTTTCGACAGTATTTACCATTATGGGTATAACCAAGGTTGTGAGACGGCGCTGAGTCTGTTGGGCGTCACGGACACGGAATATCAGAAAGATGAAGCACTGGAAAACAGTGATACCCATTACGACCAAGGCTGGGAAGATGGCAAGCAAGCCTGTCAACAAGGGGTCAGAGCGCTGATGCCAACCTCAAAGATCATCCCTGGGCCTATCACCCCTGACGAGAATGGCTATGCGGATGGCATGTTGTAATGACGGCATAGCGTAGGCGTGTTGTGCTGGAATGTCAGACATAAAAAAACAGACCGTGGTGGTCTAATGCCGATCAGTTAAGGC
>NZ_LDOV01000015.1 GCF_001029435.1 Photobacterium aphoticum | reverse complement strand
CTTATTAAGAAACCCTGTCGGAAACGACAGGGTTTTTTGCTATATACCGCTCCCAGAGAGCCCTACGGCCTCTAGGTCGCGGCACTGCCGTGCGCGTTGAGTCCCATCCGCTCCGCCACTTATTAAGAAGCCTCGCTAGAAATAGCGGGGCTTTTTTACATCTGTCTTTTATTGGTTCGCCCTACGGTCGAATGCGTCCCGATCGGTTGCGAGTCCAATTGAGCGCAAGTCCAGACTAGGCGTCCCCGCCGCTCCGCTACTTATTAAGAAACCCTGTCTTCGGATTGGGTTTTGTCGTTTAATATGCCGTGATTATTTATACAAAGCCCGAGTCTTACGACTCGGGCTTTGTTGTTTTTATTGCTGAATAATGATTTACATCGGGCGTGCTGTGGTGGGTGTTTCTGTGGGGATGAATAAGATGCCATCCATGATTTTTGAAGGAATAGCGATACGAGCACTGCCAAAGTCTGTTTTGATACGCTGTGCACTGTCAAATGCTGCCCTGTCTTCTCCTGTCAGCCCTTTTATGTCAATAAAGGCATCTGGGTAGCCGGACTGGTACAAGATGTGATTGAGTGAGCCAGAGACACTCTCTACCGGAATGGTGTTGGATTCCCATGTAGCCGTATCAAAGTCAAAGGGGGCAAGACGGCCGGTATGCGTCAGTTGCATGACATTATAAATAGTGGTGTCAGGGTAGCGCTCATTGGTCGCCTCAACCACCGATCCTGATAAAGGCGTCACGTGGATATTGTGACCCCAAAGTAGCGCTTGCCCATCGATGTTGAACCATTCCTCGCGCAGCCATTTGAGGTTTTCGGCAGACTGATAGTCTGAATACTCGTATGCTTCATTATGGATGACCTGAAAGGACTGGGCGCTTAAGCTGCGGGCGATTTGCAGCCAGAAGGAAGCGTATTGCTTAAAGTCCCTGGGATGGGTGGGATCGTAAGCCGGTATGGTTTCTTTGGACTTTTGTTGGGCAAGGGTGTCTTCCAGTTTGTTCAGTGCTGCCACCAAGGTGTTGTGATCAGTCATGGTAAATGTCTGCCCTTGTGCATACCACGGACACATCATGACGGGCGCGATACGCTGGATGTCGGCATAGTCTCGCAGAGGAAGGCCGTTATTGTTCAGGTAACTTTTCAGCTCATCAAACATGACACTACAACCGGCATCACTGGTGATACGGGCTTCATACCCAGCCAGGATCAGCGGGTTCGTCCCTTGCTGGTCGACATCGTGGATATAGTTAAACAGCTCCGCCATTTCCTCACTGAAACGGTACATAAACATGTAGTTCGCATCGGGGCCGGTAATGGCATCAAGCAGGGTTTGTTTGCCCGTTAAGTAGTTTTGCCAGGCGGCGAGACCATCATAAAAGCCCGCTTCCATGACGAGAAGATCGGCATCGCCCTCTTGGTGAAGGGCTTTGACTATGCGTCCCCTTAAACTAAAGACTTTTGATCCCTGATGAGAACTCTCCCCGAGGGTGACGATATCGTAGCCGCGCGTCGCGGTGATCAGGTTGGAAAGATCACTGTTATCCGATTGGATATCGGTGCTTTCTAAGGCTTGATAAGGCGTACTGATCGTTTCAACTTCCGAGCTGTTACAGCCGATAAGCAGCAGGGGTAGCAGTAGAGACAACTTGCGCATAGGGTGACTCCCGAGGATGAATGTGATCCATCATTGATCGGGGCGTCTTTTACGTATATCAGGAAAGCGTGACTTATCGAGCAAGTATTCAGTAGCGCTTTTTTGTCATCATTCGTTACGCAATTTTGTGTGATAGTTCTATTACTGTGATGGCGATAGGGGCGACATGGTTCTGCACTCTCCTTGTGTTATCGCCTCTATACCCATATCCCTTCAGCCACTTCCCACAGTGCTTTGACTAACGGATTATCGAGTTGATGGCGCAGACAACACAGGCCAAGTTCAAATGGCTTGATGGGAGCGACTTTGAGGCGTTCAATCTTATCCCGCACCGGACTGTTATCGATCACCACATCCGGCGCGATGCCGACCCCACACCCCAACGCGACCATGCTGACAATGGCTTCATGGCCGGACACCTGCGCGTAAATCGGTGGTTTGATTTTCATCTGCTTGAACCACGTATTGGCTCGCTCCCGCGCTGTACCGGCTGCCGGCACAATGAAGGGAATGGTAGACCAATCGGGATGGCTGTTGTGTAACTCTTCAGTAAAGGCGCCGGGGGCGGTAGGGGCGATCACAGACAGCGGGATATCACTGATGGGCTCAAAAGCCACTTTGGCCGGCAGGTGCTCGGGCAGGGCGGAGATAGCGATATCGGCTTCATCGCTGGCCACCGTGTGGATTGCTTGGGCGGGATCGCCGGTAGAGACTTTGAGCTCAATACGCGGATGCTTGAGGCGAAACTCAGACAAGAGATCGGGCAGGTGGCTGTAGCTGGCCGTGACGGAGCAAAATAGCCGTAATTCGCCACTGAGCTCGTTACTCGAATCATTAAACCGATCTTGGTATTGCTGCCATTCTGCAAGGATATTGAGGGCAACCGGCAATAATGCGCGGCCGGCCGGTGTCAGCTCGACACTGCGGTTATCGCGGGTGAACAGTTGCTGGCCTGCTTCCTGTTCCAGCTTTTGAATTTGCCGGCTTAAGGCGGAAGGGCTGATGTGCATGGCGGTCGCCGTTTTAGCGAAATTTCGGCTGTCACATAGGTGGATAAACAGCTGCAAAAACTTGGTATTCATGGTGTCCTTCCCATGTTGCAAAAAACGCAATTACTTGTTGTGAATATATCACTTTGCGCAACAAATAGGGTGAATTAGTATCAGGGTATTCGACAAGTCATGTCGTTCAAGGAACAGAATTCACGGAGTTTGTTGTTATGGCTAATTATTTCAATACCCTTAATCTTCGCCAGCAGTTGGACCAATTGGGTCGCTGTCGTTTCATGGATCGTGCTGAGTTTGCCACCGAAGCGGATTACCTGAAAGGCAAGAAGATTGTCATTGTCGGCTGTGGTGCTCAGGGCCTGAACCAAGGTCTGAACATGCGTGATTCCGGTCTGGATGTGGCGTATGCACTGCGTCAGGCGGCGATCGATGAGCAGCGTCAATCGTACAAGAATGCGAAAGAGAACGGGTTTGAAGTGGGTAGCTATGAAACACTGATCCCACAGGCGGATTTGGTGGTGAACCTGACGCCGGATAAGCAGCACACCAATGTGGTACAGACGGTGATGCCGCTGATGAAACAAGGGGCGGCACTGGGTTACTCGCATGGCTTTAATATCGTTGAAGAAGGTATGCAGATCCGCCCTGACTTGACGGTTGTGATGGTGGCACCGAAGTGTCCGGGTACGGAAGTACGTGAAGAGTACAAGCGCGGTTTCGGTGTACCGACCCTGATCGCGGTTCACCCGGAAAATGACCCACAGGGCGATGGCCTAGAGATCGCCAAAGCGTGGGCTGCCGCAACGGGGGGTCACCGTGCCGGGGTACTGGAGTCGTCGTTTGTGGCGGAAGTGAAATCTGATCTGATGGGTGAGCAAACTATCCTGTGTGGCATGCTGCAGGCTGGCTCTATCGTGTGTTACGAGAAGATGATTGCGGAAGGTGTTGAGCCAGGTTATGCCGGTAAATTGCTGCAGTTTGGTTGGGAAACGATTACGGAAGCACTGAAGTTTGGTGGGATCACCCACATGATGGATCGCTTGTCTAACCCTGCCAAAGTGAAAGCGTTTGAGCTGTCTGAAGAGCTGAAAGATCTGATGCGTCCGCTGTACAACAAGCACATGGATGACATCATTGAAGGTGAATTCTCTCGCACCATGATGGCTGATTGGGCGAACGATGATGCGAACCTGCTGGGCTGGCGTGGTGAGACTGCCGAAACCGCTTTTGAAAACTACCCGGATAGTGATGTACAGATCTCAGAGCAAGAGTACTTCGATAACGGTATCCTGATGGTGGCCATGGTGCGTGCCGGGGTGGAACTGGCGTTTGAAGCGATGACAGCCTCTGGCATCATCGAAGAGTCGGCTTACTACGAGTCTCTGCACGAACTGCCATTGATCGCTAACACTATTGCCCGTAAGCGTCTGTATGAGATGAACGTGGTGATTTCTGATACCGCAGAATACGGTAACTACCTGTTTGCCAATGTGGCGACCCCGCTACTGCGTGAGCAGTTCATGCCAAACGTCGGTACGGATGTGATTGGTAAAGGTCTGGGTGACACCTCTAATTTTGTCGATAACCAGAAGCTGATTGAAGTGAATGACGCGGTGCGCAACCACCCGGTTGAGTGGATTGGCCAGGAGCTACGCGGCTACATGACCGACATGAAGCGCATTGCCGTTGGCGGTTAATGCCTGTATTTCGCTGAATGTGTTCAGATAAAAGAAAGCCCAGCATGTTGCTGGGCTTTGTTGTTTTTAGCGTTCGGTTTGCGCGGCTTTGGGCGATCAGTCTTGCTTGTCTGCGGCGTCTGCGGTCAGGCGGCTTTCCAGTGCTTCCAGCTTTTGCTCCAGAGCGGTCAGCTTCTGGCGGGTGCGTAGCAGGACTTGTGTCTGCACGTCGAACTCTTCGCGGCTGACGACATCCAGTTTACCCAGTTGGGCCTGGATCACCTGACGAACTTTCTGCTCAACATCGTTACCCAGCTCTTTCACTGGCTGTGGCATCGCGTCTTGGATTTGTTTGGCAACCTGCTCTAGTTTTCTTGGATCAAACATGGTTCTGTTAACTCCGTAGCGGCATCTTATTGTTGCCGTTATTTTATTCAAAGATAACCCTATTGTCGTTGAAGATGCGGACAAAGAAAAGAGGCCGCACAAGGCGGCCTCTTTGTTTATTGCTTGAACTCTTACTGTTCGCGCGCTTCTTTCAATGCGTGGCGTGCTTCATCGGCACGCTTCAACTTTTCCAGATCTTTATCCTCGACAAAGACCGGCAGTGGTTTGTGCACGCTGGCCAGATAGGTGTAGATCACAGGCAGTACGAACAGGGTAAAGAGCGTACCGATCGCCAGACCGGCCACGATAACAATACCGATACTGAAGCGCTGCGCTGCACCGGCACCCGTTGCGTAAAGCAGTGGGATCAGACCGGCAATCATCGCGGCGGTGGTCATCAGGATTGGACGAAGACGGATCTTCGCGGCTTCCATCACCGCTGCCATGCGATCTTTCTTATGCAGCAGCTGCTCTTCTTTGGCCACCTCACAGATCAGGATACCGTGCTTGGTGATCAGGCCTATCAGGGTGATCAAGCCGACCTGTGAATAGATGTTCATGGTCGAGGCACCCCATGCCAGCGCAATCAAGGCACCACAGATCGCCAACGGTACAGATACCAAGATCACCAGTGGGTCACGTAGCGATTCAAATTGAATCGCCAGTACCAGGAAGATGATCGCCAAGGCCAATGCAAAGGTGGTGTACAGCGCGTTACCTTCGGTCACAAACTGACGGGACTCACCCATGAAGTCATACTGGTAACCTGATGGCAGCATGCTGACCGCTTCGGTCTGGAACCAGTTGATAGCATCACCCATGGCCACACCCGGTGCAGGTACCGCACCTACTGTGGCTGAGTTTAGCTGGTTGAAGTGCGGCAGTGAGCGAGGCTCAGACACCACATCAATCGTTACCAAGCTGCCCAGCGGGATGGCATTGCCGTTAGCGGCACGCACGTAGTAGCCTTTCAGCGATTCCGGATTCAGTCGGTATTTACGTTCTACCTGCGGGATCACCTCGTAAGAGCGGCCGTTCAGGTCGATTCGGTTCACGTAACCGTCCGCCATCATGGTACTTAAGGTGATACCAATATCCTGCATGGTCACGCCGTAGGCGCCGGCTTTGTCTTTGTCGATCTTGATTTTCATCGTCGCCGAATCGTAGTTCAGATCCAAATCCGAGTAGACAAACATGCCGTTGTTTTTCACTTTCGCCAGAATATCGCTACTGATCTGGAACAGACTCTCAAAGCTGTTTGGCGTAGTGATCACGAACTGGATAGGCAGACCGGAACCGGCACCTGGCAGTTCAGGCATCTGGAACGCGGTAACCGCCATTTCTGGAACGTCTTTCACCAAGCCCGTGACGCGCTTCACGACTTCCGCCTGACTGGCAGTACGTTCGCTCCACGGTACCATCGACGCAATACCAAAAGCTTGGTTAGAGCTTGGTACACCAGAGAAGACCTGCGCAAACGCCACTTCCGGTTGTTCGGCCAAAATACCGTTCACGCGCTCCATGGTGTTCTCGATGTAATCGAGGTTGGCATTGGACGGTGCGGTACCCATCAGTACCAGTACGCCTTTATCTTCCGACGGTGCCAGTTCACTTGGGATGAACTTGAACAGGATCGGCAAGGTACCAAATACGATAACAGCGAAAACAATCACCACTGGACGCATTTGCATGATCCCGCCCAGCATTTTCTCGTAGCGCGCCGTCATGCGATCCAGGAAGTGGTGCACGGTGGTTTCAAACTTGCTTGGCTTTTCGTTGGCCTTGAGCATTTTTGAACACATCATCGGAGACAGCGTCAGGGCGATGATCCCTGAGACAAACACCGCACCAGCCAGCGTCAGAGCGAATTCCTTGAACAACGAGCCGGTGATGCCGCCCATCATGGCGATAGGGGCGTATACCGCACCCAGCGTCAGGGTCATGGCGATAACCGGCACCGCAATTTCACGGGTACCGATAATGGCGGCTCGGAACGGCGATTCCCCTTCTTTGATGTGACGGTCGACGTTCTCAAGGACCACGATCGCATCATCCACCACCAGACCGATGGCCAATACCATCGCCAGCAATGTCATCAGGTTCCAGGAGAAACCGAACGACTGCATTACCATGGCCACGCCAATCAATGACAGCGGAATGGTCACGATAGGAATGATCACCGCACGGAATGAACCCAGGAACAGGGTGATCACCACCAATACGATGATGGCCGCTTCGGCGATGGTCTTGATCACTTCATGAATCGACTCGTTGATGGCAATCGTGGAGTCATACATGATGTTCATTTTGATGTTGCTTGGCAGGTTGCGTTCCAGCTCCGGCAACAGCTTGTACACATCAGCGGCAATGTTGATCGGGTTGGCACTTGGCGCGGCATTGATCGCGGCAACCACCGCTTCTTGGCCGTTAGCAGAGGCACGGTACACATCGTGGCTCTTTTCCAATGTGACTTTTGCGATGTCACCTAGACGGATCACTTGACCGTCCTTCGTGGACACGACTAAGCGTTCCAGCTCGTCGGTGTTCGTGACCTGTGTATCGGCCGTGCCGTTGTACACCACAAACTCGCCCGTTGCCTGACCGGTCGCTGACTGGTAGTTGTTGGCGTTCAGGACACTCATCACATCGGTGGCCATCAGGTTGTAAGCCGCCATCTTGGCCGGATCCAACCATACGCGCAGGGCGTACTTCATACCGCCGTACAGGTCGACTTTCGACACCCCGTTCACGGTGAACAACTGCGGGTTGATCACACGCTCCAGGTAGTCCGTGATCTGGCTGGAGGCCAATTCATCACTGGTAAAGCCGATATACATCACCGCCGTGGTCGAACCGGTCGACATGGTCACGGTTGGGTCTTCGGCTTCTTTTGGCAGCTGAGAGCGAACCGAGTTGGTCTTAGCCAGAATATCAGCCAGTGCCGCGTTCGGATCGGTATTCAGCTTCATGGTCACCGTGATGGTGGACGAACCGAGCACAGACGACGAGGTCATGTAGTCGATATTGTCAGCCTGTGCGATGGCCTGTTCCAGAGGTTGGGTAATGAAACCCTGGATCAAGTCGGCACTGGCCCCGTAGTAGCTCGTGGTCACGGTGACCACGGTGTTGGTCATGTCTGGGTATTCTCGTACCTGCATTTTGAAAATGGCTTGCAGGCCGAGGAGCGCGATCAGAAAGCTGATCGAAATCGCCAGAACAGGACGCTTGATGAAAACATCAGTAAAGCGCATCTCTCCTCCGAGTTACAGCATTGGGGTTTCTGCTGGGGCTTTCAGCGAGTTGCTTTCCACCACTTTCACTTTGGCATGGTTACTCAGACGGACCTGACCTGACGTCACCACGGTGTCGCCGGCTTTCACGCCACTGAGGATATGCGCGTCGTTACCTTTACGCTCACCCACTTTCACCACCGACTGCTTCACGCGTAGGTTGCCGTCTTCATCTTTGTACGTCAGGTACACGTTATCGCCGTACAGGGTGTAGGTGATCGCGGTCTGTGGCAGGATGATCTGGTTATCCAGGGTTGGCAGGATGATGTGCGCGCGGGCAAACATACCGCTGCGTAGCTGGCCATCGTTGTTCGGGATGTCCGCTTGTACCTGAACCAGACCACTCTGATAGTTCACCGCCGGCTCAATCGCACTGATCTTGCCGCTGAATGGGATTTCAGGGTACGCATCAACAAAGATTTCCACGTCCTGACCCAGACGGATTTCTGGAATGTCAGTCTGTGGCACGGTAAAGCGCAGCTTCATCAGGGTGGTGTCTTCCAGACGGACCACATCGGTACCCGGCTGGATGTACTGACCTAGGAACACGTTACGCAGACCGACCACGCCGTTAAATGGCGCTTTGATGGTGCGGCGTTCGATGGTTGCCTTTAAGCTTTCGATGTCTGCAGACAATGAGAAGTAAGAGGCTTCTGCATCATCGTACGCTTCTTTAGAAATCGAGCCCTTCTTGAACAGGCCACGGTAGCGCTCGTACTTGGCTTTCGCTGCCGGCAGACGCGCTTGGGCACTTTTCAGGTTGGCTTGTTCCACATCCGAGTCCAGCGACAGCAATTCCTGTCCCGCTTTCACCACGGTACCGGAATCAAAGTCGATGCTTTTCACCACGCCCGCCACTTCGGTGGTGATGGTGACCCCTTGGTTCGGTTCGATAAAGCCGATCGCTTCAATGGCCGGTACCCAGTTGCTGGATTGCGCTTGGGTCACGGTCACCGGGAACTCCGGCTCAGGCATGTTCGCCATGTACTCGGCGATTTTTTGTTGTTTGAAGAGATTGAAACCGACCACACTACCAAATAGCAGCAGCGCGATAAGTAGCATCACAATCCATTTTTTCATCGATGGGTATGCTCCGTATTTATAATTGTTAATGCTGAAGAATGGCGTCCCAACAGGCCTCAATGGCCGCCTCTAAGGCGTCATCGGTGACTGTACAGATACCGTTAGCATGCTTTCGAGCTAAGCAGGCGCTTGGCTCTAGGCTTAACACGCTCAGGATGTCGTTATCTAACGGCTTGAACAGACCTTGGGCCTTGCCTTCGTCAAATAAGCGATCAACCTTGGCGAAAAGTTGTTTTTCTAGTTGTTGTTGTTCCGGGGAGTCACTGCGCGGCAGGTTTTCAAATTGCCCGCGCGTGAGCAGCGGTGCTCCGTCTTGTGTGGCCATTTCCCACAGGTTGAGCCACATCGTGCGGAACCGACATTTCAACGGCATGTCATCGGAGACGTTTTGGCTGAGTTTTTCCGCTACGTACGACAAAATGTGATGATGCAACTGGTGCAACAGATCATTTTTGTCATCGAAATAGCGGTAAATCGTGCCCGCCGCCACGCCCGCCTCTTTGGCGACCATTTGCATGGAAATGCCGTGAAATCCGTACTGTGAAAGCAGCTTTTCGGTGGCTTCCAAAATACGTGTCTTTTTGTCACTCATAACAGGTACAGTAAAATGTGAATGAACGTTCATTCATTATTCTAAGGTGTCCAGATATGAGTGCAAGGCATTTATGCTTCAAAGGCTTATTTCTGTCTTGTGTGTGTTACATAGACAACGCGGAATAACCCGCTACAATGCGGCTGCAGCCCCCCAGAACAACACAGGATACGCGCATGAAACTGAACCCAAGGCAAAACGAAGCGGTAAAATATATCGCGGGCCCTTGTCTCGTCCTTGCCGGCGCCGGCTCGGGCAAGACGCGAGTGATCACCAACAAAATTGCTTACTTGGTTCAGCAGTGTGACTACAAGGCGCGCCACATCGCGGCGCTGACGTTCACCAACAAAGCCGCGCGTGAGATGAAAGAGCGTGTGGGCCAGACATTGGGCAAGCAAGAAGCTAAGGGGTTGATGGTCTCTACCTTCCACACCTTAGGGCTCAATATCATCCGTCGTGAGTACAAACATCTGGGGCTGAAAGCCAGTTTTTCGCTGTTTGACGATCAAGATCAGATGGCGCTTCTTAAAGAGCTGACCGAAGACGAGCTCGAGGGCGATAAAGATCTGCTCAAGATGCTGCTGTCGAGTATTTCCAACTGGAAGAACGACATGGTGGGGCCGGCCGATGCGATGGCGCATGCCAGCAGCGAGCGTGATCAGCTGTTTGCCCATTGCTATGAGTTGTATCAGCGTCAGATGAAGGCCTATAACGCGCTGGATTTCGATGATTTGATCCTGATGCCGGTGCTGTTGCTGCGTGATAACCAAGAGGTGCGCGAGCGCTGGCAGAACAAGATCCGCTACCTGCTGGTGGATGAATATCAAGATACCAACACCAGCCAGTATATCTTTGTGAAACTGCTGGTGGGTGAGCGTTCCCGCTTTACCGTGGTAGGGGATGATGACCAGTCGATTTACTCCTGGCGTGGGGCGCAGCCAGAGAACTTGGCCTTGTTGAACAAAGACTTCCCCAATCTGCGTGTGATTAAGCTTGAGCAGAATTACCGCTCGACCAGCCGTATTTTGCGCACGGCGAACATCCTGATCGCCAATAACCCGCACCTGTTTGAAAAAGCGCTGTTTTCTGAGATCCCAGACGGCGAAATGCTGAAGGTGATCACGGCCAAAAATGAAGAGCATGAAGCGGAGAAAGTGGTCGGTGAACTGATCGCCCATCGCTTCATGAACAATACCCAATACAAGGATTACGCCATCTTGTATCGCGGTAACCATCAGTCACGCTTGTTTGAAAAAGCCCTGATGCAAAACCGCATTCCGTACAAAATTTCCGGGGGTACCTCGTTCTTCTCGCGGGTGGAAATCAAAGACATCATGGCGTATCTGCGCCTGTTGACCAACCAGGACGATGACAATGCTTTCCTACGCATTGTGAACACCCCACGCCGAGAAATCGGCCCGGTGACGCTGGAGAAGCTGGGGACGTACGCCAACATGCGTGGTAAGAGCCTGTTTGCCGCCAGCTTTGAATTGGGGCTGGAGCAGCACCTGTCAGGCCGTGGTCTGGAAGCCTTGCAGCGCTTTACCCGCTGGGTGGTGGAGCTGGCCGATAATGCTGAGCGTGGCGATACCGTCGCGGCGGTACGTCAGTTGATCCGTGATATCCATTACGAAGACTGGTTGTATGAGACCTCAGCCAGCCCGAAAGCGGCTGAGATGCGCATGAAGAACGTGTCAGATCTCTACAGCTGGATCACGGCTGATTTAGAAGGCGATAACTACGATCAGGAAGTGAAGACCCTGAAAGAAGTGGTACAGCGTTTGACCCTGCGTGACATGATGGAGCGTGGCGAAGATGACGATGATGCGGATCAGGTGCAGTTAATGACCCTGCACGCCTCTAAAGGCTTGGAATTCCCATATGTCTATCTGATTGGCAGTGAAGAGGGCATTTTGCCGCACCAAACCAGCATTGATGAAGAGAATGTCGAGGAAGAGCGCCGCTTGATGTATGTCGGGATCACCCGTGCCCAGAAAGAGCTGACCTTTACCCTGTGTAAAGAGCGCCGCCAGTATGGGGAGTTGATTAAGCCGGAGCCGAGCCGCTTCTTGTACGAATTGCCGCAGGACGATTTGGAATGGGAAACCGACAGAAAGCCGGTCACCGCGCAGGAGCGGATGCAAAAAGGCCAGGCGCACATTGCCAATATCCGTGCCATGTTCAAGAAGTAGTGCGGTACTGAGCGTGTTGAAGCTGAGTGTGCGTAATATGCGGAAATAGACAAACAAAAAGGGTTGATCGTGGATCAACCCTTTTTTGTGCGGATGAGGCTGTGTCCGCCGTGTGACGGTTGCGCCTCTCGTGGACCGTATGCGCTTACAGCCCTTCAATCATGTGATTAATGGCGGCAATGATTTCATCATCGCTACAGTCCATACAGGAGCCCTTGGCGGGCATGGCGTTAAAGCCGTTGATGGCGTTGCTGGCCAACGTTTCGTTACCTTTGGCAAGCCGTGCATCCCAGTCACCGGCGACGCCCTTTTTCGGCGCACCCATCACACCGGTACCATGACAGGCCGCACAGAAAGTGCCATAGACGGCATCTCCACTGCGCGGCCCAGCGGCAACCACAGGCGCGGCAGGGGCGTCACCTTCCAGGTACACCGCACCGACCGGCTTGATACGTTCTGCGATTGCGGCATCCGACATATCGGCAGCGATGGCAGTGCCAGCCAGCGTGAGGCTGGTGACCGCTGCAATCATGAGTTGTCGAAGAGATAATTCCATTGAGCTCACCTTACACTTCCAGAAAATTGTGTGCGTGCCACAGAAAACTTGCTGCTTGTTATGATTGAACTGTTGCAACAAGGCTGTGATTATTGAGATAGTGTTTAAATTGTAAAATCTTAGTAAGTATACCCACTGTTGAGGCCGTGATAAACCTGATGGCTGTATTTGTATGATACGAATCAATAGTTATTTGCTTACATTTGCAGCGAACGAAAAAAAATTCAAAAAAAACACTTTACGAGAGGGGGCCTGATCCGTAATATTCACCTCCGCCGATAGGGTATGCGCCCGTAGCTCAGTTGGATAGAGCGTTGGCCTCCGGAGCCAAAGGTCGAAGGTTCGAATCCTTTCGGGTGCGCCATTCCGGAAGCAAAGGAAATATTGGCAAAAGAAACAATGGTGGCTATAGCTCAGTTGGTAGAGTCCCGGATTGTGATTCCGGTTGTCGCGGGTTCGAATCCCGTTAGCCACCCCATATTAAAGAGTATTGATGCTATCATCAGTAGTCAGAGGTGAAAGACCTCAACAGAATTAAGTCGGTGAATAGCGCAGTTTGGTAGCGCATCTGGTTTGGGACCAGAGGGTCGGGGGTTCGAATCCCTCTTCACCGACCACTTACAATGGTGGCTATAGCTCAGTTGGTAGAGTCCTGGATTGTGATTCCAGTTGTCGCGGGTTCGAATCCCGTTAGCCACCCCATTATTCAAGTCTTCAGTACGCTGAAGCAACGTCGGTGAATAGCGCAGTTTGGTAGCGCATCTGGTTTGGGACCAGAGGGTCGGGGGTTCGAATCCCTCTTCACCGACCACCATTCGAAAGCCTCGTCAGAAATGACGAGGCTTTTTTGCATTTCAATCGTAGTGAAACCAGAGGTCTGGGTACAGAAGATCGCCCCGGTAGAAGCCCTCTCGTATCGACCCGCACTTCACCGATCATGCTTAGAAGCCCCAGACTGGGCGTCCCCGACGAAAGACTGGGGCTTTTTTCATATCTGTCGTTTCGATAACGCAAGCCTCGACTGACCGTCCGTGTCAAAATGACGCGTTTTTTCTGATCTTCCATTCTGACAGCGAAAGTCTCAACTGACTGTTCGTGTCACCTTTCTCTTCTGCGAGCCGGTTGGCTGTGCATGCCGTTCTTTTTTCTTTTCTGATGATCTTTCTGATTTTTGGGGCCGTGTATCCCCTTTGGCGATAGTTACCGGTTATGTCTGGTTCGTATTTTTCTCTGTGTGTCTTTCGTGAGTTGGTGCTTTGTGCTGGTGAGATGCTAACAGAGAGAGAATGTCATATGTTGCACGCTATAGCTGTGTTACTGGCCGCTATTTTTGTTGGGCAACATCAGATCCGTCGTTTTTTTGCACAAAAGTAAAGTGCAATCCTCCGCAAAAATAAAATCTCGCAGTCGTAATGTGTGTGCTTTGTCACTAATTCCCCATATGTGTGGTGAAAAACAGGAAAAAGCAGTGCGTTGTTTTAAAGTTGTTAACTTTCAATATTCTTACTTTGCGTGTTTATGCAAGTGTGGCATTTTTAAGTAATAACATATAACCACTTTCCTAGCGTTATTCACTGCCTCATGCCGCGATAACACCACAAGGTGCTTATTGTGCGATCTTCCATATCATGAGAGTCAGCGGATAACGTGTGACTAATTATTCTGTTTATATGCAAAGCGACAGTTTTTATCTGTGGTTTGTTGATTTTTTGTGAAATCTTTGGCAGGTTATGCCTTCAGCAAATATCCAGCGCGATATGCTGATTGAATGGATTCGTTTTTCAGACAGGGCAGGATGCTGCCACGTAGTTGGGGTCTGGTCATGGCTTTATTGGAAGTAAAAAACTTACGTATTGAATACCCGTCTCGTCACGGGAACCATGCGGCAGTGAAATCACTCTCGTTTACCATTGAACGGGGCGAAATCGTCGGCGTGGTTGGGGAATCCGGTGCCGGTAAATCCACCGTGGGCAATGGGATCATCGATCTGCTCAGCCCGCCGGGACATGTGGCCAGCGGCGAGGTGTACCTCGATGGCGCCCTGATCTCTGGCTTGTCGCCGGAAAAAATGCGCGCCGTCCGTGGTTCCAAGATTGGGTTTATCTTTCAAGACCCGATGACGTCCCTCAATCCGTTGTTTACGGTCGAGCACCAGCTGACCGAAACCATCATCACGAATCTGCATGTCAGCAAAGAAGAAGCCGTTGAGCGCGCGCTGACACTGATGAAGCAGGTAGGGATCCCACAGCCAGAAGTCCGCATCAAGCAATACCCGCATCAGTTTTCCGGCGGGATGCGCCAGCGGGTGGTGATTGCCATTGCACTGGCTGGTGAGCCGGATCTGATCATTGCGGATGAACCGACCACCGCGCTCGATGTGTCTATTCAGGATCAAATCCTGACCCTGATCCGCGATTTGTGTCAGCAGAAAAATGTCGGCTGTATGCTGGTCACCCATGACATGGGCGTGGTCGCCAATGTGACCGATCGCGTGGCGGTGATGTACCGGGGCGATTTGGTGGAACTGGGTACGACCGAGCAGGTGCTCTGCCGTCCGAATCACCCGTACACCCAGAGCCTGATCTCGGCGGTGCCGCGCTCCGACATCAAGCTCAAACGCTTTCCGCTCGTCAGCTACATCGAATCGGCTGAAGTGACGTCATCGTTGGATGTGAAAACCCACTGGCTGGGGCAAAGCGAAGATCAGCGTAGCTACAGCGGGGCGTTATTGCAGGTGGAAAACGTCAACCTGCGTTTTATCACCAAAGATTCGTTTTTTGAAAGCCGCCGTGAATACGTGCAGGCGTCTAACAATGTCAGCTTTGAGATCCACGAAGGGGAAACCTTCGGGCTGGTGGGCGAGTCCGGCTCGGGAAAATCCACCATTGCGCGTGTCATTGCTGGCCTGTATCCGCCCAATTCCGGACGCGTGGTGTTTGAAGGCATCGATCTGACTGCCCTTAAGAGTGAAGCCAAGCGCCGTCCGTTGCGTCGCCAGATGCAGATGGTGTTCCAGAACCCGTATACCTCGATGAACCCGCGCATGAAGGTGGCGGACATTATCGCTGAGCCTATCCGTTTTCACCGTCTGACCGACAGCGAAAGCCAGACCCGCCAGATCGTGAATGACTTGCTCAACCACGTTGGCCTGGGCACGGCTGCCGGCCTGAAGTACCCGCACGAGTTTTCCGGTGGTCAGCGCCAGCGTATTTCGATTGCCCGTGCCTTGGCGACCCGCCCGCGCTTGTTGATTTGTGACGAGCCGACCTCGGCGCTCGATGTGTCTGTGCAGGCGCAAATCCTCAACTTGCTCAAAGATCTGCAAGACGAGCTGAACCTGACCATGCTGTTTATCAGCCACGACCTGCCGGTGATCCGCCAGATGTGTGATCGCATTGGCGTAATGCAGCACGGCACCTTGCTGGAAGTGGCCCAGACCGAGCAGTTGTTTACCGCGCCGCGTCATGCCTACAGCCAGCAACTCATTTCCCTGATGCCCGAATTCAAAGGCATGAGTCAGCAAGGACTGAAGTTAGCTTAATCCACGATTTTGCCTGCCGGGCCACGGTGCGCGGCAGGCACATAACAACAATAAGCAAACACAACCGCTAGGGAGTTCTCTCCCCGCATAAAGGAGCTATGCAACATGAAAACCCTCAAGACCCAATTGGCGATAGCCATGATGGCTGTTGGCTTGAGCTTTGGTGCCGCCGCTGCGGAAATTAAAGTCGCGTACGATGCCGATCCGGTGTCGCTTGATCCCCATGAGCAACTGTCCGGGGGCACCCTGCAACTGTCACACATGGTGATGGATCCGCTGGTGCGTTATACCCAAAAACTGGAGTTTGAACCGCGTTTGGCGTCAAGCTGGGAGCGTGTCGATGAAACGACGTACCGCTTTACCCTGCGCAAAGGGGTGACATTCCACTCCGGCAACCCAATGACCGCCGATGACGTGGTGTGGACGTTCAACCGTTTGAAATCATCCCCGGACTTCAAAGCCATTTTTGAACCGTATTCTGAACTGAAGAAAGTGGACGATTACACGGTTGAGCTGATCTCTAAATATCCGTACCCGCTGGTGCTGCAGACTGCGACCTACATCTTCCCGATGGACAGCAAGTTCTACACCGGCAAAACCGAAGACGGCAAAGACAAGGCCGAGTTGGTCAAACACGGCAACTCTTACGCGTCTACGCATATTTCCGGCACAGGCCCGTTCGTGGTGACCGATCGTGAGCAGGGCGTGAAAGTGGAATTTGAGCGCTTTGACAACTACTGGGACAAAGACTCCAAAGGCAACGTCGACAAGCTGACTTTGGTACCAATCAAAGAAAACGCCACCCGTGTGGCGGCCCTGTTGTCGGGTGGCGTGGACATGATCCACCCGGTGGCGCCGAATGACCACAAACGTGTTCAGGATGCCAAAGGGATTGATTTGGTGACCCTGCCGGGCACCCGTTTGATCACTTTCCAGATGAACCAGAAATCCAATGAAGCGTTGAAAGATGTGCGCGTGCGTCAGGCCATCGTGCATGCGGTGAATAACGACGGCATCGTGAAGAAAATCATGAAAGGCTTTGCCACGACGGCGGGCCAGCAAGGCCCAGAAGGCTATGCCGGCTATGACGAAGCGTTAGTGCCGCGTTATGACGTGAAAAAAGCCAAGCAGTTGATGAAAGAAGCGGGCTACGAGGACGGCTTTAAGCTGACCATGCTGGCGCCGAACAACCGTTACGTGAACGATGCCAAAGTGGCACAGGCAACGGCGGCCATGTTGTCGAAAATCGGCATCAAAGTGGATCTGAAAACCCTGCCAAAAGCGCAGTACTGGCCGGAGTTTGATCTGTGTGCCGCTGACATGCTGATGATTGGCTGGCACTCCGATACGGAAGACTCGGCTAACCTGAGTGAGTTCCTGACCATGACCCGTGATGCGAAGACCGGTAAAGGCCAGTACAACTGTGGCTACTACTCCAACCCGAAAGTGGATGAGTTGGTGGAGCTGTCGAACAAGGAAACCGATCCGGCCAAGCGCGCGCAAATGCTGAAAGACGTTGAACGTATTCTGTATGACGACGCTGCGTTTGTGCCACTGCACTGGCAGAGTGAAGCATGGGGTGCGAAATCTAACGTCCATGCCGCAGAGATCGTGAACCCGATGGTGATGCCATACTTTGGCGATCTGGTCGTGGACTAAAGGCAAAAACGGTGGGCCAGACGGTGAGAGTCAGCCGTCTGGCCCACGCTAAGGATGCATAAAAGGGGCAGGGAATGTTTACGTTTCTGGTCAAGCGCCTGTTTCAGGCACTGATAGTGATGTTTGTGATCAGTCTGGTGGCGTTTGCCATTCAGGATAACCTGGGTGATCCACTGCGCGAGCTGGTGGGGCAGTCGGTATCAGAAGCTGAACGTCAGGCACTTCGCGATGAGTTGGGCTTAAATGATCCGTTCATCACAAAATACCAACGCTTTGTGGCCAATGCGCTGCAAGGGGATTTGGGTACCTCGTATTTCTTCAAGCGACCGGCCACCGAGGTGATCCTCGATAAGCTGGTGGCAACCTTAGAGCTGGTGTTTGGCGCCAGTCTGATCATTGTGCTGGTGTCGATCCCGCTCGGGGTCTATTCCGCCATTCACCCGCACAGTTTCTTTACCAAAACCGTGATGGCACTGAGCAGCATCGGTATTTCCATTCCGGTGTTTCTGACCGCCATTATGCTGATGTATGTGTTCTCCATCGAGTTGGGTTGGCTGCCGTCCTACGGGCGAGGAGAAACCGCCAACGTGCTGGGCTGGGAGTCGGGGTATTTCACCGTCGACGGGTTGCGCCACTTAGTGCTGCCGTGCATTGCGCTGGCGTCGATCATGCTGCCGTTGTTCATTCGCTTAGTGCGGGCGGAAATGCTCGAAGTGCTGAGCTCGGAGTACATCAAGTTCGCCAAAGCCAAAGGGCTGGCGATGAACAAAATCTATTACCAGCATGCGCTGAAAAATACCCTGTTGCCGGTACTGACTGTGGGTGGGGTGCAGATCGGCACCATGGTGGCCTACACCATTTTGACCGAAACCGTCTTCCAGTGGCCGGGCACCGGTTTTTTGTTCCTGGAAGCGATTAACCGCGTCGACACACCACTGATCACGGCGTACGTGATTTTTGTCGGACTGGTGTTTGTGGTCACCAATACGGTGGTGGATCTGCTGTATGGCTTGGTGAACCCGACGGTGAACCTGACGGGCAAGGGAGAGTAAGGCATGGACAACACAATGACAGCCCCGAGCCGTTGGGCGCGTTTCAAACAATCGGATTTTCTCTATTACTTTTTGAAAGACAAAGTGGCGATGACCAGCTTTGCGGTGTTTATGGTGTTTGTGCTCAGCGCGGTGTTTGCCCCGGCACTGGCACCGACCAACCCGTATGACTTATCGACCATTGATATCATGGATGCAGAGCTGCCGCCGTCGTGGATGGAAGACGGTGACAGCCGCTTCTTGCTCGGTACCGACGATCAGGGGCGCGATATCTTCTCGACCATTTTGTATGGCTCGCGCCTGTCGCTGACCATCGGTTTGCTGGCGGTCAGCTTGCAGCTGTTTTTGGGCGTGGTGATTGGTCTGAGTGCGGGCTATTTTGGTGGCCGTATCGACAGCTTCCTGATGCGCTTTGCCGATGTACAGTTGTCGTTCTCGACCATGATGGTGGCGATTATTGTCTCCGCCATTTTCCGTACCGCGCTGGGGGCTGAAATGTTTGCCCAGTATGCGGTGGTGATGCTGGTGGTGATCATCGGGGTGGCGGAGTGGCCGCAGTATGCCCGTACCGTGCGTGCCTCGGTACTGGCCGAGAAGAAAAAAGAGTACGTGGAAGCGGCACGGGTGATGGGCTTTAAAGCGCCGCGCATCATGTTCCGTCATATTCTGCCGAACTGTTTGTCGCCGATTTTGGTGATTTCGACCGTGCAGGTGGCCAACGCCATTATGTCGGAAGCGGCGTTGTCGTTCCTTGGCTTGGGACTGCCAGTGGATCAGCCGTCGCTCGGCTCACTGATCAGCATCGGCTTTAACTACATCTTTTCCGGCTCTTGGTGGATCACCGCGTTCCCGGGCTTGGTGCTGGTGGCCTTGGTGCTGGTGATCAACCTGCTGGGTGACTGGCTGCGCGATGTGTTTAACCCGAAGATCTACAAAGGCTAACATCGCACGGCTTTCGTCTCTTTTCCTCAACCTAGCTTCACTTTTCTCAATAACCTGCCACGCCCGTGTTATGCGGCGTGGCAGGGCTAGCCAAATGCCCCGACGTTGATTACTGTGTGCGTCAGACGAATGGACTGACCATAAGGCCACACTATGATTGATATCGGGGTTAACCTCACCAACAACCGTTTTGACCGTGACCGCGAGGCGGTGATTGAACGGGCGCAAACTGCCGGGGTACACGGCATGATCCTGACCGGCACCAGCATTGAAGAAAGCCAACAAGCCTTCGCGATGGCCCAGCAATGGCCGGGTTATTGCTATAGCACGGCCGGCGTGCACCCGCATGATGCCAAATCGGTGGACGATTTGACCCTGCCAGCCATTCGCGCGTTGGCGGCCCACCCGGAGGTGGTGGCGATCGGGGAGTGTGGGCTCGACTTCAACCGTGATTTCTCGCCTCGTCCGCAGCAAGAAGCGGTGTTTGAGGCGCAACTGGCGTTAGCCGCCGAGTTAAACCTGCCGGTGTTTATGCATTGCCGCGATGCCCACGAACGTTTCATGGCGATCCTCGCGCCGTGGCGTGATAAGTTGCCGGCGGCAGTGCTGCACTGTTTTACCGGCAGTGAAGCGGAGCTGCGTGATTGTCTGGCGCTGGATCTGCATATCGGTATTACCGGTTGGGTGTGTGACGAGCGCCGGGGGCTGGATTTGCGTGAGATTGTCGGGCTTATTCCGGATGACCGTTTAATGATTGAGACCGATTGCCCGTACCTGTTGCCGCGTAATCTGCGTCCGAAGCCAAAATTGAGCCGTAACGAGCCGCAGTACCTGCCACACATTGCCAGCGAGATCGCGCTGTGCCGGGGCCAAACCGCAGAAGCGGTGGTCCGTGCGTCTTACACCACCACGCAGGCTTTTTTTCAAATCGGATCGCCTGCGCTGTAACGGGAGTGGTATGATCGGTACAAAAGCGATTAATGCCAACTAAGGAGTATCCAGTGTCTGTTTCTATTCAGGGCGCGTTTCCGGCTCGTCGTATGCGTCGCATGCGTAAACATGACTTTAGCCGTCGTTTGATGGCTGAAAATCAGATCTCAGTGAACGATCTGATCTACCCGATGTTTATTCTGGAAGGGGAAAACCGTCGTGAAACGGTTGACTCAATGCCGGGCATCGAACGTTTGTCGGTGGATTTATTGCTAGAAGAAGCGGCGTATCTGGCCAAACTGGGTATTCCGGCGATTGCCCTGTTCCCGGTAGTCTCGCAAGACGTGAAAACCGTGAACGCGGAAGAAGCGTACAACCCAAACGGTTTGGTGCAGCGTGCGGTGCGTGCACTGAAAGCGGCCGTGCCTGAATTGGGCGTGATCACGGATGTGGCGTTAGATCCGTACACGGTACACGGTCAGGACGGCATCATCGACGAAGACGGCTACGTGGTGAACGACATCACCACTGACGTCTTGATCAAGCAGGCGCTGTCTCATGCAGAAGCCGGTGTGGATGTGGTGGCACCGTCTGACATGATGGATGGCCGTATTGGCGCGATCCGTGAAGCACTGGAAGAAGCGGGTCATATCCATACCCAAATCATGGCGTATTCCGCGAAGTACGCATCGAACTACTACGGTCCGTTCCGTGATGCAGTCGGCTCAGCGTCGAACCTGAAAGGCGGCGACAAGAAAACCTACCAGATGGATCCGGCGAACAGCGATGAAGCCTTGCACGAAGTGGCGATGGACATCAATGAAGGCGCGGACATGGTGATGGTGAAGCCGGGCATGCCGTACCTGGATGTGGTACGTCGCGTGAAGACCGAGCTACAGGTACCGACCTTTGCGTACCAGGTGTCTGGCGAATATGCGATGCACATGGCAGCGATCCAAAACGGTTGGCTGAAAGAGCGTGAAACCATCATGGAATCCCTGTTGTGCTTCAAGCGCGCGGGTGCTGATGGCGTACTGACGTACTTTGCCAAAGTCGTGGCGGAGTGGTTGGCAGAAGACGCGAAGCGCGACTAATTCTGCGGGTATGACCGTTCATCAAAAAGCCGATGTTACTTGGTGACATCGGCTTTTTTGTGTCTGCTGGATGTGTTGCGCTGGCTGACATTGTTAGGGTTTGACATTGCGGTTGATCGGGTTTTGCAGCGAGATCAGGGTCTCGGTGGATTGCACTTCATCAATTGCCTGCAGCTTGTCGATCAGCACATATTGCAGCTCTTCAATCGATTTACACATCAGTTTGACGAAGATGTTGTATGCCCCGGTGGTGTAGTAGGCCTCCACCACTTCATCCAGCGCATTGAGTTTGGCCAGTGCCGAATGGTAGTCACGCGCGGCATTGAGGTTAATACCGATAAAGCAGCACACGTCGTAGCCGAGCAGTTTCGGGTTCACCACCACTTCAGTGCCGGTGATGATATTGGCGGCACGCATTTTTTCCACCCGGACATGGACCGTGGCCGGACTGACATTGAAGCGCTTGGCCATTTCGGCGTACGGGGTACGCGCATCGTTCATCAGGGTGTTGAGGATCTCGCGATCTAAATCGTCGATTCGGATTGGTGTGTTCACAGTTGATGCAATCCTTTGTTTATGTTGATTTTATAGTGGCTTATACTGCGTCGCTCCCGGTTATATTAAAACAAAATCATGGGCTTCGCTGCTCCAGTGATCGCACTGGCGGAGGAAATCAGCGGTGTCATCAACCGGAGTGGTGTATTTCAGACAGGATCAAGGTGGCGGCGTGCGGTTTTTTCTTTCTCTTTTGGTGGCAGGGTGGCTCAGTGCTGCGCCACAGGCCGAGGCCGCCAGTGAGTGCCATGACGCCTTGGTTCTGCATTCCTATCACCGTGGTATGCACTGGGCCGATTCCCTGCAAACCGGGTTGGTGCAGGGCATCGGTCAAGCTGAGATCGATCTCCATGTGAACTACATGGACACCAAGCGTTACCAGTCACTGACCTATTTGCAGGCATTGACAGAAATCTACCGTGCCAAGCTCAAGACGGAGTGTTTTAAGAGTATTGTCGCGGTCGATAACCATGCCCTGTGGTTGCTCAATGAGCTGGCGGATACCCTTGAAGACACGCCGGTGATCTTTGTCGGGGTGAATGACTACCATCCGTCACAACATGCCCGTCTGAACAACGTGATTGGTCTGCTTGAGCAAACCGATCCGTCCGACAATATTGCGTTGGCGCAGTCGCTGCAGCCGGCGTTAGAACGCATTTATATCATTGCCGATCACACTACCACCGGCCAGGCGCTGTGGACGGGGGTGGCGGAGCATTTGGCCAGTCAGCCGCCATCGGTTGAAGTGATCCGCATTGACCAGGGGCGCTTTGCCGATATCTTTGCGCAAATGGCCGAGGTGCCGGCAAACAGTGCCATCATTTTTATCTCCTACTATCACGACAGTGACGGTGCGTTTCTCGAAAGTGGCGAGTTCCTGGCCAAGCTGACGTCGAAGGCCAATGCGCCGGTGTATGCCTCGTTCAATTACATGTTGGAAGACGGCGCGGTCGGCGGCGTGATGACCAGTGGCTATGACAAGGGGTTTACTGCCGGCCAAGTGCTGACACGTTTGCTCAACGGCGAGATCACCCGTTTCCCGAGTTATATCCATTCCACCGGCAAGGCGATGTTCAGCACGCCGATGCTGACCCGCTGGCAGTTAGATATCTCTCACCTTGAACGCCCTGCCACGCAAATTTCCCCGTTGTTGCCGTGGTTCCAACGTTATCAGCGCGAGCTGAAAGTGCTGGGACTGGCCTCCGGCATCATGGGCGGCGTCATTGTGATGCTCATGCTGGTGATCCGTCGCCTGCGCAAAGGGGAGCAGCAACTGCAACAAAGTCATGCCCTGTTTGAAGGGGTCTTTGATCAAAGCTTCCAGTTCATCGGTATTTTGGATGCGGATGGCCAGTTGGTATCAGGTAATCTGGCGTTGCAAGAATTAGTGGGTCAGTCGGTGTTGAAATACGACCGGCCGCTGTGGCGCTGGTATTGCTGGAACACCCACGCGGTGGTGGCATTGAGTCAGGCCTTTGCGTCGGTGACATCTGATCAACCGATGCGGTTAGCGTTGGAAATCCAGAGTCATGATGACGGCCTGCGCATGCTGGATGTGGGGATCAAACGTCTGCCGGCGGCAGAGGTTGGCGGGGCCCAGTTTTTGTTTGAAGCCCGTGATGTGACCTCCCGTCACCAGATGGAAGAGACCCTGCGTGAGCGTGAGATCAGCTACCGTTTGCTGTACGAGCAGCAACCGGTGATGTTGATGACCGTCGACAGTCAGGCGCGGATCCAGTCGGTCAATCAGTTTGCCGCCGATCTGCTCGGTTACAGCAAACGCGAGTTACTGGGCCATAAGATCACCAGCTTTTATGCCGATGAAGATATGTTGCCGCAGCAGTGTGTGTCGGGGGCGACGGACGATGCCAGTCAGCGCGTGTGGCGTCGCCAATTGCGTTACTGTTGTGCCGATGGCCGTCAGGTGTGGATCCGCGAAGCCATTCGTCAGGGCCAGCACCGCCAGCTCATGGTGGTGGGGGAAGACATTACCGCCACGTACGAATTGGAAGCCCGTCTGGCTTATCAGGCCTGCCATGATGATTTGACCGATTTACACAATCGCAGCCATTTTGAGCAGCAGTTGGACAAGGCATTGCAGACCTCGCGTGAGCAGGGGGCGCAGCATGCGATGTGCTATATCGACCTTGACCAGTTTAAGATCATTAACGATACCGCCGGCCATGAAGCGGGTGATGAGGCCCTCAAGCAGGTGGCGCTGTTGTTACAGGATCTGTTGCAGCAGGACATGACGCCGCGTCAGGCGACCTTAGCTCGTTTAGGCGGTGATGAATTTGCCGTGATTTTGTTCCATTGTACGTTGGCGCAGGCGGAAGCCTTGGGGCAAAAGGTGCTGAAGGCCTTGGAAGCGACCGAGTTTTACTGGCAGAACACCCGTTTTAGTCTCAGCGCATCGATTGGCTTGCGGATGATTGATGACACCGCCGGCTCGGCCCAGCAGGTGCATGCCCAGGCCGATACCGCCTGTTATGCGGCCAAAGATGAAGGCCGTAACCGCTTGCATGTCTATCATCCTGATGATGAAGAGTTACGTCGCCGGGAACTTGAGATGGAGTGCGTGAGCCTTATTCGTCGCGCGCTGGCAGACCGCCGGTTGGAAATTTATGCCCAGCAGATCTCGCCGCTGATCAGCGGGGCGGATCGTCAGCATTATGAAATTCTGGTGCGTATCCGTCATGAGAATGGCGACATGATCTCCCCGGCGCTCTTTATGCCGGCGGCAGAGCGCTATAATTTAGCCCATCGGATTGACCGTTATGTGGTGACGGAAGTGGTGGCCTGGTTACGTGCCCATCCGGAGGCCGTGGCCGCGTTAGACATGTGTGCCATTAACCTGTCGGGACAGTCGATGGGGGACAAAGACTTTGTCCAGTTCCTGCTGGCGCAGATCAGCCAGTCGGGATTACCGACCCATAAACTGTGTCTGGAAATTACCGAAACCGCCGCGATCAGCAACCTGAGTGAAGCGATTCGCCTGTTTGGGCAGTTGCGGGAGCTGGGTTGTCGTATTTCGCTGGATGATTTCGGTTCGGGCCTGTCCTCGTTTGGTTATCTCAAGCGCATGCCGGTCGACATCATTAAAATTGATGGCATGTTTGTGCGTGATATTGCCAACGATGAGATGGATTTTGCCATGGTCAAAGCCATCAACGAACTGGCGAAGAAAATGGGCAAGCAGACGGTGGCCGAATTTGTCGAAGACGAAGCGATCCTGGCGCGTTTGGAAACCATTGGGGTCGATTATGCGCAAGGGTACCTGTTTGGTCGCCCGCAACCGCTGGACGCGCTGGTTGCTCAATTGAGCGAGCGGCAAGAGGTGGTATAATCCGCCACCATCTTCTGCGTCAGCAGGAGCCTGTATGAATTGGAGAGCCCTGTGCAACTAGCCCTTATTTGTGACAACCCTGAACGCCAACCTGTGCTTGATCAACTGGCCGCGCGCTGGGGACTGCAGCATGATCCTGATAGCCTGTTCGCGCTGGTTTTGACCGACGAGCGATTAGAACTGCATAAGCGTGATGAACCAAAGCTGGGGGCAGTGTATGTGGATTTGGTGAGCGGCGCAGCGGCACACCGCCGTAAGTTCGGTGGCGGCCGGGGTCAGGCGATTGCCAAAGCGGTTGGCTTAAAAGGCGGCGTCTCTCCAACCGTGGTGGACGGGACGGCGGGTCTGGGGCGTGATGCGTTTGTGTTAGCGTCACTAGGCTGTAAGGTACAAATGGTGGAGCGTCACCCTGTTGTGGCCGCACTACTGGATGATGGCCTGACCCGCGCGAAAGCGGACCCGGAAATCGGTAGCTGGATCAGCGAGCGCATGAGCCTGTTGCATGCGTCGAGTCACGATGCGTTGGATCAACTGGCGGCGGATCCGGACTTTGTGGCACCGGATGTGGTGTATTTGGATCCGATGTACCCGCACAAGAAAAAATCGGCATTGGTGAAAAAAGAAATGCGCGTGTTCCAGACCTTGGTCGGTGCGGATCATGATGCGGATGCCCTGTTGGCGCCGGCGCTGCAATTGGCCACCAAACGCGTGGTGGTGAAGCGCCCGGATTACGCGGAATGTTTGGCGGATAAGACCCCGTCGACGGTGATTGAAACCAAGAAAAACCGCTTTGATGTGTACGTGAACGCCGCGATGAAGTAGCGCTTCTCGCAGCGGAGCGATATTATCCTGTGAGATGATCAAACGACGCCTCGGTGTATGACGCCGGGGCGGCAAGCAGGAGTACAGGCCGATGGCGAAGTCATTGTGTAAATATCGGCGGGTCGAATTGGCCGATCAGTTTGCGACAATCAGCCAGATTGTCAGTGTGCCAAATTACATGTGCAGCAGTTGTGCGCGGGTAGCCGCCAAGAAAGCTTATCTGTGCAAGCCGTGTGCGCTCTCACGCCCGGCAGCGGTCTCGGCAGTCCCTTTGCCGGCTTCCTCTTCGTGCTCTTCTGTGGTGGCGGATGATGCTGAGTCATTGGCTCCGGTTGCCCAGGCCGTGCATCAGGCCGCGTTAGCGGTGACCGACGCCCAGCCTGCGGATACGCCCCTGACAACCACGCCAGTAACTCCTGTGACGCCCGTGTCTGCGGTGTCTGATGTCCCAGCCGTGATCACCCCACTGAAAGCCCCTGACTCGTTACCGTTGCAGGAGGCCGAGTCCCCCTCTTTGAGCAAGTCATCACGCAAGAAGCTTAAGAAACTGAAGAAAGCGGCGAAGAAAAAACAGAAGTCACTGAAGAAAGCCGCCAAAGCTGTGCAGCATTATGAGAAGGTGCTGCGTAAAGTGAAAAAAGCCTTGGCATTGACCTGAATCGGTTAAGGGCAGCGTGTGGCATCAGCAGGGTGTTCAGCCATAAAAAAAACCTCCAGTTGGAGGTTTTTTTATACAGGGATTAAGACTCTTTGATCAGGACTGCCGTCATTAGGCAGGTGATCACAGAAACAATGATCCCAGACACGATTAACCAAGGAAGCATATCCATAGTTAGTTATCCATTTGTAGAGCAAGAAGAAGCCCTATTAAATGATGTTTACATTTTGTTATCAATGGCTTGGATACAAGCTGAAACGGCTGTTAACACTTGGAAACACTTACTCGATCTTATTCATATCTGTATTTTTAAACGGTATAAAAAAGCACCCAGAAGGGTGCTTTTTGATGAAGAAATGTGACGGTTTTGTCCGGCGTTTTGTGCGCTCGAACCGAGCGGTTACGACTTGCTTGGTAACGCCAGTGTTAAGGCTTCACGCGACAAGGTCGCCGCGCCTTGGGTGTCGTCCAGTTTGTCCATCACTTCGATCAGGTAACCGTAATCCACCACGTTCGGACGCAGGGCGATGGCCTTCTCCAGATGCTGTTTCGCTTCTTCCCACTTGCCTTCACGCATGAACAACTGGCCCAGTGCACTGTGGGTGCTCGGGTTGCTGCTGTCATAACGCAACAGATCTTGCAGGCGAACAATCGCAGGGTGGTTGTCTGGTAGATTCAGGGCCGGTACCAGTGCAATCAGGCTTTCATCCGAGTTCTTCTTCAGCGCATCACGCAGTACGGTGTAGGCTTCGTTATCGGCATGGTGCTGGCTCATCAGGCGCACAAAGCAGCCAATCAGCTCTGGACGTTGCTTGGCTTTGCGGCTCAGGCTGTTCCAGTAACCCATCAGGCCTTCGGTGCCTTGTTGTTTCGCCATGTGGTGCATGATGCCGCACTCGGCTTTCAGCTCCAGCGCAAAAGACTCTTCCGCGCTCAGAACACCGGCTTTCTCCAACTGTGGCAGGGTCGCCAACAGTGGTTTCCAGTCTTCCAGCTTGATGTAGCACTCTTTCAGCAAGCCCAGCAGTACCGGGTTGCGGCTGTGATCTTGCTGAATGTCTTGCAGGGTCGCGACCGCTTGCTCGTATTGCTGCTGACGGAACTGCAGCTTAGCGCGGGTGAGTGCGACAGCCAGGCTTTGGCCATCGATATCTGCCGCCAGCTTCAGGTATTCGTCACGCTGGCTGGCATCGCCCAGCCCTTGTGCCGCTTCTGCTGCCGCTAAGTAGTTCAGTACCGGGGTATCGCTGTGCTTGGCAGATTTCACCACCAATTTTTCAGCCTGTTTCCAGTCACCTTCAATCACCTTCATCAGACCGTTCGCGGTTTGCTGGCGGGCTTTACGGGTTTTACGGCCAGAGAACCAGCCACGGGTGCTGCTGCTCAGGGAGAACAGGTATTTCAGCAGGGTTTCCAGCAGGAAGAAGGCACCGAACAACACCACAATCAGCAGGATAAGTGTGGTCAGGCTCATTTCCAGTGTCTGGTTAGCGGCAGAAATCAGGACATACCCTTGGTTACCCGCCAGCATCGGCCCGGCCACAATACCGGCGATCAGAGCGGCGACCAGCAGTAATAGTCGGATCATGCTGGGTTCTCCTCTGCGTTCAGTGGCGTGACTTGCTGACGCAGGCGATCACGGATGGTATCGGTAAGCAACTCAGCCGATTTCAGTTTGTTCGGGTAATCCACATCAATGGTTTGCTGTGACAGCTCGTCGAGCGTCGTGATAAAGGCTTGCACCTTCGGATCATCCATATTGTAGAACTGCTCAGCCCACTCTTTGGCCAGTGTCAGCGACGAGCTATACACTTCTTGCTGCTCGCGGTAAACCGCCGTGATGGCTGTGGTCAGCTTCCACTTGATGTTTTCTTGTAAGTAGAAATCCTGTTTTGGCGATAACAGTGGGATCACGCTGCCGTCACGGGTACGGTACGTGACAAAGTGTTCACTGAAGCTTTTCAGTGACGTCATCAGGTTGGTTTTCCAGTCATCCACCGAGGTCGACACTTCGGCTTTTTCGACCGCTTGTGCATCCGGAATGATGGCATTGGCCAGCGGCAGGGTTGGAATCTTTTCTTGCAGTGAATCTAGGCTCAGCACGATGACATCACGGTCAATACGCGGAATGCCTTTTAAGGTGGTGATATCTGAACGCATGGCGCGGCGAAGCGGGGTCAGGCTCGGATCGTTAAGCTCCGCAATGCGGTGATCGGCCGATTCCAGCAACACGATGGCGCTCACGGTGTCGTGTTCTAAGTTCAGCTTGCGGCCGGCCATTTTCACCAGGTAATCCGCTTCTGCCAGCAGCCAGTCATTTGGACGGCGGCCTTTCACTTCGGCCAGTGCCATTTGCAGGCTGGTGATGGATTTGTCTTGTTGCGTTTGAGCAACTTCCGCTTCCTGCAAGGCACCATTGACTTGTTTCAGGGTTTCTTGCTGTGAGGTTTTAACAGCGGCTTGCAAAGAAGATTGTAGAGACGAGATTTCGTTCTGCATTGCCGCCATTTGTGCGTTTTGCGCCAGGCTTTGCTGGTGGCCGTGGTAGTACAGCCCGCCGCCCAGCGCGATCACCAAGGCGATAGCCACTAAACCGGTTTTACTGCCTTTTTGTTCAGCCTGAGCGGGTGGCGTTTGAGGTTGTTGAGGCGCAGCGGATGGGGTGCTTGATGCTGGCTTGTCCGTTTTGCCTTTATTGGCCGCCGGTGCTGAGGCGGCTTGCGCTGCGTTAGGGGCGTTGTTCGCAGCGTTATCTTTATTGGTTTTTTTATCAGTCATCCGATTTTCCCATTGTGCCTTTCTTGCTTAGGGTGGTGAATAGCGGGCCATTGGCCGCACTGCCCACATTGGAAATTAAACGATAACCAAGCCGGGTGGCTTGGTCGGCGATTCGCTGGCTTGGTACGAAGAGCTGGCATTGAAGAAACCAAGCCTTGGCGCTGTCTGGGACCAGTTGGGTCAAGAACGCCAGTTGTTCACCACTGGTAACCACCAGGGCATCCATGCCTGCTTGTTGCCATTGCTGGCAAAGGAGCTGACCATCAAGCGGTAGCCACTCACGGCGGTAGGTTTCGCAATAGCGTACCTTGGCACCGCGTTGTAGCAGGTGTTGATATATGACCTCCCGTCCCCCGTTACCACGCAGGATCACCCCCCGTTTACCGCGTATATCAGTCAGTACGGGTAAGTCGAGCAGGCCTTCACTGTCGCAACGGGTCTGCGGCGCGTGAATCGTTTGTCCTGTATGGCTTTTCATCGTAGCGGCGGTTTTATGGCCTACGGCTATATAATGCACGTTTTTTGGCCAACTGGCACCTACCGACAATAAGTAATTGTGGGCGAGATCGGCTGCATGAGCACTGACCACAATCACAAAATCATTCGGTTTTAGATCATCAAGAAGGGACGGCAGGGAAGTGAGTTCATGCCCCGGCTGGATATGCAGCAGGGGCTGGGCAATGGCACTGATCCCCGCAGCATTAAGCTGCTGAGCAAGCGCGGGGCCGTCAGGGGCTGGGCGGGTGATCAGTACGGTCATTAATGGTTGCCGTAAAGCGTATCAAGGATCTGCTTGGCACCGTCAGCCAGAAGTTGATCGGCCAGTTGGACACCCAAGGCTTCCGCATCGGCTTGCGCGCCGCGAATTTCACCGGCCACAATTTTGCTGCCGTCAGGCTCGCCGACCAGGGCACGCAACCAGATTTGATCGCCTTGCAGTTCGGCATAGCTGCCGATTGGCACCTGACAGCCCCCTTGCAGGCGGTTGTTCATGGCACGCTCACACAACACGCGGGTTGCGGTGTCATCGTGGTTCAGTGCGGCCAGCAGGCCACGTACGCGGGTGTCATCCAAACGGCACTCAATGCCCACCGCACCTTGGCCGACCGCCGGCAGGCTGGTTTCAGGCGCAATGGCACAGCGGATGCGATCGTGCATCTTCAGACGCATCAGGCCGGCACAGGCCAGAATGATGGCATCGTATTCGCCGTTATCCAGTTTGCTCAGACGGGTGTTCACGTTACCGCGCAAATCTTTCACGATAAGATCAGGGCGCTGAGCACGCAGCTGACACTGACGACGCAGGCTGGACGTACCGACTACGGCACCGGCTGGCAGCTGCTCAATACTTTCATACTGGTTAGACACAAAGGCATCACGCGGATCTTCACGCTCACAGATGGTGACCAGGCCCAGTCCTTCCGGGAATTCGACCGGCACGTCTTTCATTGAGTGCACCGCGATATCGGCGCGGCCTTCCAGCATCGCCACTTCCAGTTCTTTCACGAACAGGCCTTTACCGCCCACTTTCGCTAACGGTGTGTCTAGGATGATGTCACCTTTAGTGACCATCGGGACCAATTCGACCACTAAGCCAGGGTGGGCTTTTTCCAGCGCGTCTTTTACAAATTCTGCTTGCCACATCGCCAGCGGGCTTTTGCGGGTAGCAATGCGGATAGGGGTATCAGTCATAAAAGTGATTCCACAGTTCTCGTTAGCAATAGCATTGATTTATGGTCTAATCCTACCATTACTGAGCAGGGATGGTAATTCGCGTGTTGCTGTCAGTGCGTCGACGCAGTATTGTCTTGATCTGGGGAGGAATTAATGTGACTCCCTTCACGGAACCCTCATGCAAAAAGGTGAGCTAGACCCGCAAAGTGGCGATTTCGCCCGGTTGTACTAGCTTCATGAGGGGCAGGCTACGGAAAGGTCGGCCAGCAAAATGACAGGTCATTCACATCTTGTCACAAAACGTTATTATCTTTACGGTTAATGCAAAAACTGTTAGATTGATCACGTTTTTACTCCTGGGCAGAGTTATCTCTACCGCATTAGTGACAAGATTTGGGCCGCTCTGACGCTGGCAGCTCTTGGAAGAGTAATTTGCAGAACTATATCGAAACGCTTAAAAGCAGACAGGATCAGCTCAACGAGCTTCGTCTCACGCGTGCACGTGCCGCCATGACCGCCCAATCGGTGCAGGTTTTTGACGTGTTACCTGTTTTGCTTCACTACAATCACCCGGCAGTGCCTGGCTACCTTGATCAGGTGGTATCGGTCGGGATCGCGTCGTTTTCTGCGACCGAAGCGCAGCAGCAGTTCATTGATGACTGCGGCCTTGCCGTCTCTGCGACTCTCACTCCTCCTACTGGTGAACGCCTGCCTATTCTGGGCTTGTATGCCATGGGCAGTACCGCCTCATTGGGGCAAAGCCTGACCAGCGATCTGGATATCTGGGTCTGTATCCGTACCGACATGTCTGCTGACGCCCGTCAGGCGTTGGATGCCAAATGTGCCTTGGTGTCGGAATGGGCGATGAGCCAGGGCGTTGAAGCCAACTTCTTTCTGATCGACGAAAACCGTTTCCGCGACAACTTTTCCGAAAAAATGACCGGTGAAAACTGTGGCTCTAGCCAGCATTTGTTGCTGCTGGATGAGTTTTACCGTTCAGCTGTCTGTCTGGGTGGCCAACCGCTGTTGTGGTTCATGGTGCCGCCAGAGATGGAAGAGTGTTACGACGACTATGTCTGCTATTTAGTGCAAGGCGGGTTTATCCGTCGTGACGAGTGGATCGATTTCGGCGGCCTGTCACGCATTCCGGCGGAAGAGTATTTCGGCTCGAGCCTGTGGCAGCTGTATAAAAGTATCGACTCCCCGTACAAGTCGGTACTGAAAGCGATTTTGCTGGAAGCCTATTCGTGGGAATACCCGTTTACCCAGCTTTTGAGCGTGGACGGCAAACGCCGTTTCTTCGCCATCGATCGTACCGAATTTTGTATGGACGCCTATTTCCTGATGTTGGAAAAGGTGACCCGCTACTTAGAGCGTATCAGTGATCACCGCCGTCTGGACTTGGTGCGTCGCTGTTTCTACCTCAAAACCCATGAAAAGCTGACCCGTAAACCGGGCCTGGGCTCTGTGCCGTGGCGCCGGAAGGTGCTGGAAGAGCTGACCACCTCATGGGGTTGGCCGCACGAAGTGCTGCACGAGCTGGATAACCGCCGTGACTGGAAAGTGGAGCTGGTCAAAAGCGCCCACAACGGTCTGCTGGATGCCCTGATGCTCAGCTACCGTAACCTGATCCGGTTTGCCCGTCGCAATAACATTACCTCCGCCATCAGTCCGGAAGACATCAGTATTCTGGCGCGTAAATTGTACGCGGCGTTTGAGGTGTTGCCGGGCAAAGTGACCCTGCTCAATCCGCAGTTGTCACCGGACTTGCACGAGCAAGATCTGACCCTGATCCAAGTCCCGGCCGGCCACACCAATACGGCAGGCTGGTATTTGTATAAGCAGCCGCTCGATCCGATTGCCATCATGGGCCGTCCGGCGCTGGAGCATAACCGCTACCTCAGCAAGCTGGTGGCATGGGCCTATTTCAACGGCCTGTTGACCGAATCGACCTGTTTGCACACCGTGGTGCGTGATTCCGCATTGGACATCGACAAGCTGTATCAGCTGGTGAGTGATATTCGCAACACCTTCCCGATCCGCCGTCCGCAGCCAAGCCTGCAGGCGCTGTCGAGTCCGTGTGAGATCCGCCAGTTAGGTTTGTTCATTAACTTAGAAAACGATCCGACCACCGCGCTGAAAAGCCGTTCAGTGCGTTTCGATTTCAAAAATACCGATATTTTCAGCTACGGCCCGGAGCAGCAATGCTTGGTGGGCAGTGTGGATTTGGTGTACCGCAATTCGTGGAACGAAGTGCGTACTCTGAACTTCACCGGCGAAAATGCCATGCTGGAAGCGCTGAAAACCGTACTGGGCAAAATGCACCAGGACGCCCTGCCGCCCGAATCGGTGGATGTGTTCTGTTACAGCAAGCACATGCGCGGGTTGATCCGTAACTTGGTGTACCAGTTGGTGGCCGAGTGTATCGAGATGCGCTTGAAGCCGGTTGAGCAGGAAAAACGCCGTCGCTTCAAAGCGATCCGCATTGGTCAGCAGACACACGGCCTGTTCTTTGAACGCCGTGGCGTGTCGGTACAGAAGCTAGAAAACTCGGTGGATTTCTACAGCTGCATCTCAACCAACAAGTTGATGGGCGCGGCGAATTTGGTGATGGGCAAAACCGACGAGCCGCATCCGCCGGAAATCGTCGATGCGTACGCCAGTGAAGGTCTGATCCAGTTCTTCTTTGAAGACTGCGATGACGGGTTCAACATCTATATTCTGGATGAAGCGAACCGCATTGAAGTGTACCGCCAGTGCAGCGGTGACAAAGATGAGATGGTGCACGGCGTGAATCGCTTTTACACCTCGGCGCAGGATCGCTTTAGCTACAGCGCGAACTTCATCAACTTCAATCTGCCGCAGTTTTACGACATTGTGCGTAACGACAAAGGCGAGCCGCAGGTACTGCCGTTCAAGAGTGGTCAGCAACCGCCACGCAATACCGTGGTGCCGACCGCGACCGCTGTCATGGCGTCACGCTAATTCTTTCGCAGCCTGCTGTTGCGCGGAAAAAGACACGCATAAAAAAACGAGAGCCTTGGCTCTCGTTTTTTGTCTCTGCGGCGTTTGATGCTAAACGGCGTGAGAGGCTTACCAGTCGACGGTTTCACCGGCGTGCAGGGAACACTCTTGTTTCACCAGTGCGATCAACTCTGCGCCGCTGCGGGTACAACGCCATTCGCCGTCTTGGTGTTTGAAGTGGTAACCGCCTGATTTTGAGGCCAACCAGATTTCATGCAGCGGTTCCTGACGGTTGATCACGATCTGGCTGCGGTTTTCAAATTCCAGCGTCAGGACGTTGCCTGTCGTCTCATATTCAATGTCCGCACCGGATTCATCGATGCCTTCTTCGATCTGCATTAGCACGTCATCGGCCAACTTATGGAATTCTGTATCATTCATCCCGGTTCATCCTATTGCTTTTCCTAGTATGGGTGCGATTATAGAGGGCAATGAAATGATAATCACTGGCTTTGACAAATGCGTAAAGGTTTATTAGCAATTTTACTGTTAGGTGTACTGGGACTGGCTGGCTGTGGCCAGAGCGGACCGTTATACATGCCTGACGATACTGAGCAGCCGCAACAACCATAACAAGACAGACAGGGAAGAGACGACATTGGACTATTTTAACTACCAGCAAGATGGCCAGCTCTGGGCCGAAGACGTACCACTGACCCAATTGGCCGAGCGCTTCGGCACGCCGTTGTATGTGTATTCGCGCGCGACGTTAGAGCGCCATTGGCATGCTTTTGATCAGGCGGTCGCGGATCACCCGCACCTGATCTGTTATGCGGTGAAAGCGAACTCAAACCTGGGGGTACTGAACGTGCTGGCACGTTTGGGCTCGGGCTTTGATATCGTTTCCGGCGGGGAGCTGGAGCGTGTGATCGCCGCTGGCGGTGACCCGCGTAAAGTGGTGTTCTCGGGGGTCGGGAAAACCGCCGCTGAAATGCAGCGCGCGCTGGAGTTGGGGATCAAATGCTTCAATGTTGAATCCGAACCGGAGCTGGAGCGCCTGAATCAGGTGGCCGGTGAGATGGGCGTGGTCGCGCCGGTGTCGTTGCGTATTAACCCGGATGTGGATGCGCAAACGCACCCGTATATCTCGACCGGTTTGCGTGACAACAAGTTCGGTATCGCCTTTGATCGCGCGCCGGACGTGTACCGTCTGGCCCATGCCTTACCGCACTTGCAGGTGGTCGGCATGGATTGCCACATCGGCTCGCAACTCACGGCATTGTCCCCGTTTGTGGATGCCACCGATCGCTTGCTGGCGTTGATTGAAACGCTTAAAGCCGAAGGCATTACCATCCATCATTTGGATGTCGGTGGTGGCTTGGGGGTCACTTACAATGATGAGCGCCCGCCAGAGCCGTCAGAATACGCCAAAGTGCTGATGTCCCGTCTGACCGATTACCCGGATCTTGAACTGATTTTCGAGCCGGGCCGTGCTATTGCCGCGAACGCCGGGGTGATGCTGACACGGGTGGAATACCTCAAGCATACCGAACATAAGAACTTCGCCATTGTCGATGCGGCGATGAACGATTTGATCCGTCCGACCCTGTATCAGGCGTGGCAGGCCATTGTGCCGGTGAGCCCGCGTGAGGGTGAGGCGGTGATGTACGATTTTGTGGGCCCGATCTGTGAAACCGGTGACTTTATCGGTAAAGATCGCGCTTTATGTCTCGCGCCGGGCGATTTACTGGCCGTGCGTTCAGCCGGTGCCTATGGTTTTGTGATGGCATCCAACTATAACTCCCGTGTTCGAGCAGCAGAGATCATGGTCGACGGCCAGCAGGCGCACGTGGTGCGTGAGCGTGAAGAGCTTACGCAACTGTGGCAGCTAGAGCATCGACTGCCTGAATAACGGATAAGGAACATCATGCAGGTTAATTTTGCAAAAATGCATGGGCTGGGTAACGACTTTATGGTGGTCGACAGTGTTACTCAGAACGTCTTCTTCTCGCCGGATTGTATTCGGCGTTTAGCCGATCGCCATCGCGGCATCGGCTTTGATCAGCTGCTGGTGGTTGAGCCCCCGTACGATCCGGAAAGCGACTTTCATTACCGTATCTTCAATGCTGACGGCAGCGAAGTGGAGCAGTGTGGCAACGGTGCGCGTTGCTTTGCCCGTTTTGTCTGGATGAAAGGGCTGACCAACAAATACGCCATCGCGGTCAGCACCAAAGCCGGCAAGATGGTGCTCAAAATTGAGCACGATAACCAGGTGACGGTGAACATGGGCGTGCCGAACTTTGAGCCGGGGAAGATCCCGCTGAAAGCCAAGCAAAGTGAAAAAACCTACATTCTGCGTGCCGGTGAAGCGACGGTTTTCTGTGGCGCGGTCAGCATGGGCAACCCGCATTGTGTCACCGTGGTGGACGATGTGGACACGGCTGATGTGGAAACCTTGGGCCCGTTGCTGGAATCGCATGACCGTTTCCCGGAACGCGTTAACGCCGGCTTCATGCAAATTGTCGATCGCAATACTATCAGGCTGCGCGTGTACGAGCGTGGCGCCGGGGAAACCCAGGCCTGTGGCAGTGGCGCCTGTGCGGCGGTGGCGATTGGCCGTCAGCAAGGGTTGCTGGATGAGAATGTGAAAGTGTCGCTGCCGGGCGGGGATTTACATATCCGCTGGCAGGGAGAAGGCAAACCGCTGTACATGACCGGTCCGGCGACCCATGTTTATGACGGGCAAATCGTACTATGAGCGACGTGACATCGTTGGCGCGACCGAGCTCGCCTGCCGGTCTGACCGAGCAGGACGTCGCGGATTTTCTTCAGGCGAACCCGGATTTTTTCATTCGCCAGCCGGATCTGTTAACCCGGATCCAGGTGCACCACACCGAGCGCGGAGTGGTGTCGCTGGTGGACATTCAGCTGGAACGCCTGCGCCGTCAGGTCGGTGAGCTGGAAGAAAAAATCAGTGGGTTGATCAGTGCGGCGAGCAAGAACAGTGCCTTGTTCGAAGAGTTTGCCCGTGCCCAGCAGCAGCTGTTTCAGACCCACAATATTTATCAGGCGATCAGCGTACTGAGCGCCTTGGCGACACGACTCAATCTGGAAGTGACGGTGCGGTTGTTTGACAGCCTGGATGAAGACATCTTCATGCCGCGTCAGGACTTTGATGAGTTTCGCCGCTCCCATCTGGCTTCGCGGCCGGTCTATTTGGGCCGATTGCGCAAGCTGGAGCGGGAACGTTTATTTGAACAGGCCCCTCCCTTAGGCTCCTTTTTAGTGATGCCGATTGGGCAGGAGCGGCCGATTGGCATGCTGGCGTTTGCCTGTGCCGACGGTGGCCATTTTCAGCCAGACATGGATACCTTATTTGTGGAGCAGTTAGCCACGCTATTAGCCCGTCTCACCCACCACTGGGAATACACCCGTGAGGTGATGGAATGAGTTTGCCGGGCTCCCTCGAAAAGCCGTTATTGCGGTTCTATGAGTTCCTGCGCAGCGAGCGCGGGCTCAGTTTGCATACCCAGCAAAACTACAAACGCCAGCTCACCACATTGGCCGAGCAGTTGGTGGCGCTGGGCGTGACCGATTGGCAAACCGTGGATGCGGGATGGGTGCGTCAGCTGGCCAGTAAAGGTATGCGTGACGGCCTTAAAGCCAGCAGCCTGGCGATGCGTTTGTCGGCCTTGCGCAGCTTTTTCGATTACCTGGTGTCACAGGGCCTGCTGCAGGCCAACCCGGCCAAAGGGGTGTCGGCGCCGCGTAAAGCCCGTCCGCTGCCCAAGAACCTTGATGTCGATGAAATGGATCAGTTGCTCAGCGTCGATGGCGATGATCCGCTGTCTATCCGTGATCGCGCGATGATGGAATTGATGTACGGGGCCGGCTTGCGTTTGTCTGAGCTGGTGGGGCTGAACGTGAAAGACATTAACCTGCGCAAAGGCGATTTACGGGTGATCGGTAAAGGCGACAAAGAGCGCATTGTGCCGTTTGCCGGTTTAGCCAAAGAGTGGGTCGGCCACTGGTTACAGGTGCGTGGTGATGTCGCAGCGGTGGATGAGCCGGGGCTGTTTGTCTCCAAACTGGGCTCCCGCATTTCCAACCGTAATGTGCAAAAGCGCATGATGGAATGGGGCCAAAAGCAGGCCGTGTCCAGCCACATTAACCCGCACAAATTGCGCCACAGTTTTGCTACCCACATGCTGGAATCATCCGGCGATTTGCGTGCGGTGCAGGAGCTGCTGGGGCACGCAAACCTGACCACGACCCAAATCTACACCCACTTGGACTTCCAACATTTGGCCAAGGTGTACGATGAGGCGCACCCGCGCGCCAAGCGCAGTAAGTAGTGCGCGTTTCACACAGAATAAACAAGTAGGCTCTGATGCAAGTGTACCGCCCGTTTCCGGCTCCCAAGGCCATCACGTTTGATCTCGATGACACCCTGTATGACAACCGTCCGGTGATCCGCCGTGCTGAGCAGGCCATGTATGACTGGCTCGCCAGCGAGCACCCTGTGACGAACGGGATGGGAACGGCGCGTTGGCAGGCGTTGAAGCAGGCCGTCGCGCAGGTCGATCCCATGCTGCGTCATGATGTGACGCAATGGCGGTTTGAGTACCTGAAGATCGGACTGATGCAGTTTGGCTACTCGCTGGCGAAGGCGGAGCAGGCGGCGCAGGTCGGTGTGGCGCATGTGTTGGCGGTGCGCAATCAGGTCGATGTGCCGGCAGAAACCCATCGCGTGTTGCAGGCGTTAGCGGCGCGCGTGCCACTGGTGGCGATCACCAACGGTAACGTGGATGTCGAAAAGATTGGGCTGGCCCCGTATTTTTCGGCGGTGTTCATGGCCGGGCGTGACGGCATGGCCAAACCGGAGCCGGCGTTGTTTGTGCAGGCCGCCCGTCATTTGGCGTTACCTGTAGAGGTGATTTTGCATGTGGGCGATCATCCGGTGACCGATGTCGGCGGGGCGGTGCTTAACGGTTTTCGTGCCTGTTGGTTCAACGATCAGGCCCGTCAGTGGGGCGATGATGCGCGCGCGCAGTGGCAGCCGGATGTGGAAATCACCGCACTGGCACAACTGCTGCCGTTGCTGGACGGCGATAACGGGAAGTAAACAGCCAGCAGAGGTTTTGCTGACACATGAAAAAACGGGCTGGGTGCCCGTTTTTTTGTGCCTGTAAACCGTGAGGTGTCTTGCCGTCACGGCTATTGAATGCGCTGGGGCGTGGGTTGCTCACTGAAGAGTCGGTCCAGTGATAGCGCGCCCGCGCCCCAGAAGATATTGACCAACAGCATCATGCCCCACAGCTGATGGTCAAAGAAGCCTTTCTCCCACAGCAGCGGGTAGGACACCACGGCGATGATATTGAAGATAAATAAGGCCAGCGCCATCGGGCGGGTGAACAGGCCCAGCGCCAGAAATACCGGCAAGATCAGTTCTGCCGCCGTGCCCAGATATGCCGCCCACAGCCACGGCAGAACCGGTACTTGGTATTCATACTCAAACAGGTACAGGGTGCTGTCCCAGGTGGAGTATTTGATCATGCCGGACTGGAAAAAGACCCAGGCCACCCATAAACGGGTGAACAACAACAGCAGGGGAATGAGCGGATCGGTGAAACGCTGGGCGGTGGCATCCAGGTGTTTGAAAAATTGCAGCATACTGACCCTCCTGTTTGGTCTGCAGATAGTGTCTTGAGATTCGGTGTGTCGGGATTCGGGGTTCAATTTACGTGTTCGTGTGCGACAAGCCGTGCATCGCGCTAAACACATGTTGTTGGATCAGCGGGCCGAGCATCGCCAGCATGGCGGCTGAGGCGGTACGTAATGGTAATTGCTGTTGGCACAAGGCGATCAGGGCGGTGCCCTCCGGTGTTGTTGGCTGCACCCAGATCCCCGCCTCGCGATGCTGTACCATGACCGATTCGGGTTGCGTCATATCGATGGCTTGCACCTCATCACGTTGGATCATCTGCCACAGCGTGGCGACCGGATAGTGCGCATCGAAACAGACTGTAGTGGCTGCCGGCTCAAACCGCAGGCGACCGATGTTGGCATCATTGATGTGGGCCAACTGCGCCATATCAAACGCCGGCGTGATCGGCGGTTGTTGTCGCGCCACATCGATCAACCATTCCAAGCGGGCTAAATCCGGCAGATAAGGCACCGCTTCTGCCAACGCCGGTTGCTCGGCCATGATGGTGGTGAGGGTCTCAGCAAAGCCGTCCCCGTAGTCACTCACATCCCCGTGATTGATCGGGGTGTTAAGCACATGCTGACGCGCCAGCTGATCAAAGCAGTCTTCTCCGACCACCGCCGCCGTGCACGGGTAGGTCGCCTGGAGGACCTCTGTCAGGCTGATAATGAAGTTATTGCGGTAGATCTGGACGCGTTGTTCGGGCGTAAAGTCACCGCCGTGGATCTGCGCGGTCACGTCGCTGGCCTGATAATGCAGTGCCTGTGAAAAGGCCTGTTGCAGATCATGCAAAGACGGTGAGGCGGCTGGTGCGCTCTGCCCGTCAGGTGACGATGAGTCCATGTTCTGCCTCCTGCTGAATGATAAGGGTGGCTTTATCGGCTTCTTGTTGGAGCACCGCAAAGTCCGGAATATCGAGATCCCACTCGATAAGCGTCGGTACCAGTCCATGCTGCGCACTGTGTTGGCGCACCCATTGGCGATACAGTTGCCAGACCGGTTCACTGACCGGACGGCTGTGGGTATCAATCCACATTTCCCCGTCATCGACGGTTTTTACCGTAAAGCCCGCCAGATGGATTTCTTTCACCGTGGCCGGATCCATTGCGGCTAAATACTGCTGACAATCAAAGCCGTGATTGAACGCGCTGACATAGATGTTGTTGAGATCGAGCAGTAAATGGCAGTCCGTGCGTTGTTGTACCTGCTGGAGAAACTCCCACTCCGGAATGGTGGAATGGGCAAAGGCCAGATAACTGGACGGGTTCTCAATCAGTAAGCGTCGCCCTAGTACCTCTTGCACCTGTTCGACCTTTTGGCAGAAAAGACGCAGCGCTTCTTCGGTGTAAGGCAGGGGCAGCAAATCATTAAAAAACTGCCCGTTGACCGAGCTCCAGCTGAGGTGATCGGAGACGGCAATGGGATCCAACTCTTGCACCAAGTGTTTCAGTTGCTGTAAGTGTTGCGTGTTGAGCGGATCGGCCGAGCCGAGTGACAGCCCGATCCCGTGGCAACTGATGGGGTAATGCTGGGCGATGTCCCGCAGTTGTTGACGTGCCAGCGCGTGGGGATTGAAGTAGTTTTCACTGTGAATTTCCAGCCAGCCGACCGGCGGGCGCGTGGTGAGAACGGTATCAATGTGGGGGGAGCGAAGCCCCACCCCGACCATTGCCGTGGGGGTTAACCCAGCCACATTACTTCGCCTCTTTGTCGCCGCCCACTAAGCGGTCACACAGGCCTTTTGGCACCATCACAAAGGCATCTTTCTGGCCGTCAGTTTTGGAGGTACCGGCACAAGAGCTGGTCTTGGTGGCACAGTCATTTTTCCCGGCCTTCACCACGCCGTAGCACTTTTCTTTCCCTTCCGCCGCCACAGCGGTAGAGGCGGTCATTGCGGTGCCTGCCAGAGCAAGTAGGCCAGTCACTGCAGATGCTAGGGCGATATTCGTGGTCTTCTTCATGGTCATTCCTCTTCGGTTAGCTGACAGTTGCAATTGGCGCAACGTTCCTTTTGATTGGGTTCTCTTATTATCATGGGCACCGGTTGATGCTCTCGGAACATAAGAAAGGGCGAACCCTGTTTTTCTTTCACTTATTTTCCGTATTTTTTAACACACTGTTAACCGATGACATTTCCAAGCATAGAACAAAAGTGCTTGGTAACGGTTTGAAAGGGAAAATTATCAGTGACATGGCGAGGGGGGAATGGTGGCAAAAAAGGGCACGGGCTCCCTTGTCGGAAGGGCGGGCAGCTGCTCGCATCTTGGTCGGCTTTGCGGTTATAATCATCACCATTGTATAAATAACCAGTAGAAAGCGATGGACGTATCACTTCTGTTAGATGGCCTAAATGACAAGCAACGCGAGGCGGTGGCGGCGCCGCTGGGGAATCACTTAGTACTGGCGGGGGCCGGTAGTGGCAAAACGCGCGTGCTGGTCCATCGCATTGCTTGGTTGATGACGGTGGAGCAAGCCTCGCCGTATTCCATCATGTCGGTGACCTTCACCAACAAAGCGGCGGCGGAAATGCGCGGCCGTATTAATGAGCTGATGCATGGCTCCTCTGCCGGCATGTGGAACGGAACCTTCCACGGCTTGTGTCACCGTATGCTGCGCGCCCATTATCTGGACGCGAACCTGCCGGAAGATTTCAACATTCTGGACTCTGACGATCAGATGCGCCTGTTGCGCCGTTTGATCAAAGCGCAGAACCTGGATGAGAAGCAGTGGCCAGCCCGTCAGGCCGCGTGGTACATCAATGCTAAGAAAGACGAAGGCTTACGCCCTCAGCACATCGACACCTTTAACGATCCGGTGGAGCAAACCTGGCTGCGCCTGTATCAGGCCTACCAAGAAGCGTGTGATCGTGCCGGCCTAGTGGACTTTGCCGAGTTGCTGTTGCGCGCGTTTGAACTGCTCAAGCGCAGCAAGCACATTCGTGAGCACTATCAGGCGCGCTTTAAACACATTCTGGTCGACGAATTTCAGGATACCAACAATATCCAGTTTGCCTGGTTACGCCTGATGGCGGGGCCGGACTGTAACGTGATGATTGTGGGTGACGATGATCAGTCTATCTATGGCTGGCGAGGAGCCAAGGTTGAAAACATTCAGCGTTTCCTGAACGATTTTAAGGGCGCAAGTGCGATCTTCCTGGAGCAAAACTACCGTTCGACCGGCAACATTTTGAAGGCTGCGAACGAGCTGATCGCCAACAACAATGAACGCATGGGTAAGAACCTGTGGACGGACGGCGCGGAAGGCGAGTTGATCTCGGTGTATGCCGCGTTCAATGAACTGGACGAAGCCCGTTTTGTGGTCGGCAAGATCAAAGAGTGGCAGCAGACCGGTGGTGCGTTGCAGGACACCGCCATGCTGTACCGCAGTAACGCCCAGTCCCGTGTGCTGGAAGAAGCGTTAATTCAGGCCGGGATGCCGTACCGCATCTACGGTGGCATGCGCTTCTTTGAACGTCAGGAAATCAAAGATGCCTTGGCATATTTGCGCCTGATGGCCAACCGTCATGACGATGCCTCGTTTGAGCGCGTGGTGAACACCCCGGCACGTGGTCTGGGCGATCGCACCTTAGAAACCATCCGTATGGCCGCGCGTGATCGCGGGGCGACAATGTGGCAGGCCAGTATTGCCCTGTTGGAAGAGCAAGTGCTGGCGGGCCGTTCGGCCAATGCCCTGCGCCGTTTCATTGAGCTGATTAATGCGCTGGAAGATGACACCCGTGAGCTGCCGCTGTACCAGCAGACAGATGAGGTGATCCGCAACTCTGGCCTGCGCGTGATGTACGAGCAGGAAAAAGGCGAAAAAGCCCAGGCACGTATTGAGAACTTGGAAGAATTGGTGACTGCAACGCGCCAGTTTGAAGTGCCGGAAGAAGCGGAAGACATGAGCCCGTTGTCGGCGTTCTTGTCCCATGCGGCGCTGGAAGCGGGTGAAGGGCAGGCAGAAGAGTTTGATGATGCCGTGCAGCTGATGACCATGCACAGTGCCAAAGGTCTGGAATTCCCGGTGGTCTTCATGGTAGGTGTGGAAGAGGGCATGTTCCCGAGTTCACGCACCACCGAAGAAGTGGGCCGTCTCGAAGAAGAGCGCCGTCTGTGCTACGTGGGCATGACCCGTGCGATGCAGAAGCTGTACATCTCTTATGCTGAGATGCGCCGTCTGTACGGCAAGGACAACTTCCATAAGCCGTCACGTTTTATTCGTGAGATCCCGGAAGCGCACATTGAAGAAGTGCGCATGAAAGCCAAGGTGTCGCGTCCGGCCAGCAGCGGGCGTTTCAGCCAAGCGCAGGTGAACGACAACTTTAACCAGACCGGTTTCAGTTTGGGTCAGCGCGTACGCCACCCAAGTTTCGGGGAAGGCACCATCATCAACTTTGAAGGCAGTGGCGCACAAAGTCGTGTGCAGGTGGCTTTCAACGGTGAAGGGATCAAGTGGCTGGTGACGCAGTACGCCAAACTTGAGGCGATGTAAGCACGATCCATTCTCCACCTTCACACCGTGGTGTGATGTGCTGTGACCGCACAATGCATAAAGCCCGTCAGTGTTTGCTGACGGGCTTTTTGTTTATCGCTATCTCTTCGATTATTGCGCGCTGGCGGTTTCAGCGTCCTGGGCAGCTTGATCTGCTTGCGTCATTTTCGCCGCTTTTACGGTTTTGGCGGAGGCCGCAGAGGTATCACTCACCACGGTGCCTTCGCGACGCGGATCGGCCGCGCCGATCAGCTGACGTGGCAGCAATTGGATCGCTTGTACTCCCGATGTCAGTGGTTTGATTTGGGTGGTAAAGCCGAGTTTTTCCAGCTTGGGTGCCCATTGCTCAGCGGCAGTGCCTTGCTCCAATTCAAACGGACCAAAGCGGTTGTTCATGTTCGGCAGGTTGATGGCTTGCTGAATGTCCATGCCCCAGTCGAGATGGCCGATCAGGGTTTTCGCCACATACCCGATGATCTGGCTGCCGCCCGGCGAGCCAATGGCAAGGTACGGTTCGCCGTCTTTCATCACCATGGTGGGAGCCATGGATGAGCGGGGGCGCTTGCCTGGTTCGACCCGGTTGGCAATGGGTTGGCCGTTTTGGTGACTGCGGAAGGAAAAGTCGGTCAGTTCATTGTTGAGTAAAAAGCCGCGTACCATCAGGCGTGAGCCAAAGCCGTTTTCAATGGTGGTGGTCATCGACACCACGTTGCGGTCGCTGTCGACAATGGAAAAGTGGCTGGTGGACGGCAGCTCCAGCGATGTGTCCTTCGCATAACGCAGCGCGTGATCCCACGGCGGTGAGCCGGCGGTGACCTCGGTCAGGGCGGTGTCGCGTTGTAGCAGGCTGGCCCGTTGTTGCAGATAATCTTTGGCCAGTAAGCCGGTGGTCGGCATCGGCACATAATCGCTGTCGGCCATGTAGTGGCCGCGATCGGCAAACGCCAGGCGTGAAGCATCGCCCAGCACGCGCCAACTGTTCACGTTCTCCGGCCCCCAGGTCGCGAGCGGGTAATGACTCAGCATGCCCATGATCTGCCCCAGCGTCAGGGCGCCGGAGCTGGGTGGTCCCATGCCGCACAGATCAAATTGGCGGTACGGCGCACAGACAGGATCGCGCTCTTTGATCTGATAGGTGGCCAAGTCCATGGCACTGAGTACGCCGGGGTTATCCGAGCCTTGGCGCACGGTGTGAATGATGTCTTTGGCAATCGCGCCGGTGTAGAAGGCACTGGCGCCGCGCTCGGCAATGTGCGTCAGGGTATCGGCATAAGCCGGGTTTTTCAGGGTATGGCCGGCTGGCCACGGCTGACCTTTTTCATCGAAAAAGTACTGGCGGGTGGCCTCAAAGCGCGATAAGGAATCGGCATTGTGTGCGATCAATGCCGACAATCGCGGACTGACGATAAAGCCTTTACGGGCCAAATTGATGGCCGGCTTAAACAATTTGTGCCAGCTTAATTTGCCGTGGCGCTGGTGGGTGTACCACAACAATTTGACTGTGCCCGGGGTGCCGACCGAGCGACCACCGATCACCGCTTCCATGAAGTTCAGAGGTTGGCCTTTTTTGTCCTGAAATAATACCGGCGTGACAGCCAGCGGCGCGCTTTCCCGCCCGTCAAAGGTGCGCAGGCGCTCTTTTTCCTCATCCCAATACACTAAAAAGGCCCCGCCCCCGATCCCGGACGATTGCGGCTCAGTCAGACCGAGAACCAGTTGGGTGGCAATCATGGCATCAATGGCATTACCGCCTTGGCGCAAGATGGTGGCCCCCGCTTCGCTGGCATACGGGTTAGCGGTGGCGACCATCCAGTCTTCACCGGTCGTGACGGTGGCGGAAGGAGGCGTGCTCGTTGTTGGGGAAGCCGCTTCCGGCGCAATCTGATCGGCCGCCTGCGGTGTCGTTGCTGGCTCGGCGGCAAGCGCGGTCGCGGTGCAGAGAGGTGCGGTAAGCAGTAATGCCGCAGTCAGTGTGCGGCAGGTGGAATAACGGCTGAGCCTGATCATGGGGTGGGTATCCTTACTCACGGGATGGCATTGCAGTAAGCGTAAAGGTGAGTCAGGCGGTTGTCTATCAGACGGGCAGGGTTTTGTGCTGCCCGTCAGGGTGCGCATGCCGATAGGGGATGCACATTATGCGGGGGAATTATGCGGTGAGCAGATTGAGCCAGATCAGGCTGCCAATAACGGCAAACAGCAGGCCGCAGATGCCATCAATCACCGGTGTCCAACGTTGCAAGGTGCGCTGTAAACGCTGACCGGTCAGCAGCCAAGCCAGCAGGCCAAACCACAGGAACGAAGTCAGCCACAGCAGCCCCAGCGCGGTGGTTTTGCCGCTCAGAGACATATCGGCCGGTACCAAGGTCGACAGCAGACTGAGGAAAAACACCAAGGCTTTAGGGTTAAGAATGTTGGTGGTAAAGCCTTTGAGCAGGGCCTGACGGCGGTTGGCGATCACGCGGGTTTTTGCCGCTGGCGCTTTATCGCTGTCTGGCATGTGGCGCTGTTGCCAGTGGTGCCAGGTGGCTTTTAATGCGCCGTAGCCGAGCCACAACAGGTAGCCGCCGCCTGCGCCTTGCAGCACATTAAACAGGGTCGGGTGTTGGTGGATCAGCAAGCTGGCGCCGGTCAGGCTCAGCAGCGAGTGGAGCAAAATACCCAGCGATAAGCCAAGGGCGATCATCACGCCGGTTTGGCGGCCATAGCGACCGGCATTTTGAACCACAAGGGCAAAATCCGGCCCCGGGCTCATCAGGGCGACGATGTGTACGGTGACCAGCGTCAGGAGAGTGGTAGCTTCGTTCATGTGTGTGATGGGTTGTGTGTGCAAAATAAAGAGGCGTATCTTGCCTGTAACACGGGCGAAATGCCCGAAAAAAGTGCGACCCTCGCTGACCTTTCCCCTAACGAGGTAGGGGAAAGGTGAAACCGGTATCGGTTATCGTTACGGTGCCTGTTTGGCTTACGGCGGCGTGACACGCTGCAGGCGGGTGATACGGCGGTGATGACGCACCGCATCCAGCACGAAGATCAGCAATGCGCCCCAGATGAAGGCGAAGGTATAGCCTTTATCGGCGGTGAACTGTTCACCGTACAGGGTGATTGCCAGCAAGAACATGAGGCTTGGGCCGATGTACTGGAAAAAGCCCAGGGTCGAGAGCTTGAGCTTGGTGGCGGCGCCGGTAAAACAGAGTAGCGGCAGGGTCGTGACAATGCCGGCGGCGACCAGTAACAGGTTGGTCGACAGCGGATTAAGGGCCCAGTCGGCGGTCGGGCTGTCAGCCAGAACCAACACATAAAACAGCGCCAGTGGCAACAAGATCGCGGTTTCAAGGAACAGGCCGCTGGCCGCATCCACATTCACTTTTTTACGCAGCAGACCGTAGCACCCAAAACTGGTGGCCAGCGCCAGTGCAATCCACGGCAAGGAGCCAAATTGGATCAGCTGGACCATCACCCCACCGCCTGCCAGCAGCACGGCCAGCCATTGCATGGGGCGTAATCGCTCACCCAGAAACAGCATCCCCAGCAGCACATTGACCAGCGGGTTAATGTAGTAGCCCAGACTCGCATTGAGCATGAAATTGTTATTCACTGCCCAGATAAAGATCAGCCAGTTGGTGCCCACTAACAGCGCGGTGGCGGTCAGCATCATCAGTAAGCGAGGCTGCTTGATGACGGCCTTGACCCGGTGCCAGCCGCGCGTAAACGCCAGAATGCCGGCCAGAAACAGCACCGACCAAATCACGCGGTGGCTGAGAATTTCCAGCGGACCGACATGTTGTAAGGCTTTGAAATAAATCGGAGCGATACCCCACAGGGTGTAAGCCGATAACGCCAGGATGATCCCGCGTTGGGTTGAGTTGTGCTGCGCGTCCATGGTGTCCTAACACAATGCGTCAGAGTGAGGTGGTAAACCCTCAGATCCGTCTGGGTGGTTGTTGAACGGGCAGTATAATTCGTGTTCAGTGTCAATACTATCGTCTTTCCGTCCGGCTTTTCGGCCCGTTGCTCCCATCACCGATCTGAATGGTATAGAATAGCCGGCCTGATGTGTGTGGACAGCCTGTTGTATGGGTCACACACCTGCCCCTGAACCCGCAATGAGTGGAACTATGTCATCAAATCTTGCCTATCAGACTGAGCCGTCCCTATCCAGCGAACAAGTGCTGCAGGACGTGTTTGGCTACCAGCATTTTCGAGACGGTCAGCAGGCCGTGATAGAAGCCGCACTGGCAGGGCAAGACAGCGTGGTGATCATGCCGACCGGCGGCGGTAAATCCCTCTGCTACCAAATTCCGGCATTGTTGCTGGATGGGCTGACCGTGGTGATTTCCCCCTTGATCTCCCTGATGAAAGATCAGGTCGATCAATTGCAGGCCAACGGGGTCGCGGCCGCGTGTATCAACTCCACCCAGTCACGTGAAGCGGTGCAAGAGACGTTTCAGGCGATGGAAAACGGTGAGCTGAAACTGGTGTACGTCGCGCCGGAGCGCATGCTGGGGCGTGAGTTCATGGAGCGTTTGCTGACCTTGCCGCTGGCTTTGCTGGCGGTGGATGAAGCGCACTGTATCTCCCAGTGGGGGCACGATTTCCGGCCGGAATACGCCGAGCTGGGTCGTGTGCGTCAGCATTTTCCGGATTTGCCGGTGATGGCGTTAACCGCCACCGCCGATGAAGCGACCCGTCAGGACATTGTGGCGCGTCTGGCGCTGCAACAACCGCATATCTATTTGGGCAGTTTTGACCGCCCGAACATCCGTTACACCCTGCAAGAAAAATACAAACCGATGGCACAGCTGACTCGCTATCTGGCCGATATGCGTGGCCAGTGTGGGATCATCTATTGCAACAGCCGCAAGCGGGTGGAGCAGATCAGCGACAAACTGCGCGAACAAGGCCAGCGTGTTGCCGCGTACCATGCCGGTTTGGAGCACGAGGAGCGGGTGCGGGTACAAGAGGCGTTTCAGCGAGATGACATTCAGGTGGTGGTGGCCACGGTGGCGTTTGGCATGGGGATCAACAAACCCAATGTCCGCTTTGTGGTGCATTACGACATTCCGCGCAATATCGAATCTTACTATCAGGAAACCGGTCGCGCCGGGCGGGATGGCCTGCCGGCGGAAGCGATCCTGTTTTACGATCCGGCGGATTTAACCTGGCTGCGCCGCTGTCTGGATGAGAAGCCGGAGGGCGAGCAAAAACGGGTGGAAGAGCACAAGCTCAATGCCATGGGGGCGTTTGCCGAAGCGCAGACCTGTCGCCGTCAGGTACTGCTGAACTATTTTGGCGAAGCGCGCGAAACCCCGTGTGGCAACTGCGATATTTGCCTCGACCCACCGCAGCGTTTTGATGCGCTGGAAGTGGCGCAAAAAGCCTTGTCCTGTGTGTATCGCGTGAACCAGAGTTTTGGTATCAACCATGTGGTGGAAGTGATGCGTGGCATGCAAAACCAGCGTATCCGTGAACATGGCCATGAGACGCTCAGCACCTACGGGATCGGCCGAGAGCACAGCCACGAGTTCTGGGTCAGCATTTTGCGCCAGCTGATCCATCAGGGCTTTTTAAACCAAAACATGCTGCGCAGTTCGACTTTGCAGCTGACAGAAAAAGCCCGTGCCATTTTGCGCAGTGAAATACCGTTGGAGCTGGCCGTGCCACGTCTGGATATTGCTGCCCGCAGTGCCAAGCGCGATAAAATGGCGCACCGTCAGTACGACAAGAAGTTGTTTGCCAAGCTGCGTCAGGTGCGCAAAGCCATTGCTGATGAGGAAGATTTGCCGCCGTACGTGGTGTTTAATGATGCCAGCCTGATGGAAATGGCCGAGAGCTTACCGACCACGGCCGGAGAGTTTTTGGCGGTGAACGGGGTCGGGCACCGTAAGCTGGAAAAATACGGCACGGTGTTCTTGTCGGTGATTGAAAACCACCTGACCGCCGGAGACGATTTGGGTTATTGAGCCTAAACGTTAGTTATTACGCTCAGAACGCAAAACCCAAGCTCAAAGGCTCAGAATTAAAGACCCAGAATCAAAGGTCTCAATCTTCATTCCATGCCAGTCGCTAAGCGGCAATAACAAGGAAAGCTACCATGACATCGTCCGGTTTCGCGCCGTCGTCCTCTTTGGAGAGTCAGTCGCTTTATGGCTGTCGCCGATTAGATCTCGCTGGTCGAGTACTGGAAATCGACGCACCGGCGTTTGACTTTGACAGCTTTGCGGAGGTCGCCACGCCGTTGCTGCACGGGCTTGGCATGACCGTGCTCAGTCAGGAGCTTAATGCCGATCTGCATGTGTGGCTGGTGGACTTTGAAGGGTGCCAGTTATTGCTTAAAGGGGAGCACTACAGCGGCTTACTCTGGCTGGAAGGATTGGCCGACAGCGAAGAGACGCTGGCCTATTTAGCACAACAATTAGCACAGGTGATTATTCGCTAGGCAACCGCTGCGGTTTATGTATAATCGCCGCCTTCGGTTGCTGCCACCGAGTGAGATCGGGCGGCAGTGTTTTGGGTTCCCTCTCCCCCAATGACAAAAAGGTCTATCAATGACGACGTCTCAATTTTCTCCGGCGCAACAGCGCAAAGCCCTTTCATTCCTTGTGGTATTCCACCTGCTGATCATTGCATCCAGTAACTACCTTGTGCAGTTGCCGTTTACCGTGTTTGGTTTTCACACCACCTGGGGTGCCTTTACCTTTCCCTTTATTTTTCTGGCGACCGATCTGACCGTACGGATCTTCGGCGCGGCAATGGCACGTAAGATCATCTTGCGTGTGATGGTGCCGGCGTTGGCGATCTCCTATGCGCTGTCGGTGCTGTTCTATCAAGGGGAGTATCAGGGGCTGTCCCATCTGGGGGAGTTTAATCTGTTTGTCGCACGTATTTCGATGGCGAGCTTCATGGCCTACCTGTTAGGGCAGATCATGGATGTCTCAGTCTTTAATCGTCTACGTCAAACCCGACAGTGGTGGGTGGCACCCACGTGCTCCACATTACTGGGTAATGCGCTTGATACGCTGGCGTTCTTCTCTATCGCGTTCTATAACAGCCCGGATCCGTTCATGGCGGCTAACTGGGTCGAGATCGCGCTGGTGGATTACAGCTTCAAGTTGATCATCAGTTTGGGTCTGTTTGTCCCGATGTACGGGGTACTGCTCAATATGCTGATCAAGCATCTGACCACGCTGTCACCGGCCCGTCAGGCCGACGACTTCACGCACAAACCGGTCCAAATGTAACGGGGTGTGAGTGGGCGCAAACGCGACATTGCTTTTGACGCCCAAACGGGTTTAATGAATAAAGGTCAGCGATTGCTGGCCTTTTTTCTATGCCGCTGCTGAGCGGCTCTGTTGCCTGATAAGGAATGCGCATGAAGATTCGAGAAGCCAGCATTGCAGAAGCGGTCGGGGTATTAAGCCGTATTGAAGAGTTTGCTTCCCCGGCGGATGCCGCTGCTTTAACGGCCCGGTTGCCCGCTGAAGGGGCGTTGATTTTGATCGCAGACATTGACGGGGAAGCGGTGGGCGTGAAGATCGGCTACCCGCTGTCGGCGACGTGTTTTTACAGCTGGTTAGGCGGCGTTGCGACAGCTGGGCGCCAGCGTGGGGTGGCACAGGCGTTGTTAGAAGCACAAGAAGCCTGGGCACACGCACAGGGCTATGACACCTTACGGGTGAAGTCGAGAAACCGTTTTGCGGCCATGCTGAGATTATTGCTGAGAAACGGCTATCAGATTGAAGAGATAGAGAAAAAGGACGGCATTGAGGACTACCGGCTGCACTTTGTAAAGCAATTAAATGAAAATAATTCTCAATAAGTGCTTGCATCCGAGATGAGAATGGTTATTATTACCTTGCACTCAGCGAGACGGGAAACACAAAACGCCTCGTCTGAAGGCACGACATTGCTCACATTGCTTCCAGTGTACTTTAGCTAGGGTTTGGTTTTTAGTGTAGGGCTAAAAATGGCAACCGATTATGCTAAGCGGCAACGACCTTCTCTGTCCTATTTGCGAGAATGTTGTGCCGCTTTTTTCTTTTCTGGCTCACGCTTTTTCTTTCAATGGTTTTGCTTGATAGCGCGCAGGGCGGTGAGCAACAAGGCCACCGCAGACGATAGCCTTGTCGGTCAGGGTTGGGCAATCAAGCGATCGACACCAAACATTTCACCAGCTTTTGAATCCCCGTCGCCGCCTCGGAAATTGACCCGGCCAGCATGTACGCCGGTGTACTGAGCAGGCGGCGTTGCTGGTCAAGCACGAACTCGTCCACCGGGCAATCAATATGCTCTCCGCCCATTTGGTTGAATGCGCTGGCCGTATCCGGATCCGTGCCGATCGTCCCTTTGGCGCCCGGGCCGTAGATCAACGGGATCAAGGTCGGGGCAATACACAGGTAAGCGGCCGGTTTCTCTTCATCGGCAAACTGCTGACATACACGCTTGATGTCCGGGTGGATCGTGCAGTCTGCACCCGCAAACGCAAAGTCCGACAAATTCTTGGCCACGCCAAATCCGCCGGGTAACAGCAGCGCGTCGTATTCCGCCGGATTGAGGGTGGTGATATCGCTGATCTGGCCCCGGGCGATCCGCGCCGCTTCCACCAACACATTACGGGTTTCCGGCATGTCCTCCCCAGTCAGGTGGTTGATCACGTGGTGTTGATCGATGTTAGGCGCAAAACAGTGCCAGCTGGCCCCTTCCTGCTCAATGGCATACAACGACAACACCGCTTCATGGATTTCTGCGCCGTCAAAGACACCAGAACCGCTCAAAATCACCGCAATTTTTTTCATAATGGCTCCCTTTATGTTCAGATCTGAGGTGTTTTACCCTTGATTTAGCATATTTCAGATCGGTCTGTTAACTTTTTCCACAAGGAACGATCATCTCACGATCGAGGATCCTTTTGCTTTTTCACTTTTATCCTTATGTTTTTTATCGTTTTTTGTGAAAAATAAAAGTTTTTTTGAAAAATTGATCAATGGGTTAAATTGAAATACTAACAAACTTATCCACAGATAAGGGGAGGGATTGGGAAAACATCGGTTAACACTGACGGGCAGTCATGGCATTCTAGGGCTTTGACTCTTACCTCCCTGAATAAGATTATCATTATGGCAAGTATTCCAGAAAATCCGTTGATTCTGATCGATGGCTCTTCGTACCTGTACCGTGCGTTCCATGCGTACCCGGGTACCATGAGTAACGGTGAAATTCCAACCAACGCTGTGTACGGTGTCGTGAACATGCTACGCAGTATGATGCGCCAATTTGCTTCTGATCGTATCGCGGTGGTTTTCGATGCGAAGGGTAAAACCTTCCGTGACGATATGTACCCGGAATACAAAGCGAACCGTCCGCCGATGCCGGATGATCTTCGCTGCCAAATTGAGCCGCTACACAACGTGATCCGTGCGATGGGCTTACCGCTGATTTGTATCCCGGGCGTGGAAGCGGATGACGTGATCGGTACCTTGGCGTACCAAGCGTCTCAGCAAGGCATGCCTGTGTTGATCAGTACCGGCGATAAAGACATGGCGCAGCTGGTGGATGACAACATTACCCTGATCAACACCATGACGAACGTGGTGATGGATCGCGACGGGGTGATTGAAAAATTTGGGATCCCACCTGAATTGATCATCGATTACCTGGCACTGATGGGTGATAAGGTCGATAACATTCCGGGCGTACCGGGTGTGGGTGAGAAAACGGCAACCGCCCTGCTGCAAGGGATCGGGGGTTTGAGCACCCTGTACGAACGTCTGGATGATATTGCGGCACTGGGCTTCCGTGGTTCAAAGACCATGGCGAAAAAGCTGGTGGACAATAAAGACAATGCGATGCTGTCGTACGAGTTGGCGACCATCAAGCTGGATGTGGCGCTGGAAGAAACGCCGGCGTCCCTGCTGAAAGCCGAGCCGGATATGGACGCACTGATCAAACTGTTCGGTCAGTTGACGTTTAAATCCTGGTTGAATGAATTGCTGGAAGGCGGCTCTGCCGTGATTGAAGCCGATGAAACCACCGGTGCCCGCAGTGGCTCGTCGTCAAAAGCGGCGCAAGCAGACATGGATACCTCGGCGGTGAAGATTGATCGCAGCCAGTACGCGACCATTTTGGATGAAGCGACCTTCAAGGAGTGGCTCGACAAACTCAAAGCGGCGGAACTGTTTGCCTTTGATACCGAAACCGACAGCCTGGACTACATGGTGGCGAATCTGGTGGGTTTGTCATTTGCGACAGAAGAAGGCGTTGCTGCGTATGTGCCTGTGGCGCACGACTACCTGGATGCCCCACAGCAGCTTGACCGCGATTGGGTGTTGGCGCAGCTAAAGCCTATTCTGGAAGATGATAACCAAGCCAAAGTGGGTCAGAACCTGAAGTACGATGCCTCCGTGCTTGCGCGCTACGGCATTGAGATGAAAGGGATCAAGCATGACACCATGTTGGCCTCTTACGTGTTTAACAGCGTGGGCGGCAAACACGACATGGACAGTCTGGCACTGCGCTTTTTGCAGCACAGCTGTATCTCGTTCGAGCAGATCGCCGGTAAAGGTAAGAACCAGTTAACGTTTAACCAGATCGATCTGGAGCAAGCTGCCCCTTACGCAGCAGAAGATGCGGATGTGACGCTGCGTCTGCACAACCGTCTGTTTGCCAACATCGAACAAGATGCCAAGCTAAAAGCGGTGTACGAAGAGATCGAAATGCCGTTGGTACCGGTGTTGTCACGTATTGAACGTACCGGTGTACTGATTGATGACATGAAGCTGAGCGCGCAGTCAGTGGAAATTGCCGCGCGTCTGGACGAGCTTGAAAAGCAAGCCTACGAGTTGGCAGAGCAAGAGTTCAACATGAACTCGCCAAAGCAGTTGCAGGCGATCTTGTTTGAAAAGATGGCCCTGCCGGTGATCAAGAAGACCCCGTCAGGTACGCCATCGACGAACGAAGAAGTGCTGCAAGAGCTGGCGCTAGACTACCCGCTGCCAAAACTGATTTTGGAATACCGTGGTTTGGCGAAGCTGAAATCCACGTACACCGATAAGCTGCCGAAGATGATCAACCCATCGACTGGCCGCGTGCATACCTCTTACCACCAAGCCGTGACTGCAACCGGTCGTCTGTCATCGACTGATCCAAACTTGCAGAACATTCCGATCCGTAACGAAGAAGGCCGTCGTATTCGTCAGGCGTTTGTGGCGCCGGCAGGGTATAAGATCCTGGCGGTCGACTACTCGCAAATCGAACTGCGTATCATGGCGCACCTGTCGGGTGACCAAGCACTGTTGGAGGCGTTCCGCGAAGGCAAAGATATCCACGCCGCAACGGCAGCGGAAATCATGGGTGTGTCTATTGAAGACGTATCAACAGAGCAGCGTCGCCGTGCAAAAGCGGTGAACTTTGGTCTGATCTACGGCATGAGTGCTTTTGGTCTGGCGAAACAGCTGGGCATTCCGCGTGGTGAAGCACAGGCGTACATGGATACTTACTTTGAGCGTTACCCGGGCGTGATGCAGTACATGGAAGACACCCGTAGCGCGGCGTCTGCCCAAGGTTACGTTGAGACCATTTTTGGTCGTCGCCTGCACCTGCCAGAAATTCAGTCGCGTAACGGTATGCGTCGTAAAGCGGCGGAACGTGCCGCGATCAATGCCCCGATGCAGGGCACGGCTGCGGACATCATTAAGAAAGCAATGCTGTTGGTGGATGCGTGGATCCGCGAGCAACCGGCCGATCGTGTCCGACTGTTGATGCAAGTACACGATGAACTTGTATTTGAAGTACAAGAGTCGGAAGTAGAGAACGTTTCTGCCGAGGTTCAGCGTCTGATGGAGGCCGCTGCCGCGCTGGCTGTGCCATTGATTGCGGAAGCCGGCATTGGCGATAACTGGGATCAAGCGCACTAAAATCCTGCGATTTACCCCAAATTGATGAGAGAATAGTCAGCTTTTTGCTGGCTATTTTTTTATGCAAAATAAACGTTCAAGAAATTACGAAATATAGAAATTACTTACGGAATGTTGAAAAAAAACTACAAAAGCCCTTTTCAACTCTGAGCAATTGATATACAGTTAATGGCGTAGGGTACAGAGGTAAGATGTTCTATCTTTCAGACCTTTTGTTTCACGTTATTGGATTTGGCTGATTCAGCCGCCCCGGCCATTTGGCCGGGGCGTTTTTTATTGGGCCTTTGAAAACATTTCTCCCTTGCACGTTTTTTCCCCACCATGCTTTTTTATCCTGCGATGATCCCTTAACCGTTTGTCGGTTTTTTCACCCATTCGCTTTCAGTATGCTGTTTTTACTTCCGTCTTACCGTGATCACAGAACGGGGCATCAAAACGCTCGAAAATTAGAGTATTTACTTTAATGTTAGAAAAGGGGCGGGTATAATAGCGTTCGCTTCTTGTTCATATTTGTTTTTGGTAGCGGGTCATTTTACCGGCTAGCCAACACATCCATGAAATGGCCACCTTCACATTGATGGTGGCTTTTTTTTCGCCTCCATATTAATAAATGTAATTTTATTCCACTCAGGCCGTCATTTTCGGTGTCATGACTTGCCTTATTTTTTAATAAAAAACAACTTTTCTGGCTGTGGGCAATGAAAGCGGCAAAAGTCTCGCTCAAGGTTGGCGAAAGGTTATGATTGCTCGAAGGTTGTGTTGTAAAAGGTGAAGTTAAACAGGATAAATTGCTTGCGTTAGGGGGGGAAATCCTTGATGCTTTTTGGACAAAAACAACAAATCTCCTATTTCTCTCATCTTGCCCCACGATTACCGTGGGGTATTTTTATGCCTATTGCGTATCGTATGAATAGTGCCACACCGTCGGCGTCGCGCAGGCAGTATGGCAGGTAGCAAAAAGGCCCCCGAAGGAGCCTTTTTGTTAAGCATCTCTGTGAACCAGAGAGCTGATCCAGAGAAGTAACCAAGAGGGATACGCGATTACGCGTCTTCACCGTCTACGTCACCTTCCATGATCTCACGCTGGCGCTCAAGTTCTGGTGCAAACCAGGCATCTAGCTGGCGGCGAACCTGATCCACACCGATACCTTTCAGTGACGAGAACACTTCTACATGCACATCACCGCCGAACGTTGCCACGGTTTCGCGCACTTTCATCAACTGTTGCTTACGTGCACCGCTCTTGAATTTGTCGGCTTTGGTCAACAGTACCAATACTGGCAGACGGCTTTCGATCGCCCACATGATCATCTGCTGATCCAGATCTTTTAGCGGGTGACGGATATCCATCAGTACCACCAGACCTTCCAGGCATTCACGTTTTTGCAGGTATTCACCCAGTGATTCCTGCCACTTTAGTTTCATTTCTAGCGGTACTTGCGCAAAGCCGTAGCCCGGCAAGTCGATCAGGTTACAGCCTGGTACCACTTCAAACATGTTGATCAGCTGAGTACGACCCGGTGTTTTCGAGGTACGTGCCAGGTTTTTCTGATCAGTAATGCGGTTCAGTGCGCTTGACTTACCTGCGTTGGAGCGGCCAGCAAATGCAATCTCAACGCCTGCGTCCGTCGGAAGTTGACGGATTGATGGTGCACTTGTGATAAATTTGGTGTTTCTATAGTTGAGAGGTTGATTCACTGTTAACTCCGTCAAGTCTTCATGTAGTCGACTGATTACTTTTATGTGAAATTGTGTAAAATATAAGATAACCAAGCTCGGTTAGTGGTCGCATTGTATACCATGTCACTGAGCATTACTTGTGGTACTGGAAGCTCAATAATTATAAATGGAATGTCATGAAGAAATTAGCACTGATATTGACCCTTCTGGCCAGTTGCTCAGCCTGGGCCCAGGGTGATGCAGAAGCCGGCAAGATGAAAGCAGCCACTTGCGCCGCCTGTCACGGCGCAGACGGCAATGGAATTATGGCCCAATATCCGAAAATTGCAGGCCAACATGCCGGCTATTTGGAAAAACAGCTGAAAGATTTCAAGCTGGCCATGTCTTCCGGCGGCAAACAAGGCCGTCAGGATGCGGTGATGGGTGGCATGGTGATGCCGCTGACCGAACAAGACATGGCGGATCTGGCTGCGTATTACGCCTCTTTGCCTATTTCTGATAACACCACGCCAGAATCTTCCATTGCACTGGGCCAGACGTTGTACCGTGCCGGCGATGCCGAGCGGGGGATCACCGCATGTACAGCCTGTCATGGTCCGCGTGGCAACGGCACCAGCCTGTCGGGTTTCCCGAAAATTTCCGGTCAGAATGCAGAGTACGTGAAGTTGCAACTGGAAAAATTCCGTGACGGCCAGCGTGCCAATGACATGAACGCCATGATGCGGGCGGTGGCGGTGAAACTCACCGATGATGAAATCACCGCGCTGTCTCAGTATGTCGGCGGGCTGCATTAAGCTATTTTGCTTGTTGCGGTGTGTACGACGTGTTCCCTGACGGGCGAGACACTTGGCACTTGGCGACACCGATAAGGCATTACCCACAAAGAAAAGGCAGCGTCGCTGCCTTTTTTGTCTTCCGGCGTTAGAAAAGACACTGCGCACCTCTGCTTACAGGCTTTTTTCAGGATAGAGTGTTTCCCATCACGCAGGGAGTGCACATTTCTCCATCAAATCTGCTATTATACGCCGCTTCATAAAAAGTGGCGGTATGGCTGTCAGGCCGTATCACGCACAGAGAGTTCGGCGTAATGCCCTAACAGGAGAGCTGCCATGCAGACTTGTCCACTGTGCCATCATCATGGCGCTGACACGTTCCATCAGGACAAGCGACGTCAGTATTTCCGTTGTGGTGAATGTGCGTTGATTTTTGCTGATCCGGCGGCACGCTTGTCACCGGAAGAAGAAAAAGCCCACTATGATCTTCATGAGAACAATCCGGAAGATCAGGGATACCGTGGCTTTCTCAATCGTCTGGCGGCACCCTTGCTTGAGCGAGTAGACGCGCCGGCCTTACACGGGTTGGATTTCGGCTGTGGTCCGGGCCCGACCTTATCGTTGATGTTGGCAGAAGCCGGTCACCAGATGGCGATTTACGATCCGTATTTTGCCGCTGATCCCAGCGTGTTGGCGACCCAATACGATTTTGTGACCTGTACGGAAGCGATTGAACACTTTTATACGCCTGCAAAGGAATGGGGGCTGCTGCTTAGTCTGGTTAAACCTGGTGGATGGCTGGGTTTAATGACCAAGTTAGCAAAAGATGCAGATGCCTTTGCGCAATGGCATTACAAGAACGACCCAACCCACGTGAGCTTTTTTAGCCGCGAAACGTTCCACTACTTGGCCCAACGTGATGGCCTGGACGTAGAGTTTGTTGGGAATGATGTAATTTTGCTGAGGAAAACCCAGTAATGACACGTAAGAAAAGAACACGCAAGGTAGGATCTGAAGGTCCTGCAGTTTACACCGAGAAGACCCGTAGCGAAGCGGATCGTGAAGGTTTACAGCGTAAGAAAGACCGTAAGCGTAAAGGCCTGAAATCAGGTAGCCGTCACTCTGCTTCTGAAGCCGGGAATGCACGCAAAGCCGCTCAGGCAAAAGATCCACGCCATGGCAGCAAGAAGCTGGTACCGTTGATCGTCGAAGCGAAGAAGCCGATGACCAAGAAAGAACGTCGTCTAAGTGCCGAGCAAGAGCTAGCGATGCTAGAGAATGACGCACAATTGATGGTGTTGTTGGATCGCATCGACGCAGGTGAGAAACTGGGTGCCGGTCTACAGAAGCAAGTGGATCAGAAGCTAGACCGCATTGAACAACTGATGAACCAGCTGGGTCTGCTGCACGATGACGAGCCAGCGTTTGAAGCAGAATCTGCGCCAGTGAAATCCGGTGCACGTTCTGATGATGATCTGCTGGATGCGTTTGAAAACATGGGCTTTGACGAGTTCGACAAGGAGTAACCCTTGCAGGATATGACGCTTTGGCTAGGATTGGCCGGTTTGATCATCGCAGTATTGGCCGGCTATGCCGCTTACTTGTGGTTGAAGGTGTACCAGCAGCATCAACGTCATCAGGCGTTTTTGCAGCGCGCCGAGCAACAACAGGCGGAAGGCATTAAGCAACGCAATGCCAATATTATGGAAAGCGTGTTGATCATCGCGGAAGCGGGTAAGCAAGATCAGTGTGAGATGTCTGAGATTACTATCCGTTTGTATAAATTGATGGAAGTGTTGCAAGGTGACCATCAGGTTGACTTTGCAGCCCAGTACCCAGCAATGCAGGAACTTTACGACGTCGTGAAGGACATGCCGCGCGGTGATGCGCGTAAAACGCTGGCCAAGCAAGAGCGTATGAAGCTCGATCTGCAGCGAATGAAAGCAGAAGCCCGCTTAATGGATGCCATTAAAGCCGAGCTGGCGCAGATCCTCGCCGCGAAAAAAGCGACAGCCTGACCGTAACGCCCTGATGAAAATCCCCTTCGCTATACTCTGTAGAGCGGGGGGATTTTTTGTTCATGCCGGGTCAGCGTGCGACGTCGTTAACTTTTATCTACATTGTTATTGAGTTGTGGCACACTTGATAGCTTGTACTCTTTTCCCCCAATATTTAGTGGATGTATGTCATGTCAGAGACGCAGATTATTTGGGATCAGGCCATTATTGAGAAATACAACTACTCAGGCCCGCGCTACACTTCTTACCCAACCGCTTTAGAATTCCATGAGGCGTTCACCGCTGCGGAATTTGATATGGCTTGCGCCCAATACCCGGACCGCAAACTCTCCCTGTATGTCCACATCCCGTTCTGCCACAAGCTGTGTTATTACTGCGGCTGTAATAAGATCATCACGCGCCATCAGCACAAAGCCGATCAATATCTTGATGTGCTTGAGCAGGAAATTCGCCAGCGCGCGAGTTTGCTGGGCGATCGCGAAGTCAGCCAGTTGCACTGGGGCGGCGGTACACCGACCTTCCTGACCAAAGCACAGGTGACGCGTCTGATGACGGTGTTGCGTGAGCAGTTCCGTTTTGCAGCGGATGCGGAGATCAGCATCGAGGTCGACCCGCGTGAGATTGAGCTGGATATGCTGGATCACCTGCGCAGCGAAGGCTTTAACCGCCTGAGTATCGGGGTGCAGGACTTCAACAAAGAAGTCCAGAAACTGGTTAACCGTGAGCAGGATGAAGCCTTCATCTTTGCCATGGTGGAACGAGCCCGTACGTTGGGCTTCCGCTCAACCAACCTGGATTTGATTTACGGCCTGCCAAAGCAGACGCAAGCGTTGTTTGCTGAAACACTGGAGCAGGTACTGACCATGCGTCCGGGCCGTTTGTCGGTGTTTAACTACGCCCACATGCCAAGCCTGTTTGCGGCCCAGCGTAAGATCAAAGATGAAGATTTGCCGCAGGCCAAAGAAAAGCTGGCGATTTTGCAGGACACCATTGCGACCCTAACCGGCGCGGGTTACCAGTTCATCGGTATGGATCACTTTGCCCTGCCGGATGATGAGTTGGCCGTGGCACAGCGTGAAGGCATTTTGCACCGCAACTTCCAGGGTTACACTACGCAGGGTGACTGTGATCTGCTGGGCTTGGGGGTATCGGCGATTTCTATGATTGGTGATTGCTACGCGCAGAACCAGAAAGAGCTGAAACACTACTACGCCAGCGTGGAAGAAAAGCGTGAAGCGTTGTGGAAAGGCGTGTCGTTGGATGCGGATGATTTGCTGCGCCGTGAAGTGATCAAATCCCTGATTTGTAACTTCCAGCTCAACAAAACAGCCATCGAGCAGCAGTTCGGTATCGATTTTGATGCCTACTTTGCTGAAGATTTGGATCTGCTCAAAACCTTCATCAATGACGAGTTGGTGACGGTCGATGACACCATGATCACGGTGGAATTAAAAGGCCGCTTGCTGATCCGCAACATCTGCATGTGTTTTGATAAATACCTGCGTGATCGCGCCCGTCAGCAGCAGTTCTCTCGCGTGATTTAACGCGCGTGATTGAATCCCGCTGTAACAGATCAGCGGGAAACGGATAGAAAAAAGCCCCCGGCCAGTGGTCGGGGGCTTTTTTGTCGGTGCGTGTTTCACAGCGAAGCTATTGGCTTAGCCGTTGAACATGTTCACCGCAGCAATCAGCGCCAGCACGCCTGCCGCAAAATGGCCTGGACCATTGGCAGCAAGTTCACTGATGGCTGGCATTGCCACGCTGAAGGAAAACAGTGATTCCAGCATGGTGGTTCCCAGAGGTGTTCGTTCTTATTGATGGGGGAACGTGTCGTGCGGGCGCAAGACAGTTCTTATTCAGGATGGCCTGAGTTGCGGGTATTTTACGCAAAAAAGCCGCAGATGGAATGGGTGGCGGTTAAAAAATCACCGCCACTTGATAGATTTGTTATTAGCGTTGTGCCGCTTTGTCTTTAAGTGCTTGTTTTTCACTATCAGACAAGAAGGCCAGCTCCAGACCGTTGATCTGTGCCTGACGAATTTGCGCCTGAGTCAGACCCACTTGTGGTGCCGCAACGGTGTATTCGTGAGGCAGCTCGATGCCTTCAACCGCCGGATCGTCGGTGTTCAGACACGCCAGAATGCCGTGTTCCAGGAACGCTTTCACCGGGTGGCTTTCAAATGAGGCCACGGTGCTGGTCTGAATGTTGGACGTCAGACATGACTCGATACCGATCTTGTGTTGTGCCAGATAATCCATCAGTTTTGGATCCTGAATCGCTTTTACGCCGTGGCCGATACGCACCGCGCCCAAGTCACGGATCGCCTGCCACATGCTTTCCGGCCCTGCCGCTTCACCCGCGTGGACAGTCACGTTCAGACCGGCATTGCGTACTTGTTTAAAGTGAGAGACAAATTGCTCACCCGGCTGGCCCAGTTCATCACCGGCCAAGTCAATCGCCACTAAGTGATCTTTTTGGCTTAGCAGGGCATCCAATTCTTGCTGACAGGCGGCTGTGCCAAAGGTACGGCTCATGATACCGATCAGGTTGGCTTGTACGCCAAAGTCACGGCAACCGGCACGCACACCGTCCACCACCGCTTCCACCACACCCGCCACTGGCAGGTTGTGTTTCATCGCCATGTAGTACGGCGAGAAGCGCAATTCGGCGTAGTCGATCTGTGCGTTCAGCGCATCTTCCACGTTTTCGTAGGCCACGCGGCGACAGGCATCCAAATCGCCCAGTACCGCCACACCCCAGTCCAGTTTGGATAAGAAGGCTACCAAGCTTGGCTCGGCTTCCACGATTTGTACGTGTGGACGCAGTGACTCGATGTCGTGGCCTGGCAGGGTCATGCCGAACTGCTGGCCAAGTTCAAGGATGGTTTGAATACGGATGTTACCGTCTAAGTGACGGTGAAGATCGGTTAAAGGAAGCTGCTTAGTAATCATAATTATGCTTATCCCACAAAAAACTGGTCGCTCAGTATACGCAAGTCGTCAATGACAATCATTATAGATAATAGGGAAGAGTGTTGATGGAGGAAGAAACTCTGTTGATGCTTACGTGAGCTGTTGATTGCGATTTGATCGTTACCAATCGCAGGCCCGTTCTGGCCAAGCCCACGCACGGCCCTGCGGTGGTGTGCGTGGGAGGCGGGTATAGGCAGCGGGCTTAATCGCACATTACATTGAGCTCTTTCAGCTTGCGGGTCAGGGTGTTACGTCCCCAGCCCAATAGTTTGGCCGCTTCTTGTTTGTGGCCATGGGTATGGGCCAGTGCCGCTTCAAGCAAGATCTTCTCAAACTCTGGCAAGGCTTCACCCAGCAGGTTTTGCTGGCCTTGGCGCAGATTGTCCAGCGCCCATTGTTCTAACGCATGGTGCCAGTGTTGCGGCGCGTCTTCCACCGTGATGGTCGTGGGGGTGAGCAGCTCCGGCGGCAGATCGGCTGGCAGAATTTCTTTCCCACTCGCCATCACGGTCAGCCAGCGGCAGGTGTTTTCCAGTTGGCGCACGTTACCCGGCCAGTCCAGCGCAGTGAGGCGTTGTTCGGTGTCGCTGTGCAGGGTTTTCACTTCCACCCCTAATTCATCAGAAGCGCGCTTGAGGAAATGACGGGTGAGCTGTGGAATGTCCTGTCGGCGATCTTTGAGCGACGGCAAATGAATGCGGATCACGTTGAGACGGTGGAACAAGTCTTCACGGAAATCCCCGTCGGCGACCAGTTTTTCCAGATGCTGGTGGGTGGCAGCAATGATGCGTACATCCACATTGACCGGCGAATGGCCACCGACCCGATAGAACTGTCCGTCAGCCAACACGCGCAATAAGCGGGTCTGAATATCCAGCGGCATGTCGCCGATTTCATCCAAAAACAGCGTGCCGCCGTTGGCCTGTTCAAAGCGGCCTTGTCGCACGCTGTTGGCACCGGTGAACGCGCCTTTCTCATGGCCGAACAGTTCCGATTCAATCAAATCTTTCGGGATGGCTGCCATGTTCAGGGCAATAAACGCATTGTGGCTGCGCGGGCTGTGACGGTGCAGGGCATGCGCGACCAGCTCTTTACCGGTACCGGATTCGCCATTGATCAGCACGGAAATGGAGGAGCGGGATAACCGGCCAATGGCGCGAAACACTTCCTGCATCGCCGGGGCTTCGCCGATGATTTCCGGTGCGTTCGTCACCTGCGGCTCAGGTTGCTGCTGGCGTTTTTGCTCCTGGCTGTGGGTCACCGCCCGTTCGACCAAGCTGACCGCTTCATCAATATCAAACGGCTTGGGCAGGTATTCAAACGCCCCTTCCTGATACGCATTGACGGCGGCATCGAGATCGGAATGGGCGGTCATGATGATAACCGGCAGGGTCGGGTGATCGCGGTGCAGGTTTTTCAGCAGCGTGAGGCCGTCCATGCCCGGCATGCGAATGTCAGAGACCAGGACATCGGGGACGCTGCGCTCTAACGCGGCGATCACACTGTCAGCATCGGCAAAGGCCTCACAGGCCAGTCCGGCCGCTGTTAGGGTCTTTTCCAGTACCCAGCGGATCGAGCTGTCATCATCGACGACCCAGATTAAACCTTTGCTCATAAACCTTCCTCATGTTGTGCCCCCGTGACGTCGACGGGGGAATTGTCGTTATGCGGTGCTGCCGTTGGTGCGCGGCCTTTTCACGGCTGTCGTGATTGGCCGGCATGGCGATGGTGTCGCGACTATTTAATGGGTAAATACAGGGTGAATTTGGTGTAGCCCGGCCAACTGACCACTTCAATCTTGCCCTGATGCTGGTCGATGAGGTTTTGGGCGATAGACAGGCCGAGTCCGGTGCCGCCTTCTCGTCCGGTGACCATGGGATAGAACAGGGTGTCCTGAATGTCCCGTGGGATCCCGGGGCCATCATCAATGATGTCGATTTTCGCCGCCACACGATACCGGCGTCCGTGGATCACGGCCTGATGGGCAGTACGGGTTGTCAGGGTGATGTTGCCGCCGCCATGGGATTGCAGCGCCTGCGCGGCGTTACTGACAATATTGAGCACCGCTTGCTCGAGCTGTTCGGGATCCATGGTGAAATCCGGCAGGCTCGGATCGTAGTCGCGGTGAATGTGAATGTTGTCGCCGCCGTCGATGCTGATCAGCTGACGGACATTTTCCAGTACCGCGTGAATATTGCCGGCATGGCGGGTGCCCGGCCGCTGCGGGCCTAACAGGCGGTCGACCAGATTACGCAGGCGATCGGCCTGACTGATGATCATTTGGGTGTATTCGGTGTAGCTCGGATCGGGCAGGGTTTTCTCAAGTAACTGTGCTGCGCCGCGCAGACCCCCCAAGGGGTTTTTGATTTCATGGGCCAAGCCCCGTACCAGCTCTTTGGCGGCTTGTTGCTGGGCGTGCTGGCTGAGCTCTTGGCTGATCCGTCGCTGCTGATCAATGGGCTTGAGCTCAAGCAAAATCAGCAGTTCACGCTGCCAAGAGAGCGGGCTGGCATTGAGCTCTAACCGGTGTGGCCGGCCGTCGATCACGACAGTGACATCACTGTCGGCCAGGCCTTGGCCGCTTTGCAGGATCGCCGGTAACAGGGCGAGGTCGAGCGAGGTATGCTGCAACAGATCCGGCAGGCGGGTGTTATCCATCCTGCGTTTACTGCAGGCGAGCAGTTGCTCGGCAGCGGGATTGACATAATGAATAGTGAGCTGCTCATCCAGCAGCACAACCGCCGTCACCAGATTATCAAGAATCAGGGAAGAAAACTCGACCGTCACAATTACCGTCCTTGTGGATGCCATTCATGGTGGTGCATGAAAGTATCGATGCACCAAATTGGTGCATTCAAGTGTAGCCTGTCTATCCGGTATCGTGAACGAAAATCTGCGGGGACGATCAGCGAGGTTGCGGGGTCGTCCGTTTCTGGTTAACGCCGGCACGGTGCAGATACACAGTGATCTTATCTGATGATGCAATTACCTTGCCGTATTTCAGCAATTCCACCTGCAAGGTATGCGTGCCTCGGTTGATGTTGGTGAGCTGCCATTGCAGTTGAGTTTGGGCGCGGCCTTCGACTTTGCCATCGAGTAACAGACGGACGGTATGGCCTTTTTTCAGTTTACGGCTGCTGTTGGCGGTGACCTGAATATTCCCGCTGTTATCACGCAGGGTTTGCTGGTGGCTCGGGGACAGCAGGGTGACGGCAGCCGCTGGCAGGTTGGCCTCATCCTCGTCGTCGGCATGGGCCGCCGTGGTGGCATCGCCAGCGGTGTCATTGGCAGCCGGTGCGGGTGCGCTTTGGCGTTTCGGCGGTTTGATGTCGAGCACTTTGGCTTCCGGGCTGGGCTGATCGGTAAAGTGGATCACGCCGTTTTCATCTTCCCAGGTGTAGATAGTGTCGGCCACGGCCATGCCTGACATGCCGATGACAAGGCCGATCAAAAGCGTGAGGGTACGTATTTTCATGAGTTTAGGCTATGGCTGTGGATGATCCGTCTATTGTTCGGAGTCCCCTTCGGGGCAGCAATAAAAAAAAGGCCAGCGTGTGAGGCTGGCCATATTCTCTAGGGTGTTCTCTCAGTTCGTTACTTATACAGAGTAGTACAGTTCAAACTCTAGTGGGTGCGTTGTCATGTTGATACGCTCAACGTCCTGAGATTTCAATGCGATATATGAATCGATGAAGTCATCAGAGAACACGCCGCCAGCCGTTAGGAACTCACGATCGTCGTTCAGTGCTTCTAGTGCAACCTGTAGAGATTCAGACACTTTAGGGATCTCTGCCGCTTCTTCTGCCGGTAGATCGTAAAGGTCTTTGTCCATCGCTTCGCCTGGGTGGATCTTGTTCTGGATACCGTCAAGGCCAGCCATCAGCATCGCTGCGAACGCCAGGTATGGGTTGGCTGCTGGGTCTGGGAAACGCACTTCGATACGACGTGCTTTCGGGCTTGGTACCACAGGGATACGGATAGACGCAGAACGGTTACGTGCAGAGTAAGCCAACATTACCGGTGCTTCAAAGCCAGGAACCAGACGCTTGTACGAGTTGGTTGCAGGGTTTGCAAAGGCGTTGATTGCACGTGCGTGCTTGATGATACCGCCGATGTAGTACAGTGCCATTTCAGACAGACCGCCGTACTTGTCACCCGCAAACAGGTTCACACCGTCTTTAGCCAGTGACTGGTGCACGTGCATACCTGAGCCGTTGTCACCCACAAGTGGCTTAGGCATGAAGGTCGCCGTTTTACCAAATGCGTGTGCCACGTTGTGTACCACGTACTTGTAGATCTGAATTTCATCCGCTTTAGTGGTTAGCGTGTTGAAGCGCGTTGCGATTTCGTTCTGACCCGCTGTCGCCACTTCGTGGTGGTGTGCTTCTACCACTAGGCCCATTTCTTCCATGATCAAACACATAGCAGAACGGATGTCTTGTGATGAATCCACTGGCGCCACTGGGAAGTAACCGCCTTTCACGCCTGGACGGTGACCTTTGTTACCGCCTTCAAAATCAGAACCTGTGTTCCATGCCGCTTCTACGTCGTCGATTTTGAAGAAAGAGCCAGACATGTCAGTGGCAAATTTCACATCGTCGAACAGGAAGAATTCTGGCTCAGGACCAACCAGTACGGTGTCTGCGATACCAGTGGCACGCATGAAGTCTTCAGCGCGTTTTGCGATAGAGCGTGGGTCACGGTCGTAACCTTGCATTGTTGCAGGCTCTAGGATGTCACAGCGGATGTTTAGCGTGGCATCTTCGGTGAATGGGTCCAGTACGGCGCTTGCAGCATCCGGCATCATCACCATGTCTGATTCGTTGATGCCTTTCCAGCCAGCAACTGATGAACCATCGAACATTTTACCTTCTTCAAAGAAGTCAGCATCGATTTGGTGAGAAGGGATAGAAATATGCTGCTCTTTACCTTTGGTATCGGTAAAGCGTAGGTCAACAAACTTCACTTCGTTTTCCTGGATCAGCGCTAGTACGTTTTCAACTGACATCTTGAGTAACCTCCGGTGTTAGATTGGGCAACGGGCCGCAACAAAATAATGTGTGAGCGCTCTTCGCTCGCTTGATTTGATATAAGCGAGAACCGTGCCAACTTTTCAAAGCCCCAAAATAGCGCATTCCTGGCTTTTCTGAGGCGTAAAATTCCTTCCTTTGCACCATTGTAGGGATTGCTTGCACCAAAATGGTGCGTTTGTGCGTTTTTCCCGACAACGAAGTGCGTATCTACATTAGCCCACAGCGGCATATTGTCAATTGGCTGAGCGGAATAAAACAGGCGCTTTATCGGGGCAGTTTGTTGGATTTCTTGGCAGAAATGGCAGAAAAAAATCGGGGTTAGGCAAGAAGAAGAAAAAAGGCGGTGATATAAATCACATATTACGTGGGTTTTGGCGTAAAATCTGTTAGATTATGAGCCGTTTTTTTAACCAAGTGGCGCCATCCGGCCGCTGCATGTTCTGAGTGAATGTGAAATCCATGTCTAATCCACAGATCGATAAATTAAGAAATATCGCAATTATTGCGCACGTTGACCACGGTAAAACCACCCTGGTTGACAAACTGCTTCAGCAGTCTGGCACGTTAGAGTCTCGCGGTGAAGTTGAAGAACGCGTAATGGATTCCAACGACATCGAAAAAGAGCGTGGTATTACCATTCTTGCTAAGAACACAGCGATCAACTGGAATGATTACCGCATCAACATCGTAGATACCCCAGGACACGCCGACTTCGGTGGTGAAGTAGAGCGTATCATGTCGATGGTTGACTCTGTACTTCTTATCGTTGACGCGGTAGATGGTCCTATGCCTCAGACTCGTTTCGTAACGCAGAAAGCGTTCGCACACGGTCTGAAGCCAATCGTTGTTATTAACAAGATTGACCGTCCAGGTGCACGTCCTGAGTGGGTAATGGATCAGGTATTTGACCTATTCGACAACCTAGGTGCAACTGACGAACAGCTAGACTTCCAAGTGGTTTACGCATCAGCACTGAACGGCTGGGCAACCCTAGAAGAAGGCGAAACTGGCGAGAACATGGAACCATTGTTCCAGGCGATCGTTGACAACGTAGCAGCGCCAGACGTTGACGTTGACGGTGCCCTACAGATGCAGATCTCTCAGCTAGACTACAGCTCTTACGTTGGTGTTATCGGTGTTGGCCGTGTAACGCGTGGTTCTGTTGTTCCTAACCAGCAGGTTTGTGTGGTAGGTGCTGACGGTAAGAAGCGTAACGGTAAAGTAGGTACAGTACTAGGTTACCTAGGCCTTGAGCGTCACGATGTTGAGAAAGCAACAGCGGGTGACATCATCGCTATCACAGGTCTTGGCGAGCTGAAAATCTCTGACACTATCTGTGACGTGAACACACCAGAAGCGCTAACTCCGCTATCTGTTGACGAACCAACGGTAACCATGACTTTCCAGGTGAACACGTCTCCGTTCGCGGGTAAAGAAGGTAAGTACGTAACTTCACGTAACATCCTTGAGCGCCTACAGAAAGAATTGGTACACAACGTTGCACTGCGCGTTGAAGAAACTGAAGACCCAGACAAATTCCGCGTATCAGGCCGTGGTGAACTTCACCTGTCTATCCTGATCGAAAACATGCGTCGTGAAGGCTTCGAGCTTGCAGTATCTCGTCCAGAAGTAATCATCAAGCGTGACGAAAATGGCGATCTACTAGAGCCGTTCGAAACGGTAACTATCGACGTGATGGAAGAGCATCAGGGCGGTATCATGGAAAACATCGGCCTACGTAAAGGTGAGATGACTGACATGGCACCAGACGGTAAAGGCCGTGTTCGTATGGACTTCATGATGCCTTCTCGTGGCCTGATCGGCTTCCAGACTGAGTTCATGACCCTGACTTCTGGTTCTGGTCTGCTATACCACACGTTTGACCACTACGGCCCACACAAAGGCGGTAACATCGGTCAGCGTAACAACGGTGTATTGATCTCTAACGCAACCGGTAAAGCACTGACTTACGCCCTGTTCAACCTACAGGAGCGTGGCCGTCTGTTCGCTGAGCACGCAGATGAAGTTTACGAAGGTCAGATCATCGGTATTCACAACCGTTCTAACGACCTGACTGTTAACTGTCTGAAAGGTAAGCAGCTAACTAACGTTCGTGCATCAGGTACTGATGAAGCACAGGTTCTTTCTCCAGCAATCAAGTACACGCTAGAGCAGGCACTAGAATTCATCGATGATGACGAACTAGTTGAAGTAACACCTGAAAGCATCCGTATCCGTAAGAAACTTCTTACTGAGAACGATCGTAAGCGTGCAAGCCGTACTGCAAAATAATTGCTGACAGCTTGTAGCTAATCCAATCCCCCCATCGGTCTGACCATGGGGGGATTGTTGTATCTGGGGGCCTGGAAATTGGGCCTGGAGATTGGACCTAGATATTGGGTTTGTAAATCGCGATTGGATATCGGCTTTGGAAAAGCCAGGAACACGAGAAGAACAGCATGGAACCGATCATCATCACCGGTGGCCCGGGGGCCGGAAAAACGACCTTGTTAGGCGCGTTGGGCGCACGTGGCTATACCACTTTTCCGGAAGCCTCCCGTTTATTGATCCGTGAGCAGGCGGCGTTGCCTGACGGCATATTGCCGTGGACAGATTTACCGCGCTTTGCGGCGTTGTGTTTAGATGTGATGGGGCAGCAGCGTGCAGAGGCGCAGCAGAGCACGACGCTGGCGTTTGTCGATCGCGCCATTGGGGATATTTGTGCCTACCTGACCATCGGTGGCGTACCGGTCAGTGAGGCCTATCAGGCTGCCGCTAAGGGCTATCATGGCACCGTATTGTGTTGTGCGCCGCGTGCCGAGATCTATGTGCAGGATGACGAGCGTCCACACAGCTTTGAAGAAGCGTTGCAGATCCATCAGCAGCTGGTGAGCACCTATCAGGCGCTAGGCTATGCGGTGGTTGAGGTGCCGTGGGGCACGGTGGCGGAACGCGTGGACTGGGTGGTGGCGTGTCTGACTGAAACGGCGTGAGGGTGTGTCTTGCGGGGGAGAGGTGGATGCCAATGCGAATGGCATATGCTTATGCCAATCATCGCCCTGCCACCGCGTAGCAGGGCGGATCGTATTAGGCTTTGTTCAGGTGCGCGATGAAGCGTTCAGATTCCGCAATCGCCGCTTCCATGTCGGTGATGGCGCGTTGAATATCACGCTGCAGGTTGCTGAATTCCCCTTGCAGTGAACCAATCGCGGCCGCGTTCAGGTTATGCTTGAGGTACAGGGTGTTGTCACGCAGGGTGTCCAGTACCGGCGTCATCTTCTTCTCGGCGCGGTGCATGGCGCTTAACATGCGGTTGTAAGACGCTTTGGTGGCATTGAGCTTGCGTTCACTGTCACGGCGCAGCGTGGCGCTGGTGTACAGCGACAATTCATCCTGCCATTCATCAAAGAGTGCGTTCGCTACATCTTCAATCGCGGCAATGCGCTCGCTCACACGCTCAGCGGCATCACTGCTGGCTTCATATTGATCGTTGATCTGGTTGTAGACGGTTTCCAGCTCACCGCCATCAAACTGGGTGACGGCTTTTAGGGCATCCAAGGCACTGGTAAATTGCTCTTGTGCCTCTTGCTGGGCTTCATTGGCTTCTTCGACGCGATCAACCATGATCTCACGCTTGTGTATCCCGACTTGTTCCATGGCAGAATAATAGGCACTTTGACACCCAGTTAATGTGGCCAGACTGAGCAGGATAACAAGTAGATAGGGCATAAGGATCTCCAAGTGTTCTAGAATCTTCTCTAACGGGCATTTTAAAGAGAAAACAAGCAAATATTGACATGACTATGGCTGACAAAAAGATAACTGGCAAGCACCACTGGCGGCAATCGGTGCAGACTGTGGTAGCGTATATGGGCTATTTACATCACCGGATTAGCCATGATCGACTCACGGTAACGGCAGGGTCGATGGCGTATGTGACGCTGCTCTCCCTGGTGCCGTTGATCACCGTGGTGATTGCGGCGCTGTCGACATTTCCGGTGTTTGCCGGTCTCGGTGAGCTGCTGCAAAACTTTGTGATTGAGAATTTTGTCCCGGCAGCGGGCGAGGTGGTGAAACAATACCTCAATGAATTCGTGGCCAATGCCGGCAAGATGACGGCGGTGGGGATCGGGGCGCTGTTTGTGGTGGCGATGATGCTGATTTCATCAATTGATCAGTCGCTGAACTACATCTGGCGGGTGCATGAAAAGCGCCGTCCGGTGATCTCGTTTTCCATTTACTGGATGGTGCTGACATTGGGCCCGGTGTTGGTGGGTTCAAGTATTGCGGTCAGCTCCTATTTGGGCTCGCTCAATTTGCTCGACAGTGAAGCGGTCAACGGGCTGTTTCAGCGCACGCTGCGCTGGTTGCCGGTATTGATGTCGAGCAGTGCTTTCTTAGGCTTGTACCTGCTGGTACCTAATACCAAGGTGCGTTTTCGCCATGCCCTGTTAGGGGCGGTGATTGCCAGCGTGTTGTTTGAGCTGAGCAAGAAGGGCTTTGCCCTGTATATCTCCAACTTCCCGTCATACCAGGTGATTTACGGTGCATTGGCGGTGGTGCCTATCCTGTTTGTGTGGGTGTACCTGTGTTGGTGTATCGTGCTGTTTGGCGCGGAGATCACCGCCAGTCTCGGGGAACGTAAGCACTGGCATCCGGACGGTAAAGCGGCCCAGCCGACCGTGCCGACGGTGGCGGAACTAGAAGCCATCGCGCAGGCACAACACCTGCCCTCAGAAACGGCGCATCCGGCATCTGAGAATCAAGAACACTCGAAATAAACGATAATAGGTAAGGAAAGAATGATTGCACTTATTCAGCGCGTAAGCGAAGCCAGTGTCACGGTAGACGGTCAGGTGACCGGTGCGATTGGCAAGGGGCTGTTGGTGTTGCTGGGCGTCGAAAAAGGCGATGATGAAGCCAAAGCGAAGCGATTGCGTGATAAGGTGTTAGGTTACCGCGTGTTTGAAGACGACAACGGTAAGATGAACCTGAACGTGCAGCAAGCAGGTGGCAGTGTGTTGGTGGTGTCGCAGTTTACTCTGGCGGCCGATACCAAAAGCGGCATGCGTCCGAGCTTTTCGACCGGCGCACACCCGACAGATGCCGAGCGCATGTACGAGTATTTTGTGGCGTGTTGTAAAGACAACGGCATCCAAACAGAAACCGGTATTTTTGCCGCAGACATGAAAGTGGCCTTGCTCAATGACGGGCCTGTGACCTTCTGGTTGCAGGTATAAGGACAGAATCACGGGCAATGCCCGCATAACGACAAGCAGGAGAAGGATTTCATGTTTCGACTGATCACCCCTAAAACGGATGACGAGCTGGCCCGCTATTACGATTTTCGGTGGCGGATGCTGCGTGAACCTTGGCACATGCCGGTGGGATCAGAGCGGGATGCGTATGATGCCATGAGCTGTCATCGCATGATTGTGAGTGACAACGGACAGACCATTGCGATTGGGCGACTGTATATGACGCCGGATAACGATGGTCAGATCCGTTACATGGCGGTGCACCCGGATCACCGTCATCAGGGCATGGGCGCCATTGTGTTGATGGCGCTCGAATCGCTGGCTCGCCAGGAAGGGGCCAAGCGGTTAGTGTGTAATGCGCGGGAAGAGGCGATTCCGTTTTATGCCCGCAGTGGTTTTACCAACCAGGGCGAATTGAGCGAAGAGCGGGGGCCGGTGCGCCATCAGCAAATGCTCAAACGCCTCGATCCGATGAATGAGGTGGTGCGCCATCCCGAATGGTGTCAGGAGCTGCAAAGCTTGTGGCAGGCGCAGATCCCGATCAGTGAAAAGATGGGGGTGCGGATCAGCCAGTACACTGGGTACCGGTTTGAAGTCAGCGCCCTTATTAATGCCAATCTCAATCCCAATGAAAGCATGTTTGCCGGCAGTATCTTCACCATGGCGACCCTCGCCGGGTGGGGCTTTACCTGGATGCTGCTCAAAGAGCGCAAACTGGAAGCTGACATTATTCTGGCCGACAGCCATATCCGTTATTTGTCGCCGGTTCGCGAGCGTCCGCGCGCGGTGGTCACGGTCGAAGATCTGCAAGGAGACGTCGAACGTCTGGCCCAGCGCCGCAAAGGGCGCGTGATGGTTAAGGTGCAGGTCTACAGTGATGAAACCTTAGCGGCGACGTTTTCCGGTACCTATATGTTGTTCCCCGCACACCCGGTGGAGGAGACGGAAATCGACGACGCCGAGGCGTGATCCCCTGTTGATGCTGTGCTGCTGGCTCCCGCCCACTGACGGTGGAGTTGCTGGCAGTCATAGCGTGCTTTTAGCTGGATTTGCTGTGTATCAGGCTTGGCCAGATCCCACTCCCCCTCCCCCTGTAAGGTCGCTTGCAGGGTCGGGCTGTTTAAGGTCATCGGTGTAAAGCGGATCTGCCCGCGCTCGCTGTGCAGGCGCAGCGGCGATAAGGTGATGGCCTGAGGTGCGATGTTGAGATCTTGGTTGAGATCTTGCTCTGTGGTGATCTCGGTGCTTATCACCGCATCTGGGCGGGGGCTCGTTGTCGTTACGGTTTCTGCCTGTCCCGGTTTTCTTTGCGTCCACTGTTGCCATAGCGCTTCGGGTGAGCCTGCCAAGCGGGTATCACGAAAACTCACCTCGATATCCCCTGCCAAGCTGTAAGCCAAGCTCACCGCGTCTTGCCCCAACCCTTCTGCCTGTCCAGTTATGTCCATTTTCCCGTGGATTGGCAGTGGCAGATCCAGCCATTGTGCAAGCAGGTGGGTAGGCAGGCTGTCACCATTGACGGCGAGTGCCCACGGTTGCCCTTGTTGGTGTAACGCCCAGTGGCCTTTGATATCCAGTAGTCCATCTTTGAACGGCAAAATGGCCTGATGCAATTGCCAGTCGCCCTCTTTCGCGCTCATGTCTACCCACGGTGCCTGCATCTCCACCGTATTCAGGCTCACCAGTTGCGCGCCGCTGGTCAACTCGCCGTGCCACAAGCCCCATTGCCCGTTTTCCATCAGTGTCAGATCGTGTCCGTCGAGGTTCAGGCCACTGATCTGCCACGGCCACTCGGCGTTACTGTCGGTCAGGTTGGTATGGCGGATCGCCAGCTGTTTGATACGAAGGGACGGTGCTTGTGTGGCTTGTTGCAACGGGGCCATCAGGGCCATTAGTGAAGTGCGCCAGTCGGCCGGTAACAGCCATTTGATGCCATTGATGCTGAGGTTATCCAGCGCCCATTGGTGCGGGCTCAGGCTGCCGGCGGCCTGTACATAACCCTCCATTAAATTGACTGCCGCCCCTTGTAGGGTGATGGTATTCGGGCTGAAGGCAAGATCGAGGAGCGGATCGGTAAAGGCGGTGTCATGCCAGCGACCGCTGTCGGCGCTGAACGACAGCAAGGCATCCGTTTGGGTATTGACTGCTTGTGGCCATTGCCAGTTTTCTAGTGACAGGCTGGCTTGATTGAGCGTGAAATCCGCCGTTTCCATACTGGTGTTAAGGATGTCTAATCGCTCAATAGTGGCGGTGAGATCGCGGGGAATGCGCGCCAGGACATCGTGCTGCAGTTGTGCCAGTGGTGTAGCGGTTTGCCATTGCCCGTCACTCAGGGTGAGCTGCGCCACGGTTACGTGGTGGCGCTGGTGGTCATATATTGCCTGACCATTGAGACGGGTGTGCTGCCACTGAGCCGAGAGGCCGTGTAGCAGCCAGGTCTGGTCGTGGTGTTCGCCGTCAATCAACACGTTGTGCAGGGTGATATCCTGCCATTGCAGTTGTTTCGCCGCTAAGCGGACATTGCCTTGGCTCTGCTGCCAGAACGGTGTGTGAGTGTCGGGGTGATAGTCCCACTGATCCCATTCCAACTGGCCGTCGGTCAGTTGCAGGCCTTGCCACTCACCGGACACATTACGCAGGGCCAAGCGTTGTGATTGGATCGCGGGTAGTGCAAACGGCAGAGAGAAGGGGGTTGTTGTCTTGTCATGGGTGGCGGCTGGCCACTGCGGGCGGTCGATCAAAATGGTATCAAACTGCCAGTGCCACTGAGTCAGGGTGTGCGGGCTCAGCCAAAGCGCGAGGCGGTCAGCTTGCAACGCATGGGTCTCATCCAGTTGCAGGCGGGGCTGGGTGATCGCGACGCTGAGCGGTTCGCGCAATGTGTAGTCCACGTGGGTCGCCGTGATCGGATACGGACTGAGTTGGTTCAGCGTCCATACCACCACCGGTGTGGCAAAGCGGGTATGCAGCAGCGTGAGAAACAGAATGACGCTCACAAGCAGCAGAATAATAACGGTAGCAGTCAGTTTCCCTAACAGGCGCATGCACACTCCCAGATATGGCGACAGTTGATGTCATTATTAAGCGGGAAAAGCGGGGTCGCAAGCATAAAAAAGCCCCTCATAAAGAGGGGCTTGTACTGACGAGATCAGGGATTAGTCTAGCTGAGGGCCAGCTGCAACCAGGGCTGCCCCTTCTGCGGTATCCGTGTACTTGTCAAAGTTGGTGATAAAGCGCTCTGCCAAATCTTTCGCCTTGCTTTCCCACTGTAGTGGGTCAGTGTACGTGTCACGTGGGTCAAGGATTTCTGGATCCACACCTGGTAGTGCCATTGGTACTTCAAGGTTGAAGATTGGAATGTGCTTGGTTTCAGCGGTATCGATAGAGCCATCAAGGATCGCATCGATAATACCGCGTGTATCTTGGATAGAGATACGCTTGCCAGAGCCGTTCCAGCCGGTGTTCACCAGGTAAGCTTCAGCGCCTGCAGCTTCCATACGCTTAACCAGTACTTCTGCATACTTAGTTGGGTGTAGCGTCAGGAACGCGTTACCGAAACAGGCAGAGAAGGTTGGCGTTGGCTCAGTGATGCCGCGCTCAGTACCGGCCAGTTTCGCGGTGAAACCAGACAGGAAGTGGTACTTGGTTTGCTCTGGTGTCAACTTAGACACTGGAGGTAGTACACCGAAGGCATCGGCAGACAAGAAGATCACTTTGTTTGCGTGACCGCCTTTTGATACTGGCTTAACGATGTTTTCAATGTGGTAAATTGGGTAAGACACACGGGTGTTTTCTGTCTTCGAGTTGTCGTCGAAGTCAATCGCACCGTCGCTGCGAACTGTGACGTTTTCTAGCAGTGCGTCACGGCGGATCGCATTGTAGATATCAGGTTCTGCTTCTTTCGACAGGTTGATGGTCTTCGCGTAACAGCCGCCTTCAAAGTTGAAGACGCCGTTGTCATCCCAGCCGTGCTCATCATCACCGATAAGAGCGCGTTTTGGATCGGTAGACAGGGTTGTTTTACCTGTGCCAGACAGGCCGAAGAATACCGCCACGTCACCGTCTTTACCCATGTTCGCAGAACAGTGCATAGACGCGATGCCTTGTAGCGGAAGGAAGTAGTTCATCATCGCGAACATACCTTTCTTCATTTCGCCGCCGTACCATGTACCGCCGATCAGCTGCATTTTCTCTGTCAGGTTGAAAACGGTGAAGTTTTCAGAGTTCATGCCGTGCGCTTCCCACTTCTGGTTCGTGCACTTCGCGCCGTTCATCACGACGAAATCTGGCTCAAAGCTTTCCAGTTCTTCGTCACTTGGACGAATGAACATGTTCTTCACAAAGTGCGCCTGCCATGCCACTTCCGTGATCACACGAATGCATAGGCGGGTATCAGGGTTGGCGCCACAGTAACCATCGATCACAAACAGACGTTTGCCCGATAGCTGATTAGTCACAAGTTCTTTCAGATCATTCCACGCTTCCTGACCAATGCTCTTATTATCGTTTTTGCCTTGGTCTGCCCACCATAGGGTATCTTTGGTGGTGTCATCTTTTACGATGAACTTATCTTTTGGTGAACGGCCGGTGAAAATACCTGTATCAACAGAAACAGCACCTAGCTCTGTCACGATACCTTTTTCGTATCCTTCCAGGCCGGGTTTGGTTTCTTCCTCGAACAGAGTTTCATAACTTGGGTTACGAACAATCTCTGTAACATTGCTGATACCGTATTGTGATAGGTTCATATTTTTTGCAACCTTTTTTTCGACGTTCATGACTGTCATAGGTGCTCCTTGGGTAAGATGTTGTTTAACTGTTGACCATGCTAGCAACCCTAAGGGGGTAAATCAGGGATGTTTATCAAAAATTAACCATTAAAAAGTTAAGGATAAGTAAAAGTTTTAAATGTTTAGAGTGAATAAGTTTACCGTGCTGTGAAGCTTGTGCGCCAGTTCAAATGATTAATATTTGTTCTGAAAAAAGCGTAACTTACGTGTTACTAAGTTTCAGTAAAAGAAGGGAAATTCGTTAGAGGCATAAAAAAAGCCAGCGCGAGGCTGGCTTTTTGTAATTAACTTTCAGGCTTAATTAGAATGACTAATTAATGCACCTGGTTGCTGTTGCTTGCAGCGGCATTTTCAAACAGTGCAGCGACATCAACGTTGTCGAAGTCGTAGCTGCTGCCACAGTAATCACAGTGCAGCGAGATCTTACCGTCTTCTGCCACAATGCGATCGATTTCCGCGCGGTCAATGGAGCAGATCGCCGATGCGCTGCGCTCACGTGAACAACCACACTGGAAGCTAACTGCTTGTGGTTCAAAAAGTTGTACCGTTTCTTGGTGGTACAGACGGTATAGGATATCCTGCGCGTCCAAGCTGAACAGCTCTTCGTTCTTCACGGTGTCAGTCAGTTGTTCTAGGTGCGCGAAATCACCTTCATGGCCTTGGCCATCCGGCATGATCTGCAACAACATACCGGCTGCTTTCGCTTCACCGTTTAGCTCGCCAGTGCGTAGCCAGATACGGGTTTTTAGCTGCTCAGAATTGTTGAAGTAACCTTCTAGGCACGCTGCCAGGTTGTCACCTTCCAGGCCAACCACGCCTTGGTAACGCTCACCTTTCTCAGGGGTGATGGTGATCACCATGTGGCCTTTACCCATCAGATCATGGATTGAGCCTGTGGTAGGGACGTCACCATTCCAACGCGCTACACCACGTAGCTGCTGGTTGTGATCGCCGTTGATCACCGCCAGTGATACGGGACCGTCGCCCTGTAGCTGTACAGTGATCGAACCTTCAAACTTCAGTGTGGCGGTCAGCAGGCTGGTTGCCACGAGCAGTTCACCCAATAGGGTTTGTACCGGTGCCGGGTAAGCCTGGCTAGAAATGATCTCTTGGTAGGTCTCGCCTAGCTGAACCAATTCACCACGTACGGAAACACCGTCGAACAGGTAACGGTGTAGACTGTCTTTTGTCATTCGCTTGTATTCTCCAGCAGGTGACTAGAAGTTCCAATTTGCGGCTTAGTTCCACGAAAGTGAAACTATTTCACGATCTTGTTACCTAATCGCATTAATTGGAATTACTTTTAAACTTAATTATATCGCGTCGTTGCTTTTTGTCCGGACGCTTCTCGGGACTCGGGCTGTCAAAAGCGTGGAGTTTACGCAAGGTCGCGTGCTCTTCACGTCGCTGAAGACTTTCTGCGGTTTCCCGGTAAAGGGTTTGTGCTTCAGGGGCACCGCGACGGCTGTCAGACAGTTTTTCGATAATGACGGTTTTATCTTCATTACCCTGTCGGATGCGCAGTTCAGCGCCGACCTCCACCAGTTTGCTGGGCTTGGTGCGCTGACCGTTGTAATGCACTTTGCCGCCATCGATCATATTGCGGGCAATGGAGCGCGTCTTATAAAAACGTGCTGCCCATAACCATTTATCGAGACGCACTTGTAAGGTGTCCGAATGGGATGTGTGCTGGCCCACAATTTGCTCCTTCGCCAAAGGGCGGTAAAAGTACCATATTGCCGACACAGCGTCAGCATGCGGTCAAGAGTAATTAAATGGTGATATTGACTCGGGATTTCAACGACAATTTGGGAATATCTTGCATAAAATAGCTAGTCTATTGATAGTTGATGTAATTTTTCCGTGATCTCTTTTGGTAATATGTTATCTAGTAGCAATTTTACGATGCTGTTTCACCCTTGGGACGGTATCCTGTGAAGTCCTTGGCTTCACGCTTATTTATTAATTTCCGCAGGACAATGGATTTTTCATGGTAGCAGCAAATTGGTTAGGGGCATTGCAGTCGAAGCGCTGGGTTTCCGTTCGCTCACTCACTCGCTTCCTGACGTGGTTTTTAGTCATTCTCTTTGCTTGGATTTTAGGGCGTCTTGTGTGGTCATTCTTCCAGCCGACCGTGGCGCCTGCACGTTGGCAGCCTGCCCCGGTTGTTGCCTCAGGCAATGTTGCGGCAGGGCGTGATGAAGTGCCGAAAATTTTGGCTATGAATCTGTTTGGCCGGTATCAGAAAAATGCACCCGTGGTAGAACAAAAGCAGCCTGTGAAGCAGGATGCGCCGCAAACCCGCTTAAGCCTGACTCTGGTGGGTCTGGTTGCCAGTAATAATGCGAAAACGGCTCTGGCCGTGATCACCCACCGTGGCAAACAAAACACATACGGTATTGATGAAGCCATTGATGGCACCCGTGCCACCTTGCAGGCGGTGTATGCCGATCGCGTCATTATCCGTAACAATGGCCGCGACGAAACCCTGATGCTTGATGGGGTCGATTTTAATAAAGCGTCTACCCCCGCACGCCCGGCGGTCGCGAAGCGACCAGCGCCAACCCCAGCTGCCAAACCGGCGTCAGAGCTTGGGCGCATTAAGCAAGAAATTCTTGAGAAGCCGCAGTCGCTGTTTAGCTACATTCGATTGTCTCAGGTGAAGCGGGATGGGGCACTGGTGGGCTACCGAGTGAACCCGGGTAAGGACAGAGCATTGTTTGACGCAGTTGGCCTGAAAACCAATGATCTGGCGGTAAGTCTGAATGGCAACGACTTAACCGATGCAGCCGTAATGGCAAAATTGTGGACGGAGTTATCAAATGCCACGGACTTTACGCTGACCGTTGAACGTGAAGGTCAGTTACATGATATCTACATTGAGCTGCAGTAGTGGTTCAAGGCGAACATGCGATAGCGCAGGAGTTATTTGTGAAAAAATGGATGGGTAAAAGTGCCCTCTGGCTACTGAGCAGCTTGATGTGTAGCTCAGCACTCGCAAGTGAGTTTAGTGCCAGTTTCAAAGGAACCGATATTCAGGAGTTCATCAACATTGTTGGACGTAACCTGCAAAAGACAATCATTGTCGATCCTGCAGTGCGCGGCCAGGTGAATGTGCGCAGCTATGATCTGCTTAATGATGAACAGTATTACCAGTTTTTCCTCAACGTGCTTGAAGTCTATGGTTTCGCTGTTGTTGAAATGGACAACGGTGTCCTGAAAGTTGTCCGCGATAAAGACGCGAAAATCTCAGCCATTCCGGTAGTGGGTGATGGCAACACGGTCAAAGGCGATGAAGTCGTGACCCGTGTTATTGCGGTTCGTAACGTCTCTGTGCGTGAGCTGTCGCCGCTATTGCGTCAGCTGAACGATAACGCCGGCGCCGGTAACGTGGTGCACTACGATCCGGCTAACATCATTATGATCACCGGCCGTGCCGCGACGGTAAACCGTCTGGCAGAAATCATCGAGCGTGTTGACCGCGCCGGTGACAAAGAAATTGATGTGGTCGAGCTGCGTAATGCCTCAGCGGCGGAAATGGTGCGTATTGTGGATGCCTTAAATAAGACGGCAGACGCAAAATCGACGCCGGAATTTTTGCAGCCAAAGTTGGTGGCCGATGACCGTACCAACTCCGTCTTGCTGTCGGGTGATCCGAAAGTGCGTGAGCGCTTGAAGCGTTTGATCCGCCAGCTCGATAAAGAAATGGCTTCTTCGGGGAATAACCGCGTGGTGTATTTGAAATACGCCAATGCCGAAGACATGGTCGATGTCCTGAAAGGGGTGTCCGACAACCTGCAGGCCGAGAAAAACGGTAACGGGAAATCGGCGGGGGGCAAGAATGACGTGATGATTTCTGCCCACGTCGATACCAATGCCCTGATCCTGACGGCGCCGCCAGATATCATGCGCGCGCTGGAAAACATCATTGCCCAATTGGATATCCGTCGAGCACAGGTACTGATTGAAGCGATGATTGTGGAGCTGTCAGAAGGTGACGGCGTGAACTTCGGGGTGCAGTGGGGCACGCTGGATGGCGGTGTGGTGCAGTTTGGTAACTCTGGGGTACCGATCTCGCAATACGCTGTCGGTCTGGAAGATGCCAAGGAAACCACCCGCAGTGAAACCTATATTGATGCCAACGGTATCGAGCAGGTCCGTACCATTACCGAAGACGGGGATTTCAGCACACTGGCCAGCGTACTGGGCGGCGTGAACGGTGCCGCACTGGGTATCGTGATGGGGGACTGGACCATGCTGGTGAATGCCGTGGCCTCAGACCGTAACTCCAACATTCTGTCATCGCCAAGCATTACCGTGATGGATAACGGCGAAGCGTCGTTCATCGTCGGTGAAGAGGTGCCGGTGGTGACCGGTTCGACCTCCAGCTCGAACAATGACAACCCGTTCCAGACCGTTGAGCGTAAGGAAGTGGGTATCAAGCTGAACGTGACTCCGCAGATCAACGAAGGTGACTCGGTCCAGCTGAAAATTGAACAAGAAGTGTCGAACGTACTGGGTGCGGACGGGGCGGTGGACGTACGTTTCTCGAAACGTCAGTTGACCACGTCGGTACTGGTACAAGACGGCCAGATGATTGCACTGGGCGGTTTGATCCAAGATCAAACCAACGAGAGCGAGCAGAAAATTCCGCTGTTGGGTGACATTCCGGTACTGGGCCACTTGTTCAAGTCGACCAATACCACCAAAGCCAAAACCAACCTGATGGTGTTCATCAAGCCGACTATCATTCGTGATGGTGTGACGGCGGACGGGATCACCCAGCGTAAGTACAACTACATCCGTGCCGAGCAGTTGTACCGCCAAGATCAGGGCCTGCGCTTGATGCCAAATACCGCGACGCCGTTGTTGCCGAAGTACGGTGATGACATTGCGTTGCCGGCAGAAGTGCGTGCGTTCGTGGCTCAGCTAGAGGGTGATCAATAATGGAAGATGCGCGTTTGCAGCCAGAGGCCCAGCCGCGCTTCCGGTTACCGTTTTCGTTTGCCAAGCGTCACCGCGTGGTGCTGGAAATGACGGAACAGGATGTGACCCTGTTCTACACCGGTCAGCTGAGCGCGAGCGTGCTGACCGAGATCCGTCGTGTCTCGGGGCGGCCTTTTGCCCCGAGTGAGCTGGACAACGACGCGTTTGAACTCAAGTTAACCGAAGCGTATCAGCGTGACTCCTCGGAAGCGCGCCAACTGATGGAAGACTTGGGCTCAGACAATGATGATTTCTTTGCTCTGGCGGAAGATCTGCCGGAAACGGAAGATTTGCTGGAGTCCGAAGACGACGCGCCGATCATCAAACTGATCAACGCCATGTTGGCCGAAGCCATCAAAGAGGCCGCGTCGGATATTCACATCGAAACCTTTGAGAAGAAGCTGTCGATCCGTTTTCGTGTCGACGGCGTTCTGCGTGAAGTGCTGCAGCCAAGCCGTAAACTGGCGCCGCTGCTGGTGTCACGTATCAAGGTCATGGCTCGTCTGGATATCGCCGAGAAGCGTATTCCACAGGACGGCCGTATCTCATTGCGTATCGGTGGTCGTGCTGTCGACGTGCGTGTGTCGACCATGCCATCGTCACACGGTGAGCGTGTGGTATTGCGTCTGTTAGACAAAAACGCCACCCGTCTGGACTTGCACAGTCTGGGGATGACCCCGGCAATCCACGCCAACTTCCGTCGCATCATTGAGCGTCCGCACGGCATTATTCTGGTGACCGGCCCAACCGGTTCGGGTAAGTCGACGACCTTGTATGCGGGTTTGCAGGAGCTGAACGGTTCCGAGCGTAATATCCTGACGGTGGAAGATCCGATCGAATTTGATATCGACGGTATCGGCCAGACCCAGGTGAATACCAAAGTCGACATGACCTTTGCCCGTGCCCTGCGTGCCATTTTGCGTCAGGACCCGGATGTGGTGATGATCGGTGAAACCCGAGACCAGGAAACGGCAGCGATTGCAGTACAAGCATCGTTGACCGGTCACTTGGTGTTGTCGACCTTGCACACCAATACCGCAATTGGTGCGGTGACCCGTATCCGCGATATGGGCATTGAACCGTTCCTGATTTCCTCGTCCTTGTTGGGCGTATTGGCTCAGCGTCTGGTGCGTACCCTGTGTAAGAGTTGCCGTGAACCGTATGAAGCCGATGCCGCGCAGAAGCAATTGTTTGGTTTGGCAGCAGACGAATCCCTGACCCTCTACCATGCTAAAGGGTGTGAAGCGTGTAACCAGAAAGGCTATCGAGGCCGTACCGGTATTCACGAATTGCTGATCGTGGATGAGCAGGTACAGGAATTGATCCACTCGGAAGCGGGTGAAACGGCGATTGAAAAAGCCATTCGCGCGCACACACCAAGTATTCGAGACGACGGTTTATCGAAGGTAAAAGCCGGTATTACGACCCTAGAGGAAGTGATGCGGGTGACCAAAGAGGGCTAAGATGGCGGCGTTTGAATATAAGGCGCTCGATGCCAAAGGGCGTCAGAAAAAAGGGGTGCTGGAAGGCGATACCGCCCGTCAGGTGCGACAGCAATTGCGTGAGCAGGGGCTGATCCCGGTTGATGTGACCCAGACCCGTGAGCGTGAAAAGAAAAAAGCGGCCGGTGGTTTTCAACTGCGCCGGGGGATCAGCACCAGTGAATTGTCGCTGATCACCCGTCAGCTGGCGACCTTGGTGCAAGCGTCCATGCCGCTGGAAGAGTGTTTGAAAGCGGTGGCGGAGCAAAGTGAAAAGCCGCGCCTGAAAAACATGATGCTGGCGGTGCGTTCGCGCGTGGTGGAAGGTTACACCCTGTCAGACAGTATGGCGGAATACCCGCATATTTTTGATCAGCTGTTTCGTGCCATGGTGGCGGCCGGGGAAAAATCCGGTCACCTCGATACGGTACTGAACCGTCTGGCCGATTATGCGGAAAACCGCCAGCAAATGCGCAGCAAACTGCAGCAGGCGATGATTTACCCGACCATGCTGACCATCATTGCGATTTCCGTGGTGGCCTTCTTGCTGGCGACCGTGGTACCGAAGATTGTCGATCAGTTCGTCCAGATGGGCCAGCAGCTGCCGGGGATCACTGAAGTGTTGCTGGCGGCCAGTGACTTTGTGCTGAACTGGGGCTTATTTGTCCTGATCGGCATTATCGCGCTGGTGGCGGGGATCAAGTTTGCCCTGAAAAAGCCCAACTTCCGTTTGGCGTGGGACCGACGGGTGCTGCAGTTGCCGGTGATCGGCAAGGTAGCCCGTGGCCTGAGCACGTCCCGTTTTGCCCGTACCCTGTCGATTTGTACCTCGAGTGCGATCCCGCTGCTGGAAGGCATGCAGGTCGCGTCTGATGTGATGACCAACACCTGGGTCAATAAACAAATTCGCGAAGCCGCCGATAAGGTACGCGAAGGGGCAAGCCTGCGAGTGTCGCTTGAGCAAACCAAACTGTTCCCACCGATGATGCTGCACATGATCGCCAGTGGTGAGCGCAGTGGTGAACTCGAACAGATGCTGACCCGTGCGGCGGATAACCAGGATCGTGATTTTGAGTCCTTGGTGAACATGGCGCTCGGGGTGTTTGAGCCTTTATTGATTGTCGCGATGGCCGGCATCGTGATGTTTATTGTTATTGCTACCCTTATGCCGATCATTGCTTTGAACAACATGGTCGGAATGTAATCTTTTGGAGGTTTTCTCAATGCAACGCAAACAACGCGGCTTTACGCTGTTAGAAGTTATGGTCGTGATCGTTATCCTTGGCGTACTGGCCAGTCTGGTCGTGCCAAACCTATTGGGTAACAAAGAAAAAGCAGACCAGCAGAAAGTAGTGACCGATATCGGCGCACTGGAAAATGCACTGGATATGTACAAACTGGATAACAGCGTGTACCCATCAACAGACCAAGGTCTGGACGCGCTAGTGAGCAAGCCATCAGCCAGCCCAGAACCACGTAACTACCGTGACGGCGGTTACATCAAGCGTCTGCCAAAAGATCCTTGGGGTAACGAGTACGGCTACATCATGCCTGGTGAAAACGGCCCGGTAGATGTGTTCAGCCTAGGTGCAGATGGTCAGGAAGGCGGTGAAGGTGTGAACACTGACATCGGTAACTGGAACATGCTGGACTTCTAAGCATGCAGAAACGTGCAGCAGGTTTTACCCTGATCGAAATATTGTTGGTATTGGTGCTGCTGGCTAGCAGTGCCGTGGCGGTGATCATCTCCATGCCTGAAAGCAAGGAGGATGCGGTCAAGGAAGAAGCTGCACGTTTTCGTCACCTCGTCCAGTTACTGGGCGAGGAGTCCCTGCTAAATGGCAGGGATTACGGCATTCGTGTAGAGCGTGATCATTACCAGTTTCTTCAGCTAACCAGTCAAGACTGGGAGCCGATGCAAGCGTCTCGATTCTTTACCCGGGTAGAGATGCCCGAGGACATTCGTTTGAACGTCGAGATCGGCAGTTATTCATGGCAGGACAACGATCGGTTATTCAAACCGGGCTCCTTGTTTGATGAAGACTTGTTTGCTGAGCAAACTGACAAAGACAAAATTAAGCCGCCTCAGGTGGTGGTGATGGCCAGTGGGGAATACACCCCGTTTACCCTGGAGTTTGAAGTCGAAGGGGAAAATCAATTCTGGCGGGTACAGGCCGATGAACTCGGACAGCTGTATCTGTTACCACCGGGAGAATCGATAGAGAGTCTCCGTGAGAAAGAAGAGGAATGGCCGTGAATTTCAAGCATCATCGACAACGAGGGATGACCCTGCTGGAAGTGCTGGTGGCACTGGCCGTGTTTGCCACGGCGGCATTGAGTGTGATGAAGGCCGTGAGCCAGCACCTCAATACCCTCAGTTATTTAGAAGAAAAGACCTTTGCTGCCATGGTGGCCGATAACGAATTAGCCAAAGTGCGTTTGTCCGGTGAAATCCCGACGTCCGCCAAGAAAGGGAAGTCGGAACTGGCTGGCCGAGAATGGTACTGGACCATTAAAACCACCAAAACCGCCGATGGTTTTTTGCGGGCGCTGGATGTCACCGTGACCACCGATGAAGCCCGTAAAAACTCCGTTGTGACGCTAAGAACCTATGTTGAAAACTAAGTTAAACGTAAGCCGACGCGCTGCCGGTTTTACCCTGCTGGAAGTGCTGGTGGCGATTGCGGTGTTCTCGATGCTCAGTCTGTCAGCCTACCAGGTGCTCAATGGGGTACAGCGCAGTAATGCTCAGTCGCTTGAGCACAATGCGCGTTTACAGGAAATTCAGCGCGCGATGGTGATGATGGATAACGACTTCCGTCAAATCGTGGCGCGCAAAACCCGTAACTTAGGCGAAACCGCCAGTGACAAGTTGCTGCAAAGCAGTGAATACCTGTTGGACTCCTCCAGTGACGGCATCTTGTTTACCCGCTTAGGGTGGCAAAACCCGCAAGAGATGTTCCCGCGCGGGGAAGTGTTGAAGGTAGGCTACCGCGTGGTCGACGACACACTGGAGCGTGTGTGGTTCCGTTACCCGGATACCGTGGTCGGCACCGATGCGTTAGTGCGTCCTATTCTGACCGGGGTGGAAAAGCTGGCGTTTCGTTTTTACAGCGATAAGAAATGGTCGGATCGCTGGGACAAAGCCGCCACGCTGCCACAAGGGGTGATGGTGCAGCTGACGTTGGAAGATTACGGCGAGATTGAGCGGGTGTATATGCTGCCGACCTCCGTACTGACGGCGGAGAAAGAAGAATGATACGCAGACCACACAAACAAAAAGGGGTCGCCCTGATCGTGGTGTTGCTGTTGCTGGCCATGATGACCACGTTAGCGGTACAGATGAGTGACCGCTTACACATGAATTTTTACCGGGTCGAGAGCCAGATCCAAAACCAGCAAGCCTATTGGTTTGCACAGGGGATGGAAGCCCTCGGCAAGGTGGCCTTAGAGCAAGGCATTGAAGACAGTGACACCGTGAACCTGAGCCAGGCGTGGGCCACGCGGGATCAGCGTTATCCGCTCGATGGCGGCAGTGCCACCGGCAACATGTATGACCGTCAGGCTTGTTTCAATGTTAATGCGTTATCCGGTCTTGCGCCGCTGACCGATCGCAGCAGCCAGCCGTACTTGGTGAAAGCGCTGCAGACGATGATGGAAGAAGTGGGCGTAGAAAGTTACGACGCCGAAGTGGTGGCGGAATCGATATGGGAATATGTCGATCCGGCGGAAGCGGTGAACTCCTCGTTCGGCGCCGGTGACAGCACCTATGAAGGTTTTCGTCCGCCGTATTTGCCACCGCGTGACTGGATGGCAGACATCAGTGAGTTGCGTGCGGTGAATGGCGTCTCGGCGGAGATTTTTGACAAAGTGAAGCCGCTGCTGTGTGCGATCCCGACCACCACGCTGGCGGTGAACGTGAACACCTTATATGAGAGTCAGGCCGCGATTTTGGTCGGACTGTTTGCACCGCGTTTGTCATTGTCGGATGCTCAAGCCTTACTGCAAGAGCGCCCTTATGATGGGTGGGGAGCCGTGGATGATTTTCTCGCTGAGCCGCAGTTGGCCAGCTTGGATGCGGAAGTCAAAAAGCAGGCAAAAGATTTTCTGTCGGTTACCAGTGATTACTTTCAATTAGATACTGAGATTGTGGTCGATAGATCCCGAGTGCGGCTTGTAGCCTTGCTCAAGCGAGATAGTGAAGACAAGGTGACAGTAGTACGTCGCCGTTATGGAGGAATCAGTGAGCGAATTTCTGACAATCAGGCTGAGTAGCCGTGCTGAACAGCCGGTGCAATGGCTTGTCTGGTCGCCACAACAAAACGAAGTGATCGCATCGGGTCAGCTGGACAATATCAGCCTCCTTGATGAGATCGCGGACTATGCCGCTCAGCGAACGGTGTATGCCTTGATCCCAGCCAGTGATGTGCTGATGACTCAGGTATCGATTCCTGCGGGAAGTAGCCGTCAGTTGGCCAGCGTACTGCCTTTTCTTCTGGAAGAAGAGCTGGCGCAGGATGTGGATAATCTGCATGTGCACCTGCTGGAGAAAAACGGCGATTTGGCCCAAGTGGCGGTGATTGAACACCGTAAGATGGAAGAGTGGCTGGCTGCATTGCGTGAGGCGGGCATTGAGATCAAAGCGATGCTGCCGGACTGTTTGTGTCTGCCGCATTTTGATCACAGCTATTCAGCGGCAGAAATTGAAGGCCAGTGGTTGATCCGTCAGTCTGCGGTACAAGGGATCGCAGCAGAAACAACCTGGTTAGCGGCCTGGCTCTCAGCACAGCAGGCACCGATTGTGCCAGCCGTGGATGAAGACGATGCCGACAGTGACGCTGACCATGACGCGACAGAGGACAGCGACACATCTGCCGATGCCTCTGAAGTGGTCTCGTTGGAAAAATCTTCGCCTGTCGATGACACGCCGTTAACGGCGCAAGATATCGTGATCCATCACTACACCCCGGCACCGGAAAATATGCCGGGTCGCTGGCAGGCGGAAGCGCCGGAATTGGTGATGCAGTTGTTGGCACAAGGCGCCTTGGCCAGCAAGGTGAACATGCTGTCGGGCGTGTATAAGCAGCAGCCCGCATGGCGTAAGCACCTTAAACCATGGCGTAAAGTGGCGATTGCCGCCGGGATGCTGGTGGCCGTGCTGGCCGGTCAGCACTTTGTGTCGATGCAGGCGATGGACAAACAGGCGTTGGCCTACAAAGCGGAAAGTGAGCGTATTTTCCGTCAGGTACTCCCACAGTTTAAACGCGTTCCTTCACAGAGTTACCTGAAACGTCAGATGAACAGTGAGCTGAGCCGTCTGGGTGGCAGCAGTGAAGACAGTGGCCTGTTGCCATGGTTGGTACAGTTGCAGCCGGCACTGGCGAAAGTGCCACAGATGTCGATGCAGAACTTCAAATACGATCAGAACCGTGGCGAAATCCGCTTCCAAGGGGTGGCCGGTGAGTTCCAGCATTTTGAACAGCTACGTACCCTGCTGGCTGAAAACTTTACCGTCGAGCAAGGGCAGTTAAACCGTGAAGGCAATCAAGTGACCGGTGCCGTAGTCTTGAGGAGAAAGTCATGAACGCCTGGTGGAAAGGGTTAAGTGCCCGTGAGCAACGTCTGGTACTGGGCGGCGGTGGTGCGTTAGTGCTGGCTGTCCTGTATTGGGGGATCTGGCAGCCGTTGGCGGCATCGGCGCAAAATACCGAAAACCGTTTGCAGTCTGAACGTCAGTTGCTGACCTGGGTGACCAAGAAAGCCGATGAGATCGTCGCCTTGCGCGGCACATCCGGTTCAACCGGTGCCGTCAGCAACAAGGGCCTCAATCAGGTGATCAACGAAACCACTGGCCGTTTTCGCATCGAGCTGATCCGTATGCAGCCTCGCAGTGAAGCGGTTCAGGTGTGGGTGAAGCCCTTGCCATTCAATACGCTGATCAGCTGGTTAGCGTATTTGCGCGATGAGCACGGGATTGATGCCCAGTTCCTGGATGTATCCAAAATGGATCAGGCTGGCATGGTGGAAGTGAACCGCTTGCAGTTAGGGCGGGGGTGATCGTGAAGTATAAAGTGTTATTGGGCGTCTCGTTCGGAGTCGCATTAACCAGCAGTGTAGTGGCTCACGTACCGGCAAGCTGGGCGTGGCAGCAGGTGCCCAAACTGGCTAGCCTGCAGATCAGTGGCATTGATGGCACCCTGTGGCAGGGTCAGGCCGCACAGGTACGCTGGCAGGGGAAAAACTTGGGCCGTGTGCAGTGGGACATGCGTGTACTGCCATTGCTGATGGGCAGCGTGAAGCTGGACGTGCGTTTTGGTCAGGGGAGCGACATGGGGCTGACCGGCCGTGGCGTGGTCGGCTATCGCAGTGCCGGGCCGTTTGCGGAAAACCTGTTGGTGTCTGTACCTGCGACAGAGATGATGCAGTTTGCGCCTTCTGGTGTGCCGGTGACCGTGGCGGGCAACTTAGAGCTGACATTGCGTGATTACCAGTTTGCTGCGCCATACTGTGAGACGTTGGAAGGTACACTGGCATGGAGTGGTGCCGAGGTGTCTTCACCACTGGGCGGCTTGAATCCGGGGCCGGTCATTGCCGATTTGTCGTGTGACAATGGCAAAGTGCTGGCGGACATGAAGCAAGACTCGCCACAGGTGATGAGCCAATGGAATGTCTCATTGGCGCAAGGTAACAACTACGCGTTGGCCGGTTGGTTTAAGCCGGGCGCAGAGTTTCCGCCGCAATTGGGCCAGCAGCTGAAATGGCTCGGCAGCCCGGATCCCAAAGGGCAATACCGCATTACTTACAGCGGCCGTTTCTAACGCAACAGGCCCTTCCTCTAACCCGGCAGCCCTTGCCGGGTTAACGTTTTCCTCAGAAAGTGCTTTATTTCGTTCCCCGCTTGCAATTAAATGAAAGACAGTGTCAGGGTTACGGTTTGATGTCGTAACAGGCTTTCAAACAGGACATAACATGGCTGCCGATCATAAAAAACCTCAAATTCTTGCCACCGAAGTGGTTGCCCAATCTCAGTTATTCAAAATTGAGTCACTCGATCTGCGCTTTTCCAACGGCGTTGAGCGCACCTATGAACGTATGAAGCCATCGGGGCGACATGCGGTGCTGGTAGTGCCTGTCACGGCGGATGGCGATATTCTGCTGATCCGTGAATACGCAGCCGGTACCGAGCGTTACGAGTTAGGCTTTCCGAAAGGACTGATTGATGCGGGTGAAAGTGCTCATGAGGCGGCGAACCGTGAACTGAAAGAAGAGATCGGTTTTGGTGCCCATCAGTTGCAACCTTTGAAAGAAGTGGTGTTAGCCCCGTCGTATTTCTCCAGCCGCATGACCTTGTTCCTGGCGCAGGATCTGTATCCTGAACAATTGGAAGGGGATGAGCCGGAGCCGCTAGAAATCGTACGCTGGCCACTGAGTCAGGCCGAAGAATTACTGACGCATCTCGACTTTGCCGAAGCGCGTAGTATCACGGCATTGTTCCTGGCCCTTAAACATTTAGCCAAATAGGAGCGCAGATGGATCGATCGACTTTATTACCTCAGGTCACGGAGATCGCCCGCGAAGCCGGTAAGGTGATTGCGGAGATTTATCAGCGTGGCCAATTTGAAGAGTACACCAAGCAAGACAGCACACCCGTCACCAGTGCCGATTTAGCGGCCCATGATCTGATCATGGCACGCTTGTCAGCCCTGACGCCGGATATCCCGGTGCTGTCGGAAGAAGATGCCAATATCCCGTTGAGTGAGCGAGCGCGCTGGTCACGCTATTGGCTGGTGGATCCGCTCGATGGCACGCAGGAGTTCATTGCCCGCAGTGGTGACTTTGCCACGATCATTGCTCTGGTGGAAAACCATCAGCCGGTGATGGGGGTGGTGTATGCCCCGATGACGGATGTGGTGTATTACGCCAGCCGTGGTCAGGGGGCGTGGAAAACCTTGGCGAGCGGTGAAACGGTGGCGATAAGCACACACAAACCGACCCAACCGGTTCAGTCTTTGGGGGTGGCGATCAGCCGCCGTCAGGATCTGAGCGGGATCACCAATCGACTGGATCCCTCTCTGAATTATGATTTGGTGCCATTGGGCTCGGCGGCACTGAAATCGTGTTTAGTGGCAGAAGGGGCGGTGGACTGTTATTTACGCCTTGGACCGACCGGCGAGTGGGATACCGCCGCCACGCAGTGCATTGTGGAAGAAGCCGGTGGTCGTATTCTCAATACCCATTTGGATCCGCTGTCTTACAACGAGCGTGAGACGTTGGAAAACCCGAACTTCATTACCCTGGGGGATGAGACATTGCCGTGGGCATCGATTTTGACGCCCGATGATCGCTTGTTAGACGGCAAGGCATGATGGCAAGACGAGATACCGATACTTCATCCACACGATGAAAAAGAAAACGGCGCTGAGTGCGCCGTTTTTTGTGTCTGCGGATGATGTGTGATGCCGGTTAGAACAACCGGTTTAAGCCATTGAGTGCCGCGACGCGGTAGGCCTCCGCCATTGTCGGGTAGTTGAAGGTGGTATTGACGAAATACTCGATGGTATTGCCGTCGCCTTTTTGCTCCATGATCGCCTGACCGATATGGATGATCTCAGCGGCGCGTTCGCCAAAGCAGTGGATCCCGAGGATCGCTTTGGTATCACGGTGGAACAAGATCTTCAGGCTGCCCACTTCGGTACCGGCAATTTGGGCGCGGGCGAGGTGTTTGAACTGCGAGCGGCCGACTTCATAGGGCACTTTCTCTGCGGTGAGTTCTTGCTCCGTTTTGCCCACCGAGCTGATCTCCGGAATAGTGTAAATACCGGTAGGAATATGGTCGATCAGCTGGCTGTCCGCTTCGCCGTTGGCAATGGCTTGCGCCACAAAGCGGCCCTGATCGTAGGCGGCGCTGGCCAGGCTCGGGTAGCCAATCACATCCCCCACCGCATAGATGTGCTCGACGTCCGTGCGGTAGTTTTGGTTGACCGACAACTGGCCACGCGAATCCGGTGTCAGGCCGACATGCTCCAGTTGCAAGGTATCGGTATTACCGGTACGGCCATTGGCATAGAGCAAGCAGTCTGCGCGCATTTTCTTGCCCGATTGCAGGTGTAAAATGACCCCGTCCTCAGTCCCTTCTATCTGTTCGTAGGCTTCGCCGTTGCGGATCATCACCCCGCTGTTCCAGAAGTGATAAGAGAGCGAATCGGATATTTCATTATCCAAAAACTCCAGTAGCCGATCCCGGGTATTGATCAAATCCACTTTGACCCCGAGTCCTCGGAAGATGGAGGCGTATTCACTGCCAATCACCCCTGCACCGTAGATGATGATATGGCGTGGGTCGTGTTTGAGCTGCAAGATCGAATCGCTGTTATAAATCCGGGTGTGGGAGAAGTCGACGTTGTCCGGTTGGTAAGGGCGTGAACCGGTGGCGATGATGAAGCGATCCGCACTGTAGTGTTCAAGACTGTTGTCAGGCTTCGTGACCACAATGCTGTGACTGCCGGTAAAACGGGCTTCACCAAAGATCAGTGTGCACTTATTGCGATCGTAAAAGCCCTGGCGCATACGGGTTTGTTTGTTCACCACGTCTTGGGCATGGCCGAGGATCTGGCTGAAGGTACTGTGCAGCTGAGTGTTGTTTTTGCAGTAAAGGGGATTGTGGTTGTATTCAATGATGCGGCTGACGGCATGACGCAAGGCTTTGGATGGGATGGTGCCCCAGTGTGTGCAGCCGCCCCCGACACTGGCTTCCCGCTCAATAATCGCGACATTGAAGCCGGCTTTGGTCAGCCCCATGGCGGCACCTTCTCCGCCGGGTCCACTGCCGATGATGATAGCGTCAAAATGCTGAGAAGGTGACGAGAGAGTCTTTGTCATGCTTAGCCTTATTATCATTTGCGCAACATTAATGTCTGGTTATGTTAACTTTCCTTTAGGGCTGGTAGAATCAGTGAGCCATGATAGAGCGGTATCGATCACGTTGTGATGTGACAAAAAAGTCAAAAATTGGAGCTGGGTGACGTTTTTATCAGGAGCGTGAGGGAATGGCGACTTTGTGAGCCAGTAGAAAAACTCGAGAGAACGGCTTTGATTAAGCGTAGGTCTGGAATTACTATGTTTTGATGGCTGTAAAAAGCGGGTATAGTGGCACTCACCTTGACGCAAGATAATTCAAAGAGAAACAGACAACCCATGGGTATCAGGGCTCAGCAGAAAGAAAAAACCCGCCGCTCACTGATTGATGCTGCATTTAATCAATTAAGTGCTGAACGCAGCTTTTCAAACCTCAGCTTGCGGGAAGTGGCCAGAGAGGCCGGTATCGCACCGACATCTTTTTATCGTCACTTCAAAGATATGGATGAGCTCGGTCTGACCATGGTCGATGAAGGTGGTTTGATTTTGCGCCAGCTGATGCGTCAGGCTCGCCAACGTATTGCCAAAGAAGGCAGTGTGATCCGCACTTCTGTTGAGACTTTCATGGAATTCATTGAAAGCAGCCCGAACGTGTTTCGGTTGCTGTTGCGTGAACGTTCCGGTACCTCACCGGCGTTTCGTGCGGCGGTGGCCCGAGAGATCCAACATTTTGTGGCTGAACTGACGGAGTACTTGGTGGCGAAAACCGGTGTGACGCACGATGAGGCGTACACGCAGGCGGAAGCATCCGTGACCTTGGTGTTCAGTTCAGGGGCAGAAGCGTTGGATTTAGACAGTCATGCTCGTGCTGAGCATGCTGAGCGATTGATCATGCAATTGCGAATGATTGCAAAGGGTGCCTACTGGTACCGTAAAGAGCGTGAGCGCAGAGAGCTCAGGCAAAAACTCTAACTTTGTTATGTTGGTGAATGGATATGAACAAGGAACAAATTAAAGCGGAACGTAAAACACTGGTACTGTCGCTGTTGGCAGGCCTGTGTGGTAACGCAACATTGGCAGTACTGACATCAAGTGCCGTCGCTTTCTCTATTTTCCCCGTGATCGCATTTGCATTGGCGGTGTACTGCCTGTACCAGGAGTACTTGAGCAAGCCGATGGCAGAAGGCACGCCGGCGATTGCCTTTGCCTGTTTCCTCGTGGGTGCTTTTGGTTACTCTGCCTTCCTGCGCGCGCAGGTGCCAGACATGGGCTCTAACTTCCTGCCACTGATGATCTGTTTGGGTCTATTGATTTGGGTGGCGGTGAAACTGGGCGTGATGAGCCCGAAAACAGAAGCACAGGCATAAACCGTGTTGTTCTGAAAATCGCAGATAAAAAAGGCGCATGATGCGCCTTTTTTTGTGCCTGTTCAGCCGAGCGGATTATTTGCGCTCAAGCAATACACCCGCTTCCATGTGGTGGGTGTAAGGGAACTGATCAAACAGAGCAAAACGGGTAATGCGGTGTGTTTCGCTCAGAATATCCAGGTTCTCTTTCAGTGTGTCTGGGTTACAGGAGATGTACATGATGCGATCGTAACCCTGCACCATGCGGCATGTGCCTTCATCCATGCCAGATCGTGGTGGATCCACAAAGATCGTGTTGCAGTTGTAGCTCTGCAGATCGACGTTCTGATCTTTCAGGCGACGGAACTCACGACGACCTTCCATTGCATCAGTAAAGTCTTCGGCTGACATACGGATGATCTGTACGTTGTCGATGTTGTTTACCGCAATGTTGAACTGTGCAGAGTCTACCGATGGCTTAGCCAATTCAGTGGCCAGTACACGTTCAAAGTTCTGTGCCAGTGCCAGCGAGAAGTTACCGTTACCGCAGTACAGTTCCAGCAGATCGCCTTGGCTGTCCTGAGTACAGTCAACCGCCCACTCCAACATCTTCTGTGCCACTTCGCCGTTTGGCTGGGTGAAGCTGTTTTCCACCTGCTTGTAGGTCAGTACGCGATCGTTCACTTTCAGTTTTTCGATCACGAACTCCTGATCCAGTACGATTTTCTGCTTACGGGCACGGCCGATGAAGTTCACGTTAAAGCCTTCGTCATTCAGACGTTGCTTCAGTGCGGTTGCTTCCGCTACCCAGGCATCGTCTAACTGACGGTGGTAAAGCATAGAGACCAGAATCTCACCGCTCAGGGTAGAAAGGAAATCCACCTGGAACAGTTTGTGGCGCAGGGCTTTGATTGGCTTAATCGCGTCAACCAGCAGGGGCATCATGTCATTGATCAGGCGGCTGGCTGCCGGGAACTGATCCACGCGGTATTTCTCACGCGTTTCCTGGTTGAACATGATGTAGTAAAGATCGTCACCTTCATGCCATACGCGGAACTCTGCACGCATACGGTAGTGCTCAGCAGGAGAGGCAAAGACCTCAAGCTCAGGGGTTTCAAAATCTTGGAAGATATTTTGAATACGCGCTGCCTTTTCATCGAGCTGCGCTTGGTACTCAGCTGGATTGATGTCGGTAGATGCCATAGTGGTTGCCTCAGAAACTGCTCAAAATAAGAGCGCAGATTTTATTGCATTGTTGACCGATGTCCAGTGTTGTGCCAGATAAAAATGTTGAAACAGGCGATATTTCGTCATCAAAGGGAAATGACACTAGACATTGTTTAAGGGGATTACTAGCATGCGTTTGCGCTGGTTAGCCTGACAAGTCAGGCAGAGGGAATACGGTGGAAATCCGTAACTGACGCGCAGCGGTGATAGAGAACGAAAGCACATGGACGTAAGTTCCGAACACTGCTTCAATCGCTTACACAACGTAGGCACCGAAGTGGGAAGTTGTTGCCTAGGTGGTTGTCCAACCATGCTCTTAAGTCCGAAGACCGACCAGTGTACCGAGTAACTTTACTCAGTAATCAACGCGACTTAAGGTAATCCATACAATGAAAAAAACGCTTTTAGCCGTGGCGTTGGCACCCCTGTGCCTGCCCGTTTCTGTTGCTGCACAATCTGCGGATGAAGTGATGGTGGTAACAGCCAACCGATTTGAACAGCCAATCAAAGAAGTGATTGCGCCTGTTTCTGTCGTCACCCAAGAAGAAATCAATGCCATTCAGGCTAAATCCCTTGCTGAAGTGCTTCGCCGTTTACCGGGCGTCCAAGTTGTGTCGGGCGGTTATGGCCAAAACACCGAAGTGTACGTACGCGGTACCTCCTCAAAACACCTTCTTGTCATGATCAATGGCGTACGTATTGGTAGTGCGACACTGGGCAGTGCAGACTTCAGTCAAATCCCGTTAACCGGCATTGAACGTATTGAGTTTATTCGCGGCTCACGCGCGGCGTTATACGGTTCAGATGCGATCGGTGGTGTGCTGAATATCATTACCGCGTACCAGCCGGGTGAGCAACAGGCACAAATTACAGCGGGTATCGGCAGTGATGGTTATACCCAGTTAGGTGGCTCCGTCGCAGGTACACTGGGACAAAGCAGCTGGGGCAAGTTAGCGGTGAAAACCGAGCAGGCTGATGGTTTCTCTGCACGTCAGTTACCGTTTGAACAGGATGATGACGGTTTTGAAAGCCACAATGTGGTCGGTGAGATCGGTACGGCGGTTGGTGAGAACTGGCAGTTGAGCCTGCAGGGGTACTACCACGACGGTAAAGCGGATTACGATGACGGCTATGGTGCTGTTGGCGCTTACACTGATAGCAGCCTTTACAATGTCGCGGTCAAAGCGGCCTATGTGAATGATAAGCTGATGAGCGAATTCACCGTGGCGCACAATCAGGACAAAGCCCAGAACAACAGCCAAGGAAAGACGGGCAGCGAAATCAAAACCGAGCGTTTGCTGGCAAACTGGTTGAATCATTATCAAGTCAACCAACAGTTAGGTGTGGGTGGGGGCGTAGAGTTCTATCGTGACTCGGTGTCTAACAGCACCACGGTCTATGAAGAAGATGAGCGTGATAACGCCGCCGCTTACATTAACTCTATTTACCGTGCAGGGAATTTGCAGTTAGAGGGCAGCGTACGTACCGATGATAATGACAGCTACGGTACGAATACCACGTGGCTGGTGGCGGGCGCGTATACTTTCCTTGAGGATTACCAATTATCAGCCAGTGTGGGCACTGGCTTTAAAGCACCCTCCTTTAATGATTTTTACTGGCCGGGTTCAGGCAACCCGAATTTGAAGCCAGAAGAGTCGACAAACTATGAAGTGGCACTCTCAGGTAGCCAAGCTTGGCTGGACTGGCGTGTGACGGGTTATCGCAATGATGTGGAACAACTGATTGCATGGGCGCCGATGGATAGTAGCGATCCGAATAGTGATTGGTTGCCAATGAATGTCGATAATGCACGTCTACAAGGGATTGAGTTGACCTCTCAATTTAATACTGGCCCGGTGTACCATGAGTTGAGTTATGACTACCTGGATGCAGAAGACACAGAAACCGGTAAGCAATTGATCCGTCGAGCTAAGCACAGTGCGAAATGGAACATGTCATACATGCTGGAACAGTGGCAGTTGGATATGAGTGCACTGTATAAAGGTAAGAGTTATGAAGACGATCTTAATACGAAGTCGTTAGATGCATATGTATTGGTGGATGTAGCAGCCAGCTACTTCATTAATGATCATCTGACCGTACGTGGTCGTGTTGCTAACCTCTTTGATGAGAATTACACCTCACGTAGTACCTATAATGTGCAAGAGCGCAGTTATTACGCGACAGTAACGTACCAGTTTTAAATAAAAGATAAGCCACCTGCGGGTGGCTTTTTTGAAGGCGTTTGAAAGGAAAAGAGATGTCTCCGATCAAAACCATGGTGAGTTGGTCATCCGGTAAAGATTCCACCCTCACTTTATTGCGCTTATTGCGCGATCCCCGTTATCAGGTGGTTGGCCTGTATACCTCTTATGTCACGGATGAAGTGCCTTTTCAGGCGACACCCATTGACGTGGTGCGTGCACAAGCGGCTTTAGTGGGATTACCGTTGGTGGAAATTGTGTTACCCGAGGTGTTTCCGCCTAATACGGTGTATCAGTCTTGTATTGTGGAAGGACTGTGTGCATCCGGGATAGAGATCGATGCGGTTGCCTTTGGCGATATGTTCTGTAATGGGATTGCGGATTATCGTCGCAGTTACATTGAACCGGCGGGATGGCAATGTGTGTTCCCGCTGATGGGGGAGGACAGTGCGCTATTAGCCAAGGAAATTGTCGACTGTGGGATCCAAACGTTAGTGACCACGGTGGATACCACACAATTGGACGGAGCATACTGTGGGCAATGGTATAGCCATGACTTTGTCGCTGCATTGCCAGAAGGGGTTGACCCTTGTGGGGAGGACGGTGAGTTTCATACCTTGGTGGTGGAAGCGCCGTGTTTTAAGGCACGCCTCGAGGTGTGTTTAACGCATATTGAGCGTCAGTCGCGTTTTCACTATCAGCGTTATCACTTGTAAAGCTCGTTGGAATAAGCGGGAAGACTTTTGGCGCTAAACGGGATTCGCAGTATCATAAGCGCCGTTAACAGGCGTCGATAGAAGGTAATGAGAGTGAAGCGGGTATTGATTTTTGATTCTGGTGTAGGTGGCTTATCGGTATACCAGGAGATCTATGCGCAACTGCCTCATCTTCATTATATCTATGCGTTCGATGATGCTGCCTTTCCTTATGGTGAATTGCCAGAAGGGGAGTTGATTGAACGAGCAAGCCACATTATTGGTCTGCTGGTGGCGCGTCATCAGATTGATTTGGTGGTTGTGGCCTGCAATACCGCCAGTACCATTGTGCTGCCGACCTTACGAGAACAACTGACTATTCCTGTAGTCGGTGTGGTTCCTGCGATTAAACCGGCTGCGGCTTTGAGTGAGCGTAAAGTCATTGGTTTATTGGCAACGCCGGCAACGGTACAACGCGCTTATATCGATAGCCTGATCAGCCAATTTGCCAGCGATTGTGACGTGATGCGCATTGGGTCGACCCGGCTCGTTGAAATGGCCGAAGAGAAGTTACGCGGTGAGGCGGTGAGTATTGAGGAAGTGCGTGAGATTTTGCAGCCTTGGCAAGCGTGTGTAGATAGCATTGTTTTAGGTTGTACCCATTTCCCTTTAATTAAAGAAGAAATCCGTGCCGCGTTTCAGGCGCCTGTGCAAATCATCGATTCCGGTAAGGCGATTGCGTCGCGTGTGAAAGCGTTACTCGGCGAAGTTGCGGGGGAAGAAAACCCGTTGCCAAACCTCACATACAACAGTGCCGCTGGGAAATCCCTAGCGGCACTGAATCAGAGTCTCGAGAGGTTGCACCTGCAGCCCGTTACATCTCTGAACTATCCTCGGTCTTAGGTTCATTGGCTTCTCGTACTTTCAGGGTACGTTGGCCATATTCTTTGTTATTCAGATTGTCGATCGCATTGTCTGCGTCTTTACTGTTCATCACCACAAAGCCAAAGCCACGTCGTTTGCCGGTTCGCTTATCTTTCATAAGGCGAACGGCGAACACTTCACCATGCTCTGAAAAGAGCTGCTTGACTTCATTTTCATTGGCGCGATAAGGCAGGTTACCGACATAAAGGGTTTTGCTGGCTTGCGTTGTATCGTCTTGCGTCGTGCTAGAAGGTTGGAAAGAAGAGATTCGAGGCAATACAAAAGCAGTACAGAGTACACCGAGTGCAAAGGCGATGCCGGATGAGAAGGTGAGAATAGCAGTAAACAGGATCCCACCGACTATAGCGATTGCAAGAACCGGTAATAGGGTTTGATTGGATAATTTCATATTCAAACTACATCGTCATAAGAAAAGAGAAAAAGACGTTATTGGTTATTTTAACAACAGAGTCACATTGATATTACTTTTATTGACTTGGAATTGCTAGTGAGCGAGTGTGACAGCCCTCTAATGTTGAAATTAGCGTCAGGTTGATCACATTAGCTCAAATAATCACCATGCGATATTTTTTTTTGAAAAAACGCTTGTCAGTGTGCGCGAAGTCTCTATAATGCCGCCTCACTGACACGGAGAACGACAACTTAAGTCGCTAACCCAATCAGTTTGTTCTTTAACAATTTGACCATGCAATCTGTGTGGGCACTCGTTGAATAGATAGTCAAAAAGATTTATCAATGAAACTGAGTGACCAATCGATAGACCTTTAGCAATAAAGAGAAGTCGGCACAGTCAATTCATTCATTACTTCGGTA
>NZ_LDOV01000014.1 GCF_001029435.1 Photobacterium aphoticum | reverse complement strand
GCACCTCGCACCTCGCACCTCAGATTATCTATCGGCCATTACTATCAAAACGATAGTTTTTACGCATTAGCGCAAGGGCATTCACAGGCGTAAAGTCCCACCATCTCCTTTTCTTGCACCACCACGTTATCGGACACACCGCCATGAGCACACTCACTCAATCACTGACAGACAGTCAGTCACACAGCGTTAGCCCCAGTCATTCCAACACAGCTTCTCCTGCCATCAAAAGCTCAGCGCGTCGCCTGCTCGGCCCGGCGTTTGTAGCCGCGATTGGCTATATCGATCCGGGTAACTTTGCCACCAACATTGAGTCGGGCTCGGCATACGGCTACCAGCTGTTGTGGGTGGTGTTGTGGGCCAACCTGATGGCGATGCTGATCCAATACCTCTCTGCCAAACTGGGCATCGTGACCGGAAAAAACCTGGCCGAACACCTACGTGACCAATTACCGCGCTGGGCAGTGGTGCCTTACTGGTTGCAGGCTGAACTCATTGCTATGGCGACAGATTTGGCCGAATTTATCGGTGCGGCGGTCGGTTTCCAGTTGCTGCTGGGGGTTAACCTGCTTGAAGGGGCAACCATTACGGCATTAGTCACCTTAGCCATTCTGACACTGGGAAAACGCAGCCAGAAACCACTGGAAATCGTGATTGGTGCGCTACTGTTGGTGGTTGCGGTGATTTATGTGGCGGAACTGATGATGGCCAAACCGGCACTGGCCCCACTGGCTCATGGCCTGATGGTACCTAGCCTGACCGAGCCGAAACAAATCTATCTGGCCGCAGCGATTTTAGGGGCAACCGTGATGCCACACGTGGTGTACCTGCACTCGGCCATGTTCTCTGCACCGACCGAGCACTCGGTGACAAAACGTCTGAAAATGACCCGTGTCGATGTACTGATTGCCATGACCATCGCCGGTTTTGTCAATATCGCCATTATCGCTATGGCCGCAGCGGTGTTCCACCATACTGGCCGCACCGATATCGCCAGCATTGAAACGGCCTATCAAACCCTGACGCCATTATTGGGCAAAGGCGCGGCACTGCTGTTTGGCTTATCATTAATTGCTTCTGGCCTCTCTTCTACCGTGGTGGGTACGCTGGCCGGCCAAGTGGTGATGCAAGGGTTCGTGCGCTTTACCATTCCATTGTGGGTGCGCCGTGTGGTGACCATGTTGCCAGCCTTTGGTTTCATTGCGATGGGCGTGAGCACCACCGACATTCTGGTGGCCAGCCAAGTGGTACTGAGCTTTGGGGTGGCACTGGCGATTATCCCGCTGCTGATCTTCACCAGTCAGCATCAGATCATGGGGCGTTTCCGTAACTCACCAGTGATTGCGGGACTGGGCGGGATCATCATCCTGCTGGTACTGAGCCTTAACGGTTACTTATTGTGGAGTCTGGTGGCGTAAGCTGAAAGTACAAGGTAAGGAAGCGAGGGGCTGTTCTAGGTTCTAAGCTCTAGGTTCTAGAAACTCGAAACGCGAAACTCAAGATATAAAAAAGCCGCTGCAACAAAGGCAGCGGCGAGAAGAAAAACATCTTCAGAGAAAATAGTACTAACTTAACACTGTTAGCAAAAACGTAGAACGCGGTCACTGGAGAAAGTATCGATCGCTAGCACACTACCCATACTATCCAGTTACACGTATTTACCGATTTACTTACCGCGAAGGTAAATAATCCAGTAACCCATACCGACGAAGATACCGCCGCCGATAATATTACCGAGTGTCACAGGGATCAGGTTATTGATGATGAAATTGCTTAGCGTCAGGTCAGCAAAATCTGCTGGGTTCATCCCTGTCATCTGCCAGAATTCTGGAGAAGCCAGTGTTTTAATACCAATCGCCATCGGTACCTGGAACATGTTGGCAATACAGTGCTCAAAACCTGAAGACACAAACATGGCGACCGGCAGGATCATCACCAAAATTTTGTCAGTCAGCGTACGGCCACTGAAAGTCATCCATACCGCCACACACACCAATACGTTACACATGATGCCAAGCGCAACCGCCTGCATAAAATCGTGGTGCAACTTGTGCTGAGCAATGTGCATGGCGTTAATACCCACAGCACCGCTGCCAGACATGTATTGCTTGGTCATCAGCATCAGTACCACCAGCATCAATGCGCCGATCAGGTTACCGATATACACGATGCCCCAGTGCGCCCACAGGCTCTTCCAGCTGATCTTACCGCTGGCACGCGCCACTAGCGTCAGTACTGAACTGGTGAACAGCTCACCACCGGTGATCACGACAAGGATCAGACCCAAGCTGAACGCCAAGCCACCAATGAAACGAGACATACCCCATGGCATATCACCCGCACCGGTTGTCACAGTGGTATAAAAAACAAAGGCAATACCAATATGCATACCTGCCGTAATGGCCAATAGGAGCGATTTCATTGGATCTTTGGTGGCTTTACTTACACCGACCTCAGCCGCTTTTTCCGCCATTTGCGGTGGTAATAAAGAATCAAATTGATTCTGATGCATAATTGTTGAGACCTAACACAAATTGATACATAAAAATGAGGAGGCCGGATAGTGAACCTTCTCTATCGAAAATTCAAGGCTCTGCTAAAACAAAAACTCGAGATATACGAGTTAATACCTCGGATATTCCGAATCAACAAAACACGTCTTTTTTCAAAAACATTTTAACAACATCAAAAGATCGCAGTTGCTGAAAAATCGCTACAGAACATTAATTTTTGCGATACAAGTCTCACTCCGTGCATTCCTCGCCTAAACCCCGTCTCTAGCCGAGTGTTGCCTTTTTACGCTAAGGTAATGGCCTTCGTTGGCATTTTGCCCTTACCTCGGTGGGAATATGGATATTCTTAGCGCTCTCGGTCTCTTCCTTGGCTCCTTAATTGCCAACACGCTTGCCTCCTTGTCCGGCGGCGGCGCAGGGTTATTGCAATTCCCATTACTGATTTTCCTCGGCCTGCCTTTCACTATAGCCCTTGCTACCCATAAAGTGGCCAGTGTCGCACTGGGCTTAGGTGCCGCCATCAAACATATTCGTGCAGGTACCATAGACTGGCGCATCACCGGGTACGTGATTGTGGCCGGCATGCTGGGCGTCATTGCCGGGGCCAATGTGATCTTATTTGTCCCCGGACGCATCGCAGAAGCCCTGCTCGGTATCTTGATTTTAGGGCTGGGAATTTACTCAATGTGCAAGCGCACCTTAGGGCAAACGGCCGAGCCACGTCACCGCAACAGTGTCGGTTTGCTCATGGGGGGGATGGGATTGGCCGCGATAGGCATGTTAAATGGCTCACTCACCGCAGGTACTGGCCTGTTCGTGACTTTATTTTTAGTGCGCTGGTTTGGCTTTGATTACAAGCAGGCGGTGGCATTAACCTTGGTCAGTGTGGGCTTGTTCTGGAATGGGATTGGTGCTGCAGCCATGTATGTGGCAGGGGCTGAGATTTATTGGCCGTGGATCCCTGTATTACTGCTGGGCTCGCTGTGTGGCGGCTACTTAGGCGCGCACTGGGCCACTCAGAAAAGTAATACGCTCATCAAACGCTGCTTTGAAGCGCTGACGCTTTTGATTGGCGTGAAGCTATTAATCGGCTTTTAGAAAACACAAACGGCGAGCCTCGCCCGCCGTTATATTCACGTCTTACTCAACGTTATGCTGGCAGGGTCACCTGACACAGTACGTCACCGTCAAACGTCACCACTTTTAGGGTGTTGTCTTCCAACAGGCCGTAGCTGGCTTTGTTGTCACCACGTGGAATGGTCACTGAACCCGGGTTAAACGCATAGTACTCGCCTTTTTGCTCTGCCACTGGCACATGGGTATGACCCGACACAATCACATCACCGGCACGCAAACGCGGGTGCTTATCGCTGTTGTACAAATGACCGTGCGTCAGGAACAAACGGCGGCCGTTAGGTAGTAACACCAAGTTGTAGTCTGCCATCATCGGGAAATCGAGCAGCATCTGATCCACGTCGCTGTCGCAATTACCACGAACGGCTGTGATGTTTTCCGCATGCTGATTCAATAATTCAGCCACTTCAACCGGCGCGTAACCCGCAGGCAACGCATTCCGAGGACCGTGATTTAAGGTATCACCCAGCAGGATCAAATGATCTGCCCCACTTTGCGCGAAGGCGTCCAGCGTACGACGTGTGCTCTGAGCACAACCGTGAATATCGGAAGCAAAAAACAGTTTCATGTCAGTCTTACAATCTTTAATCAGGATACCTGCATCGTACACGGAACCCTGACACACGTCACGTTACAGCATGCGACTTATTCCTCTCGCAGCATGCCATTGAGCACGATATTGTTATAACTGACCATGCCGATGACTTCACCATCGTGTAATACTGGCGCTCGGCTGATCCCAAAGCGTTCAAACAAGCGGGCACAATAGCGCACATCCATGGTTTCGCTGACCGACAAGGCCGGTTTGGTCATGATTTCATACACATTGGTGCGCTCGGGCGAACGATCCATCGCCAGCACTTTCTTGGCAATATCATTCATCAGCACAATGCCGTATTCATCGTCCTCGTGACGTTTGGCGATGATCAACGCTTTAATTTGCGCGCGTTTGGCAATGCGTATGGCTTCTGCCACGGTGATCAGGCCATCCACAATGGCGTAGTTCTTGCGCATCACATCACGCACACGGATCAGGGTTTCCTCACTCATAATTTTGCCTCAACCACCTTGGTCAATGTTTCCATCTGATGGGCCACGCCCACCGCATCTTCCACATCTAACTGTACCGCAATGCCTTGTCCGGACGAGCTGTCAAACTCACCCACCTGTTCAATGGTTTCTAAAATCGAGCGAGCTAAATGCTCTTCCACCACAAACAAAATCACATCCCGCTGCACATCTAAGCTCAAGCCGAAAAAGGTGGTTTTTTGGTGCAAGCCTTCCCCTCGGGCGTTGTTGATCACCGTGGCCCCGGTCGCACCGGCTTCCCGCGCCGCCGTTAACACCGCCTCGGTCTTGGCATCTTCCACAAACGCCAGTAACAATTTAAAGCGCATTATCCTTTCTCCTTTCGGCCGCTTCCGCTTGTCGCCGTGTTTGCCAGACCGATAACTGGGCATAGGCCATCACGGTGATCATCGGAAACAAGCTGGCAAACGCAATCAAACCAAATCCATCTAACAAGGGGTTTCGCCCCGGAACGGTTGAGGCTAATCCCAGTCCTAGAGCGGTCACAATCGGCACCGTCACAGTCGAGGTGGTCACCCCACCCGAGTCATACGCCAATGGCACAATGGTTTTCGGGGCAAAGTAGGTTTGCACAACCACCACCACGTACCCGACCAAAATGTAATAGTGCAGCGGATCCCCCGCCACAATCCGGTAACTGCCCAGCGCAATCCCTATTGCCACCCCCAGCGCCACGGCAATCCGCAAACCGTTCACACTGATGGTATTGCCTGACACTTGATTGGCTTTGATCGCCACCGCAATCAACGAGGGCTCGGCGATAGTGGTACTAAAACCAATTGCAGCGGCAAACAGATAGACCCAGTAATATTCATGCCAAGGCACTTGCGCGGGGATCGCTTCTCCCTGACCGAACAGAAAATCCAGCGCGGTGAGTTGCTCAGCCATGGATTCGCCCAGCGGGAACAGCGCCATCTCTAACCCCATCAAAAACAGGGCTAAGCCCAGCACCACATACACAAAGCCCAACACCACCCGTTGCCAGTGGGTAACCGGCCGGCGCAATACCGCCAGCTGAAAACCAAAAATGATCACCACAATCGGCAACACATCCCGCATGGTGGAAAGCAGGGTGTCCCCGAAATGCATCGCGATGGTGGGGATATCCAAGGTGATCACGTCATGGCTCAATGCACTGTCCATCGCTATCCTTAATGCACGAGCATGCCGTAGGCCATGACAAAAATCATGGGGGTTAATGAAGCAAAGGCGATCAAGCCAAAACCGTCGACGAGCGGATTACGCCCTTTTATCGAGGCGGCGAGCCCGACGCCCAATGCGGTCACCAATGGCACCGTGATCGTCGAAGTCGTCACGCCTCCCGAATCATAGGCAATGCCGACAATGGTCGGGGGCGCAAACCAGGTCATCACCATCACCGTCAGGTACCCCCCAATGATCACCCGATGAATGGGCCAGCCTTTTAAGATACGGATCACCCCCAACACAATGGCTAACCCCACCGACAACGCCACCGTCACGCGCAAGCCGTTGGCATACTCTTCGCGGGCTTGCTCATCAGGGTCTATCAATCCGCCTTCGGCGGCCACTTCTGCCGCTTCAGCTGACACCGCTGTCAGAGCAGGTTCAGCAATGGTGGTACCGAACCCCAAGCAAAACGCAAACAGCAGTAAGCCGGTTACGCTGCCTTTATTGGCAAAAGCGCGCGCCATGGATTCCCCGATAGGAAACAGCCCCATCTCAAGGCCAAAGACAAAGAAGGTCAGGCCGACCACCACAAACAGCAGTCCCAACAACATGGGGCCCCAATCCGGCAACGGTTGTTGCAAGACCACCAGCTGAAAAAAGGCGATCACCACCACAATCGGCAGCAGATCCCGCATACTACTGAGCAAGGCTTTGCCCAATGCCACCAACCCGTTCCGTGCTCCCTGACCGCTTAACACCATTGCACGCCCTCTGCCTGCTACGTCCTTGTCTATCTTTAGGTATGGCTCATATTTCCTTGAGAACAACTTTTCTTCACCGACACGAGAGCTTGCCCACATTCTCTAAGAGCACGAGCAATAACAATACGTTATGATTTCAGCAATCTATCTCTTGGCTATACTCGTATATATTCAGTGCGCCGACTTCAAGAAAGACAGAACAATGACCGTCTGGCGATGCATTGGAATAAAAAACCGTAGACCTTGAGATAGGCTGTATTGACGTTGAGGGATGTATATGAAGATTTTAGTGACCGGCGGTACTGGCTTTATCGGCGCAGCCTTAATTCATCAACTGCGTGATCATGACATCACGGTACTCAGTCGCGATCCGGCCAAGGCCAGCCTGTCTCTGGGGGAGCCTGTCAAGGCAATCACTACCTTGGATCAGCTAGAGAATCTCAACGACTTTGACGCGGTGATCAACCTTGCCGGTGAGCCCATCATTAACAAACGCTGGACCGCGCGCCAAAAAGACACCATCTGCCGCAGCCGTTGGGGGATCACCCAGCAATTAGTGGAAAAGATAAAAGCCAGTGAGCAACCGCCGCATACGTTCATCAGCGGCTCTGCGGTGGGCATTTATGGCAATCAACACGATAACGTGATTGATGAAGACTTTGCTATTGAACATGTCTCTCGTCATGACTTTGCCCATCATGTTTGCCAACGCTGGGAGCACATCGCATCAGATGCGGCCAGTGAGGCCACCCGCGTCTGCCTGCTGCGTACAGGAATTGTGTTAGGACGCCATGGCGGCGCACTGGCCAAAATGTTACTGCCTTACCAATTCGGCCTCGGCGGCCCCATCGGCTCGGGCAAACAGTACACGCCGTGGATCCATCTGGATGACATGGTCAACGCCATTGTCTTTTTGCTCAATACCCCAAGCGCACACGGTGCCTTTAACATGACCGCCCCCGAGCCGGTGACAAATAAGGTGTTTAGTCAGGCATTGGCTCATGCCCTGCACCGCCCGCATTTTCTTTTCACACCGGCCTTTGCCCTGAAATTGGCACTGGGCGAAGCGGCTTCCTTGTTACTGGAAGGCCAAAACGCCATTCCAGCCAAACTGGAAGCGGCAGGCTATACCTTCCAGCACCGTGACATTAACGAAGCGCTGCAAGATATTCTGCGCCACGCCTGAGCCTTTAACGCACTCAAGCAAAACGCAAAAACAAAAACGAGAAAACAAAAATAACGGTGTTCAGTTTCTCTGATGAGAGAGTGAACACCGCCATTTATTTAGGTGTTTTTATCGCGCTTATACTGTGCTCTAGCGCTGTAACGGCAACAACAGTTGCTGCAACATAGAACGAATGATGATCACCACCAGCAACAAGGCCAGCACAGGGACACCGACCCAAACCCAAGGGTGCGCGGTGACCGGCAATTCAAAGCCCCATTTGACTAAGGCCGCCACCACCGATTCTGCCCCAATCGCCGCCATGATCCCTGCAATTAATGCCATGATGCCGTACTCGCCCCATACTGTGGCGGTGATACGCTGACGACTGGCCCCTAAAGTGCGATAGAGCTTAATTTCCAGTTTGCGTTGCGCCATACTCAAACGCAGTAAGGTCATCACCAGTAACAAACCACTGACCACCCCAAGTCCCGCCAAGACCGACAAAGACAAGGAAATTTGCTGCATGATGCCCTGAATACGGGTCGCCATGGTGCGTAAATCCAACAGGCTGACGGTCGGGAAATCTCGTCCCAGCTGATTAATCAGCCCTTCTTGCCCCGCTTCGATACGGAAACTCACCAACCACGTGGCAGGCAGGTGCGCCATCACATCCGGCGTGAAAATGAAGTAGAAGTTCGGCCGCATATTGCGCCATTCCACATCACGCAAACTGGTCACTGTAGCAGTAAAATCCTGACTGTTAACCGTAAAGGCCAGCTTGTCTCCCAACTCTATCCCCAAGCGATCCGCAATGCCACTTTCGACCGAGACGCCGCCCGCCGCGCCCCATTCTCCCGCAATCACCGTATTGTGCTCAGGCAAGCTTTCGCGCCAAGTGAAATTGAGCTCGCGGCGCAGGGATTCGTCTCTGACTGGTGTCTCAGAGCCTGTTTCAGCATCTGATTCTGACGCAGTGGCTGATGCATTCGGTGTGTCGGTTGCTGACGAAGCGGACATCGTCAATAACGCATCGTCATTCACATGGGTGATCCGCCCTCGGATCACCGGATAGCCTTCCGATCGCATGATGTTTTGTGCATCCAAGGCGGCCAGATAATCCGCCTGCTGCTCAGGGGCGATGTTCAAGGCAAACACATTGGGCGCATCGGCCGGTAGTGTCTGCTGCCAATCCGACAGCAAATCACTGCGCAGCAGCCAAATCACCGTCAACAACATCAAAGAGCTGGTCAAGGCCGCCAATTGCGCGCCGGTCGCTAACGGGCTGCGACTGATGCGGCTTAAGGCCAACTGCATGGCTGCGCCCCAGCGAAAGCGCTTCAACACAGCCACCACCAGCACACCCAGTAATCCCAGCACGCCCATCAAAATAAAGAGCCCCGCCAGCGTGACCCACATTAACCCGTTGTCCCCAAACCACCATAAGGCAGCCAAAACAGGGAAGAGCAGTAGCAAGTAACGTTCAGGATTGAGCGGTACATCCACTTGCGGCTGCATCACAGCAATCGCGGGCGCTTCCACCAGTTGCCACAACGCAATGCCCATCGCCGGCAGTGCAACCAATAAAGCCACCAGCACACTGACACCCCATGGCATCAGGCCGACGCTCGGTAAAGCATCCGGCAATATCGCCCCTAACGGCAAACGCAACAGGTACTCTAACCCGCTACCAATCGCCCCGCCGGCCAATGCCGCCAACGTAAACAGCATCACCAACTGGCGCGATAACCACAGCCACAACCAGCGGCGACTGGCACCCAGGCTTTTCATCATGGCAACAGTTTCTCGCCGCGTGGAGACATAGTGCAGACAGGTTAATACCAAGGTGGCGGTCGCCATCATGATGACCAAAATCAGAGTCAGTGACAGATATTGACGGGCTTTTTCAAGAATATCGCCGGTTCGCCCTTGTGTGGTTTCACTCAACCAGCGATCGCCTGCAGCCAAGGTGGTCGCCTGTTGGAGCGCGGCCAGTTGGGCATCCTCCCCTTTGAAATATGCCCGATACTGCACCCGGCTACCCGGTTGAATCGCCCCGGTTTGGGCCAGGTCATCAGCATGGATCAGCACCGCAGGCATCTGGCTAAACGGGTTAAATGACAGCTCTGGCTCCTCCATAATGGTGCCGCTGATCACTAACTCCGCATCCCCAATGGCCAGTGTATCGCCCTCTTTGACTTTCAGAAGATCAAACAGACGCGCTGCCAACCACAACTCACCCGGTTGCACCTGATGGCGGACACCATTCGCACTTTGCAGGCTCAACGCACCGCGCAGGGGAAAGGCACTGTCGACACTTTTCACGCTCACCAGTTGCATGGCCTCATCACTGAATGCCATGGTACCAAAGCGGGTTTGTACCGAGGTTTGCAGCCCTTGCTGTTCAGCCCGTTCTAATAATGTCGGCGGCAAAGGATTGGCTGAACGAAACACCCGATCAGCGGCAATCATCGAACGCCCCTGATCCACCATCACACCTTCCACCCGCATCACGAGGGCACTTAGCGCAAACACACAAGCAATGATCAGGGTTAACGCCACAGCCACAGGCCATAATTGGCCCTGCCACAGTTCACGCCAACTCCATTTGGTCAGCAGGCCACGATACACCGTTGGTGGGGTCGCTGCCGGGGTTGAAAGCTCTGTCATGCGGCCACCATACTCCCACCCTCAAGGGTTAATGTGCGATCGCAACGCTGGGCCAGATGCGGATCGTGCGTCACCAACACTAAGGTGGTGCCGTGATCGCGGTTCAGGGCAAACAGCAACTCAATCACAGTGGCGGCGGTGTGCTGATCCAGATTACCGGTCGGCTCATCGGCAAACAGCACGTGCGGACGGGTCATGAACGCCCGCGCCAAGGCCACTCGCTGCTGCTCTCCGCCCGACAATTGCGACGGCAGGTGATTTTCACGTCCGGCCAAACCAACCTGCGCCAGCAAATCATGGGCACGCGCTTCATCAGCCGCTTCCCCTTTGATCAAGGCGGGCAACAACACATTTTCCAGCGCAGACAGTGAAGGGATGAGTAAAAAACTTTGGAATACAAACCCGATGGATTCACTGCGCAGTGCGGCGCGCGCTTCATCATCCATGCCCGAAATCGGCTGGCCCAATAATTCAATAGAGCCTTGTGATGGGGTATCTAACCCCGCCAATAAGGTCATCAGGGTCGATTTTCCTGCCCCGGAGACACCGACCAACGCAATTGCTTCACCCTGCTCGACCTCAAGCGAAACATCCTGCAAAATGGTCAGGGACGACGATGCCGTCGTCACCTGTTTGGACACAGAGACAGCCTTAATCACGGATGTAGACATGATACGATTCCTTTCAGTATTGCTTGTTGTGATGTTTTCGTCGCACAGCATGGCCGCGACCCTGATGGTACTGGGTGATAGCTTAAGTGCCGGTTATCGCATGGCCGCCGAACAAAGTTGGCCCAACCTGCTTCCCGAACAACTGGAGCAAGAAGGACATACCTTAACGGTTGTGAACGCCAGTATTTCCGGTGATACCACCGGCAACGGCCTTGCCCGCTTACCCGCCCTGCTGGATACCCACCAACCCGATTATGTGATGATTGAACTGGGTGCCAATGACGGATTGCGCGGATTTCCTCCTTCAACTATACGCAATAATCTGACCCAGATGATCACTCAGATCCAAGCGGCCGACGCAAAACCCTTACTAATGCAAATAGTTGTACCGCCAAATTACGGCAAACGCTATAGCGACCACTTTGCCAATGTGTTTCAAGACGTGAGTGACGAATTGTCTGTGCCGCTGCTGCCTTTCTTTCTGGAACACATCATTTTGCGTCAGGAATGGATGATGGAAGACGGCCTGCATCCCAAGCCGGATGCTCAACCTTGGATCGCCCAATTTATGGCGAAAGAAATTGCCCCTCACCTATCGAGTGACAATTAACGGTTCATCACGCACCGCACAGAACGAAAAGGACAGACTCGCCATGACAACCTCACTTTTACTGACCGGATGCAGTACCGGCATCGGCTATCATTGTGCCCATGCCCTCCACAAGGCGGGCTACCACGTGGTCGCCAGCTGCCGCCACCCCGATGATGTGGCGCGATTGCAGCAAGAAGGCCTGCAGTGTGTACGCATCGATATGGACGATGAAGCCTCGATTGAACAAGGCCTGGCAGATGCCCTCGCCCTTACCGGCGGCCGTTTGGATGTACTGTTTAACAATGCCGCTTACGGCCAACCGGGGGCGCTGGAAGATTTGCCGACCGCCGCGTTGCGCCAGCAGTTTGAAAGCAACTTTTTTGGCTGGCACCACCTCACCCAAGCGGTTATCCCCATCATGCTCAAACAAGGCAGCGGCAAGATCGTGCAAAACAGCTCGGTGTTGGGACTGGTCGCGATGCGCTATCGTGGCGCCTACAACGCCAGTAAGTTTGCCTTGGAAGGTTACACGGACACCTTGCGACTGGAACTCTCTGACACGCCGATTCACGTCAGCCTGATTGAACCGGGGCCGATTGAAAGTCAGTTTCGTGCTAACGCCAAAGCCCGTTTTGAACAGCACATTGCTCTGGAAGGCTCCCGCCACCGCGAAAACTACCAACTGACCCTGTCACGACTGGGTAAAGCTTCCCCGTCGAACCAATTTACTCTGGGGCCGGAAGCGGTACTCAAGCCCCTGCAGGCCATCATCAACAGCTCGCGTCCGGCACCGCGCTATTATGTTACACAACCTACCTACTTGTTTGGATTCCTACGGCGCATTCTTCCGACTCAATGGTTAGACAAACTGCTGAAAAAAAGCACGTAATTCTGTTTATTCATACCTCAACAACAAGCCGGTCATTATGCCGGCTTTTACATAAATCACTCTTTGTTAACAATAAACACAGACTTTCGCGATCAAAAAGCCACCATATCACTCCCCCTGATCGGCAAAAACAGCCTGTTGATCCCACCTCGTGAGAAATTCATAGAAAAAAACAAGAAACGTCATATTAGTGTCACATACAAACGCTATTTTAATCAGGTAAGTTGAAGGCAGTCCCTACCTTGCTTCACTTATCCATGAACAACAAAAGCATTATCAAAACAAAAAAGGTGTAGTTATGACATTGCGCCAAATTAATCTCCTCTGTGTCTGCGTGACACTCGCATTAATGTTAACGTTTCAATAAGAAAGGAGAGCCGATGCTCTCCTTTCTTATTTATCTGGTTTTTTCTGCAACAATGCCCTTCCCCTCGCTCTCTGGCTTGAAATCCCTACTTATCCCCCCCATAACTAAGACAAGCGAACTTTTTGGTGTTCTTATCACACCACGACCAATGCGCAGGGAGTGAGAATAAATCCATGTACCAGTCACTTGCTATCGAACTGAACGAGCAAAATCTTCAACAGGTCATTGAGCAATCAATGCAAACCCCAGTCGTGATCAGCTTCTGGGCGCCTTCTATGCCTGAAACACAGGAAATTAATCACCTCCTAGAAAACATTGTGGCGTCCTACCCGGGCATGCTGACAATGGCCACATTGAACTGTGAAGCCCAGCCGATGGTCGCAGGACAATTTGGCGTACAAAGCTTACCGACCGTGGCGCTCTTTAAAGATGGTCGCCCGGTTGATGGCATGGCCGGCCCGCAAAATGAACAAACATTGCGTGACATGCTGAACAAGCACTTGCCTAGCCCGGAAGAGATGGCGCTGAAAGAAGCGTTAGAAAAAGTAGAAAGCCAGCAATACACCGAAGCCTTAGCGCTACTGCGCCCGTTGACGGCAACATTTGGTGAGCATGCTGTGGTGAAATTGGCGGTCGCCGAGTGTTTGATTGAAACCAAACTGTACGATGAAGCGGAAGCGATTCTGGGCACAATTTTGATGCAGGATCAGGATGCAAAATACAAAGGCTTGATGGCGAAACTCGAGCTGCACAAGCAAGCGTCTGACTCACCGGAAATCCGTCTGTTGGAAGAAAAACTGGCAGCAAACCCTGCCGATCACAACTTGGCGTTTGAATTGGCGGTGCAATACAGCCAAGTTGACCGCGCGGAAGAAGCCCTTGAGCTGTTAATTGGTCTGCTACGCAAAGACATGAACTTTGCTGACGGCAACGCTAAGAAAACCATGATGGATATTCTGGCAGCACTGGGGCAAGGCAACGCGGTGGCAGGTAAATACCGTCGTCAGTTGTACTCTCTGCTGTACTAACCGCTCTGCGAATAACGGCACTTGAAATAGACGAAGGCTGGCCACTGATGCCAGCCTTTGTGTCTCTCATCATTCAAGATTACGATTTGCTGTGACAACACAAGCCTTCAATGATGGGACACGTCGCACTTTCATCCCCCGGACACTGCACCGTTAGTGCTTCCAGCGTCTGCTTCATCTGCTGTAATTCATGAATTTTTTCATCAATCTCCACCAGCTTCTGCTCGGCTTTTTGCTTCACATCGGCACTGCGACGGTGTGGGTCACGAGAAAATGCCAATAGCTCACGGCTTTCATCCAAGGTAAACCCCACTAAACGAGAGCGGCGGATCAAATGCAGCTCATCCACATGGTATTGATGATATTGGCGGTAGCCGTTTTCAGCCCGATCCGGTGGCGAAATGATACCTTTTTCTTCATAGAAACGAATGGTCTTCGCCGTTAATCCGGTGCGTTGTGCAATGTCACTGATATTCATAAAACTCGCCTTGCCACTCGGGGCAGGTAAACACGATCACTCCCTTTATTATTTGTGCATCCCGCCATAACCTCAACCCCCATGCTGTAAATCTCGTCGACTCACACAAAATGTTTGACCTTCCAGTTGATGGAAGGTTTATTATGAGCCATCTTCGTTATCATGCGTAACGCATAGAGGCGCAATTATGAGTGAATTAACGCTTACATTAGGCAAAGTACGGTGCATGAACTGTGCCGGCAAAATCCAGGCGGCCTTGAGTGCCCTGCCCGGTGTCACCTCCGTATCGGTGGATACACAGCACGCCGTGATCCAGGGCGATCTCAGCCCAGAAATCGCGATCAAGACGATCCAAGATCTGGGCTATGAGGCCGGTTTTCATTACGAGTTACCGCTGGCGGGTCTGTCTTGTGGCAAGTGCGTTGGCAAGGTTAACGCTGCACTGGACGCCCATGATGCCGTCTCTGACTTTCACGTCACCACGACACATTTATCTATTACGACTCGCTTAAGCCAAGCAGAAGTCGTTGCGCTGATCACGGCATTGGGGTTTTCTGTCCCTGAACAAGCCCCCGAGTATTCGCCAGCCCCCGATAACGCCCTCACAACCATCACTGCGTTGACCTTATCCGGCCTGAGCTGTGGCCGCTGTGTGGCAAAAGTGGAAGCCGCATTAGCCGCTGAGCCCGCGATCACCCATTTCACCGTCAGTAAAACCACCGCGAGCATCGAGAGCACCTTGAGCGATGACGCCCTGATTACCCTGATCACGGAACTGGGTTACACCGCTACCGTGGCCGATCCGAATACAGTGATTGAAGCAAATACCCATACGCCCGCAGAGCCTGCTGAAGCCACGTCAAACGTGCAGCCACAGGCACAAACACAGTCGCAGGCGCCAGGCCAAACCCAGCAGTTTATATTGTCCGGCATGACCTGCGCCAGTTGTGTGGCATCGGTGGAAAAAGCCATTCGTGCTGTCGATGGCGTGCAATCTGCCAACGTGAACCTGGCGGAGCGTACTGCATTGGTCAGTGGTGACGTGAAAGCCGATGCCATCATTCACGCGGTGGATGCTGCCGGCTACGGCGCGGAATTGTCGGAAGATGAACAAACCCGCCGTGAACGCCAGCAAGCACAGAATGCACAAATCTACCGCCAGCACATGCGCAACGCCTACATTGGCTTAGGGGTGGGTATCCCGCTGATGGCGTGGGGCGTGTTCGGTGGCAGTATGATGATCACTTCTACCGCCAGCCAAATCAGCTGGGGATTAGTAGGCTTACTGACATTGGTACTGTTGCTGACGGTTGGTCGTCACTTCTTCGTCAATGCGTGGAAAGCGTTCAAACACCACCGCGCCAGTATGGATACGCTGGTTGCACTGGGTACCGGTGCTGCATGGTTGTACTCGATGCTGGTGGTGATCGCCCCGGATCTGTTACCGATGCAGGCACGTCATGTGTATTTTGAAGCATCAGCCATGATCCTTGGTTTGATCACGCTCGGTCATGCGCTTGAAGCCCGTGCCCGTAGCCGTACTTCCAAAGCGCTCGAGCAACTGATGGATCTTCAGCCGCCGACAGCCGTGATTGTCGAAAACGGTGAAGAACGCGAAGTGCCACTGGCACAAGTGCAAGCCGGGATGTCTGTGCGCTTGTACCCGGGCAGCAAAGTGCCGGTAGATGGCACCATCGTACAGGGACAAAGCTACATTGATGAATCGATGCTGACCGGTGAGCCGCTGCCTGCCAACAAGCAAATCGGCGATACCGTGCATGCGGGTACCATTAACCAACACGGCACCCTGCTGTTTACGGCAGAGAAAATCGGCCGTGACACCATGCTGGCACGCATCATTGATTTGGTGCGTCAGGCACAAAGCAGTAAACCGGCGCTGGCACGTCTGGCCGATACCATTTCGTCTATTTTCGTGCCAACCGTGATGATCATTGCCGTGCTGACCGCCATGATTTGGTACTACTTCGGCCCGGATCCGTCATCCAGTTACATGCTGGTTACGGCGACCACAGTGCTGATCATCGCCTGTCCGTGTGCATTGGGCTTAGCCACTCCGATGTCCGTCACAGTGGGGATCGGACGAGCGGCCGAATACGGCGTGCTGATCCGCAATGCTGAAGCGCTGCAAGTGGCAGCTGGTGTCGACACCGTCGTGCTGGATAAAACCGGTACCCTAACCGAAGGTAAGCCACAATTAGTACACCAGTCCAGCTACCACGGCTTTACTGACGAGCAGGTGCTGCAACTGACCGCCAGCCTGGAGCAGGGTTCTGAACACCCATTGGGCCGCGCCATCATTGATGCGGCAAAAGCTGGCGATCTTCCTTTGCAAACGGTCGAGCAGTTCCATGCCACACCGGGCTTTGGGATCAGCGGGCAAGTCAACGGACACGCGCTGCTATTGGGTAACCGTAAACTGCTTGCACAACACGGCGTGGATGATGCGGCCTCGACAGAGGATGCAAATACCATCAGCCATCAAGGTGTCACCCCTATTTATGTGACTATCGATGGTCAATTGGCGGGCATGCTCGGGGTGAGCGATCCACTACGTCATGACTCTGTTGAAGCCATTCGTCGCCTGCAAGGCATGGGACTGGATGTGGTGATGCTGACCGGTGACATTGAAGCCACCGCCAAAGCCATTGCCCAACAAGCGGGGATCAGCCAAGTGATTGCAGGTGTCTTGCCTGACGGTAAAGCCGCCGAAGTTCAGCGTCTGCAGCAACAAGGTAAGAAGGTGGCGATGGTCGGTGATGGCATCAACGATGCGCCCGCACTGGCACAGGCGGAAGTCGGCATTGCCATGGGCAGTGGCAGTGATGTGGCGATTGAAAGTGCGCAACTGACGCTGGTTCGTCATTCGCTGCATGGTGTGGCTGATGCAATTCAACTGTCTCGTGCAACGCTGAAAAACATGAAACAGAACCTGTTCGGGGCCTTTGTGTACAACACGCTGGGTATTCCGGTGGCTGCCGGTATCCTGTTCCCGTTCACCGGAGCATTGTTAAGCCCGGTTGTTGCTGGAGCGGCGATGGCATTGTCCTCAATTACGGTGGTCAGTAACGCCAATCGCCTGCGTTTGTTTACACCGTCAGGTGCGGTAACACAACATCGCGCACCGGAGTCTGCATCAACAGCGGCACCCGCCACTACGAAGGAGCACTAACATGGCAGCATTGATTGGTTTAGCCGTAATCGGTCTCATCATTTGGTGGTTCTGGTTACACCCTGACAGCAAAAAATAGCGGTCTATGACCTAACCGTCTATAAATCTAACCGCCTATCACTTAACCGCCTTCCCCTTTCCGTCAGGCTCTGACAGAGAGAGGAAGGCGTCTCATTTTGCTCACAACATTGAATACCTTGTCCAACTGCTATAGGTTAACTAGCGGTATCCCATACACAAAGAGTGATTATGTCTCTTTCCTTTTTCAAAAAACTCCTCACGCACACGCTGCTCTTACTGCCGTTTTTCTCCTCGCAGGCCAGTGCCGAACCCATGGTTTGGCTGGCAGAAAAAGACAATCGCAGCTTTACGTTTTTAGGGGCGATTCATGTCGGCACCGCCGATTTTTACCCGTTACCCAAGGCCTTCTTACAACGCTGGCAGCAGGCCGATGCACTGGTTGTGGAAGCCGATATTTTGCAGCCCTTTACACCATCACTGAACCCCAATACTCCTGCCACCCGGCAAGTGCTGAACCCCGAAGAACAACAAGCTTTAACCGCCTTAGCCAAGAAACTCAATCTACCCTCTTCGACCTTACTGCAATCACCGCCTTGGCTCAGCGCCATTACCCTGCAAATGACCATGGCAACCCAAGCGGGTCTGTCGGCCGACAACGGCATTGATATCACCCTGCTCAAACGCGCAAAAGCCGAAAAGCTCCCCGTCATAGAGCTAGAAAGCCTGACTCAACAAATAGAGTTATTGGAAGGGCTCGAAGATCACGGTAAAGATCTCCTACTCAGTACGGTCGATGACTGGCAAGCATTATCTGAACAACTCAACTGTTTACTGTCTGCTTGGAAGGCGGGCGATCAGCAACAATTGCTTAAACTGGTGGATGACAGCCAATATAACGCCCATACCGATAATGTACTGATCAACAACCGCAACCGCGATTGGGCCGATCAATTTGTTCATGCGCCAGCCTATCAGCAAGGCCATTTTGTTGTGGTTGTGGGGGCCATGCACCTGTTTGGTCAACAAGGCGTACCCGCGTTATTGCAAGCAGAAGGGTTCAAGGTCTCCTTGCTCACCCTAGGCCACTCCGTTCAGTGCCGCTAACCGCAACACCATCTATTACCTATAACAATACAAACAGGATTATTCACTATGATGATCTTGGAGAAACTCGATGAGAGACAACGCGGACGTCTCTACACCCTGCTTGGGGTCATAATTTTAAGTTTTGACAGCCTGCTCGTACGCCTCGTCAACGGGCACGAGTGGACGTTACTCTTCTGGCGCGGTCTATTGCCGGCTATCGTCTTATTTTGCGTACAATGGCGACAAGATCGCACCGTGATCACCACACATGCCTTACGTCCGGCACTCAGTACTGTGCTGGTCGCCCTGCTGTTTTCGGCTTCAACCATCTGCTTTGTATTTTCCATCGACAGTACCGAAGTCACCAGTACCTTAGTCATTGCCAATACAGCCCCCATGTTCACCGCCGTACTGGCCTTTTTCTGGCTAGGTGAACGCTTAGATAAAGCGACAATTCTTGCCATTTTTATCGCCGTCGGGGGCATTTGGCTGGTGTTTGCCGATCAAGCCAGCCCAGGCGCACTCAAAGGGGATACCTTTGCGCTGGTTACGGCGGTCTCTATGTCGGTCTATCTCATCATGCTTCGCAAAACCAAAGCCCAATATGCGAACGTCTTTTTAATTTATTCCGGCTGTTTTACCGCCATTATCTCGCTGCTGGCAGGCGCACACCCTTTCTCACTGACATTCAGTGAAGGGATCTACACCCTGCTATTATGTGCTGGTGTCGTGCCGTTTTCGTTATTGTTAATTTCCCTTGGCCCCAAATACCTGCCAGCGGCAGAAGCCAGCTTGATCTTGCTGTTGGAAATCCTATTCGGCCCATTGCTGGTCTGGTGGTTCCTCAGCGAAGCGCCTTCCAAAGAAGTCGCGATGGGAGCAGCCATCATTGTGGTGACACTGGCTGGCCACACCTTGTGGATGTCGCGGCAACGCCCAAAAGCGTAATTCATCGGTCAGTACTCGCCCTTCAGCAAGCGTCCAAAACGCAAAAAGCCTCGTCATTTCTGACGAGGCTTCAGTTATGCTCTTAATTGTGGTCGGTGAAAAGGCCATGCCCTTAAAAATCGGGAACCCCCGACCCTCTGGTCCGCCATACCCAGAGCCCTGAGATGCACTACCAAACCACGCGACTCACCGACATACATAACGGTTTTTGCAATTACAGATGTAAAAAAGCCCCAGTCTTTCGACTGAGGCTTCAATAGTGGTCGGTGAAGAGGGATTCGAACCCCCGACCCTCTGGTCCCAAACCAGATGCGCTACCAAACTGCGCTATTCACCGATATACATAACAGTTTTTACAAACCACTACGTTTTAATAGTGGTCGGTGAA